>PLRT01000190.1 GCA_003164915.1 Hyphomicrobiales bacterium | reverse complement strand
GGCACCGGCGGCGGCAATCACGTCGTGCTCGGCGGCGCTCTGCCGGCCGATTCGCCGTTCTTGCGCCGACCCGATCTGCTGGCGAGCCTGATCCTCTATTGGCAGCGCCATCCATCCCTTTCGTATCTGTTTTCCGGACTTTTCATCGGCCCGACCAGTCAGGCGCCGCGCCTCGACGAAGCGCGCAACGACCAGCTCTATGAATTGGAGATCGCGCTGTCGCGCACGCCGTCGGCGGGCGAGGCGGCGCCGTTGTGGCTGGTCGACCGGCTGTTCCGCAATCTCCTCGTCGACGTCACCGGCAACACCCACCGCGCAGAAATCTGCATCGACAAGCTCTATTCGCCCGACAGCGCGACCGGACGGCTCGGCCTGGTCGAGTTTCGCTCGTTCGAGATGCCGCCCGACGCGCGCATGAGCCTCGCCCAGCAACTGCTGCTGCGCGCGCTGATCGCCTGGTTCTGGCGCGAACCGCAACAGGGCGCGCCGGTGCGCTGGGGCACCAGTTTGCACGACCGTTTCATGTTGCCGCATTTCGTCTGGGACGACTTCCTCGGCGTCCTCGACGATCTCAAAGGCGCCGGCTATGCGTTCGACCCAGAGTGGTACGAAGCGCAGTGTGAATTCCGCTTTCCCACCTATGGCCGCGTCGCCCACGGCGGCGTCGAACTGGAAATCCGCCAGGCGCTGGAGCCCTGGCACGTGCTCGGCGAGGAGACGACCGCCGGCGGCACGGCGCGCTACGTCGATTCCTCGGTCGAGCGGCTGCAAGCCAAGGCCAAGGGGCTGGTTGTCGGCCGCCATGTCGTGACCTGCAACGGCCGCCATCTGCCGCTGCAGGCGACCGGGCGGGCGGGCGAAGGGGTGGCGGGGGTGCGCTTCAAGGCGTGGAAGCCCTACTCCAGCCTCCATCCGACCATCGACGTCCACGCGCCGCTGACCTTCGACATCCTCGATTCCTGGAACGGCCGGTCGCTCGGCGGTTGCGTCTATCACGTCGCCCATCCGGGCGGCCGCAACTACGAGACATCGCCCGTCAACGCCTACGAAGCGGAGGCGCGGCGTCTGGCGCGATTCGCGGATCACGGCCATACTGGCGGCGCGACTCCCATCCCTCCCGACGAGTCGTCGAGCGAGTTCCCGATGACTTTGGATCTGCGGAGGTCGATTGCCCGCTAGAGCTCGCGCCGAGGCATCGTCCGAGAACGACGCGCTCGCGCGCGCCGCCGACTGGACGCGCGACTACGCGCCGCTGCCGGGGATTCCCGACGAGTTCGTCGGCGCCGACGGCGAACGGCGGCCGCATTGGGAGCGGCTGTTGCGCGCCCTCGCCGACCTCGAGCCGGACGAGATCGACCAGCGATTCGCCGCCGCCGACCGCCGCGTCCGCAACCGCGGCATGTCCTACCGCGTTCAGGGCGAAGCGGTCGAGCGCAGCTGGCCGTTGAGCCGCATGCCGCTGCTGATCCCCGAGTCGGAATGGCGCGAGATCGAGCGCGGCATGATCCAGCGCGCAGAGCTGCTCGATCGCGTGCTCGCCGACGTCTACGGCGACGGGCGACTGGTCGCCGAGGGTCTGTTGCCCGCCGCGGCCGTGACCGGCTCGCGCGACTTCGTCGCGGCGATGCGCGGCGTCGACCCGCCCGGCAAGCGCTGGCTGAGGCTCTACGCCGCCGATATCGGCCGCGGCCCTGACGGGCGCTGGTGGGCCCTCGGCGACCGCGCCCAGGCGCCCTCCGGCTCGGGCTACGCGCTGGAGAACCGGCTCGTCGTCTCGCAGGCCTTTTCCAACCTCTACGGACGGATGAACGTCGAGCGGTTGGCGCCGTTCTTCCGCGAGCTGCGCAATGGCCTGCGCGCCGCAGGCGTGCGCAGCGAGCCGCGCATCGGCATCCTCACCCCCGGTCCGCTCAGCGCGACCTATTTCGAGCAGGCCTATCTCGCGCGCTATCTCGGCTTCCTGCTGGTCGAGGGCGACGACCTCGTCGTCAGCGACGGCCGCGCCTTCGTGCGCACCATCGCCGGCCTCAAGCGCTGTGACGTGCTGTGGCGCCACGTCGACGCCGAATGGTGCGACCCGCTCGAGTTGAACGCCGCCTCGCGCATCGGCGTGCCGGGGCTGATCGAAGCGATCCGCGAAGGCGGCGTCGCCGTCGAGAACATGCCGGGCTCGGGCCTGCTGGAATCGCGGGCGCTGCTCGCCTTCCTCCCCGCCCTCGCCCGCCGGCTGCTCGGCGAAGACCTCGCCATGCCCAACATCGCCACCTGGTGGTGCGGCCAGCCCAACGAGCGCGACCGCGTGCTGGCGGACCTCGAATTGTTTTCGATCGCCGGCGCCTTTTCCGATTCCGTTCCCGGCCTTCCCAACGGCCGCCCGGTCGCCGCCGCCGAATTGTCGGAAACCGACCGCGCCGCTTTGCGCGCGGCGATCTCGGCGCGCGGCGTCGACTTCGTCGGCCAGGACGTCGTGCGGCTGTCGACGACGCCGCGCTGGGAGAACGGCAAGCTGGCGCCGCGGCCTTTCGTGCTGCGTGTCTACGCAGCGGCGACGCCGAACGGCTGGCGGGTGATGCCGGGCGGCTTCTGCCGCATCTCCGACAAGCTCGACGCCCGCGCCCTGTCGATGGGCGAAGGCGTCGAGTCGGCCGACGTCTGGGTGCTCGCCGAGAAGCCGGTCGAGGCGGCCAGTCTGCTGCCGCCGCCCGAGACGGCGCGCATCGTGCGCATGCTCGGCAATCTGCCGAGCCGCGCCGCCGACAATCTCTTCTGGTTCGGCCGCTATCTCGAGCGCGAGGAAGCGACGCTGAGGTTGGTGCGCTGTCTGGCCGCGCGCGCGGTCGACCCCGACGCGCCGATTCACGGCTCGAAGCAGTCGATCGGGCGGCTGAAGGGGCTGTTGGTCGCGTGGGGCGCGGTCGACGCCGGGGTCGCCAACGAAAGCTCGACCGTCGTCATCGAAAGCGCGTTGCGCGATGAGCAGAATTACGGCTCGGCCCTCGCCATTGCACGCGCAGCGCGCCACGCGGCCTCGGTCATCCGCGAGCGCCTGACGCCGCAAATCTGGCAACTGATCGGCCGGCTCGAGACGATCATCGTCGACACGCCCGACCGCCATCTCGGCGAGCCGGAAATTCTCGACTGCGTCGACGAGGCGTTGACTGTCGTGGCGGCGCTCGCCGGCCTGTTCGACGAGAACTTCAACCGCAGCGCCGGCTGGGTGTTCTACGAACTCGGCCGCCGCATCGAGCGCGCGATCAATACCTGCCGCCTGTCGCGCCAGTTCGCCGCCCAGGACGCGACCGAATATGCGCTCGACGTGCTGCTCGACCTGATCGACTCGCAGATCACCTATCGTTCGCGCACGCTGCTCGGCGTCGCGCTCGCGCCGGTGCGCGACATGGCGCTGCTCGATCCGTTCAATCCGCGCTCGGTCGCCTACCAGGTCAACCTGGTCGACGAGCATCTCGCCGCCCTGCCGGCGCTGAGGCAGGACGGGGTGCCCGAGGAGCCGCGGCGGCTGGCGACGCTGTTGCGCGCCGAGCTCGCCGCCGAATACGCCGAGCGTGTCGACGATGGACGCATTCTCGCCGTCGAGCAGCGGGTGATGACGCTCGCCGACGCCATCGCCGACCGCTATTTCCTGCACGGCGCGGCGGCAAGTCGTCCCGAAGGCGGCGTGGGTCTCGCTTGAAATACGAAGTCTCGCATCTCACGCGCTATCAGTACGACGCGCCGGTGGCGGTCAACGTCTGCATGCTGCGGCTGCTGCCGCGGTCGGAAGACGGACAGCGCGTGCTCAAAGCCGGTGTCGAAGTGACGCCGCGCCCGCTGATGATCGTCGAGCGGACCGACGCTTTCGGCAATCGCGTGCTCAAATTGCGCATCGAGACGCCGCACCGCGAACTGACGCTGCTGTCGCGCTCGCGCGTCGTGGTCGAGCGGCCGTCGCCGCCGCTCGCCGCGCTGACGCCCGCATGGGAGGACATCGCCGCGCTCGCCGCCTCGACGGCGTCGCTCGAGGCCGATTCGCCGGCGGCGGCGATCTATCCGAGCCGACTGGCGCCGCTATTCGCCGCGGCGACCGATTACGCGCGGGCGAGCTTTCCGCCGCGTCGGCCGATCTACGAGGGCGCGACCGAGCTCGCGCGCCGCATCAAGACCGACTTCGCCTACGAATCGGGCGCGACCGACGCGACGACCTCGCCGGTCGAATCGTTCGCCCGCAAGCGCGGCGTCTGCCAGGACTTCGCCCACGTGATGATCGCTGGCCTGCGCGGCCTCGGCCTGCCGGCGCTTTACGTCAGCGGCTACATTCGCACCATCCCGCCGCCGGGCAAGCCGCGGCTCGAGGGCGCCGACGCTTCGCACGCCTGGACCTCGGTGTGGTGCGGCCCCGGCTTCGGCTGGCTCGGCCTCGACCCGACCAACGCCATCCCCGCCGGCGACGATCACATCTTCGTCGCCCGTGGCCGCGACTATTCCGACGTGCCGCCGGTCGAAGGGCTGATCGTCTCGTCGGGCGATCATGCGCTCGAAGTCGAGGTCGACGTCGTTCCCGTTTGAGGATAAACGGACCGCCGTGCCGCCTGAACCGAACGTCCGCCAAGCCGACATCCGCGCCGCTTACGCCGTGATCGCGCCGCACGTGCGCCGCACGCCGCTGATCGAGAACGCTTCGCCGATCGCCGGCTTGCCGCCGATTTCGCTCAAGCTCGAATGCCTCCAGCACGCCGGCTCGTTCAAGCCGCGCGGCGCCTTCCATAACCTCCTGACCCGCGCGGCGCCGCCGACCGGCTGCGCCACCGCGTCCGGCGGCAATCACGGCGCCGCGGTCGCTTACGCGGCCGGCAGGCTCGGAATCAGGGCGCGCGTCTTCGTGCCGGAGATCGCCGCACCGCCGAAGATCGCCAAGATCAAAGCCTATGGCGCCGAAGTCGTCGTCAAGGGCGCCGCCTACGCCGACGCGCAGACGCTGTGCGACGCCTACGTCGCCGAAAGCGGCGCGCTGGCGATCCACCCCTACGCGACCGCGACGACCGTCGCCGGCCAGGGCACGGTCGGGTTGGAATGGGAGGAAGATCTCATGCGCCTGGGCCTGCCGCCGATCGACACGGCGCTCGTCGCCGTGGGCGGCGGCGGGCTGGTCGCCGGGATCGCCGCCTGGTTCGACGGCCGGGTCAAGGTCGTCGGGGTCGAACCGGAGGGCTCGCGCGCACTCGACGCGGCGCTCGCCGCCGGCGAGCCGGTCGACGTGCCGGTCCACTCGGTCGCCGCCGATTCGCTCGGCGCGCGCAGCGTGGGTGCGCTCAATCTGGCGATCGCGCAGCGCGCGGTCGACCATGTCGCGCTGGTCGGCGACGCAGCGATTGGCGAGGCGCAGCGCCGGCTGTGGCGCGAACTGCAGATCGCCGTCGAACCGGGCGGCGCGGCCGCCTACGCCGCCCTGGCGAGCGGCGCCTATCGTCCGGCCGCCGGCGAACGGGTCGGCGTGGTCGTCTGCGGCGCGAATGTCGAGCTCGGCGCCCTGGCGCAACGGGTCGCCGGCTAGATTCCGGCGGAGACAGCTTGCCGGCGACGCCGCCGGGTGTTGCGACGGCGGGGGGCTCGCACTATGGTCCCGCCGCCTCGCGAACGCCGGCCCGGCCTTCGCGCCTGGTGGGGCGTAGCCAAGTGGTAAGGCAGCGGATTTTGATTCCGCCATCCCCTGGTTCGAATCCAGGCGCCCCAGCCAACCTTCCCAGAGGTCGTCAATGACCCGGACGACGCTGATCGTCGGCTACGGCAACCCGCTGCGCGGCGACGACGGCCTCGGTCAGGCGGTCGCGCGCGCCTTCGCCGGCGAGGCGGCGATCGACGGCGTTGAGGCGCTTGCCTGCCACCAATTGGCGCCCGAGCTCGCCGAGCGCTTCGCCGCGGCGGCGCGCGTCGTCCTGGTCGACGCCGCCGCCGGACGCGAGGCCGGCGCGATTTCCGTCGTCGCGTTGCAGGCCGGGCCGGCGCGTCCGGCGCGTCTTGGCCACCATTTCGAGCCCTCGGAATTGCTGGGCATGGCGCAGCGCCTCTACGAGCGATCGCCCGAGGCTTATCTCGTCACCGTCGGCGCGGGCTCCTTCGAGCTCGGTGAGGAACTGTCGCCCCCGGTCGCCAGGGCGCTGCCCGAGGTCATCGTGACGGTCCGCCGATTGGCGCTCGCGCCGCCGCGGTCCGCATGAAAGGCCTTGCGCCGAGCGGACGTCGCCGTCAGGTGCGGATCCGGTCGACCATCTCGCCGGCGGGATTCACGAGCTGGATGTCGAGCGGGAACTGATCTGCCGCGTGGGTCGAGCAGCTCAGGCACGGATCGTAGCAGCGCACCACCGCCGAGACGCGGTTGAGCATGCCCTCCTTGAACTTGCCGCCGTCGACGTAGCGGCGGGCGACCTGATCGACGCCGCGGCTGATCGCAAGGTTGTTGTGGCCGGTGGCGACGATCAGATTGACCCACACGATCGCGCCGTCCTCGTTGACCTTGTAGTGGTGGATCAGCACGCCGCGCGGCGCTTCGGCCATGCCGACGCCTTCGAGCGCGTTGACGCCGGCCGTCGCGCGCACGTGCCTGTCGAGAATCGCGGGATCGTTGAGCAGCGTCTCCATCCGCTCGAGCGCGTAGATGATCTCGACCAGCCGCGCATAGTGGAAATGGAACGAACTCTCGGCGGGCGCGCCGAAGCGCTGGTGGAACTCGTCGAACTCGGCGTCGGCCAGCGGCGTCCCGCAGCGATCGGCGACGTTGAGCCGCGCCAGCGGCCCGACCCGATAGACGCCGCCGGGGAAGCCGAGCGGCTTGAAATAGGGCGCCTTCAGATAGGACGTCGGAATCGTCGCTTCGCCAATGAACTGCTGGTAGTCCTCGGCCGCCATCCGGTCGACGACCACCTTGCCGGCGGCGTCGACGAAGCGCAGGCCGCCGTCATAGAGCTGGAGATTGCCGCCGTCGTCGACCAGCCCCGCGTACATCGACGGCGTGGTGCCGAAATTGGCGATCTCGTCGCTGAACTGGTCGACCACGCCCTTGTAGAAGCTCAAGGTGCGCAGCGCGATCGCCTTGGCCTCCGGCAGACCGGCGAGGATGCGGTCGCGCACGGCGCGATCGAGCGGCGCGTTGACGCCGCCGGGAACGGTCCACGACGGATGGATGCGCTCCTTGGCCAGGCTCTCGATCACCTGCTGGCCGAACTTGCGCAGCGTCACGCCGTCCTTGGCGAGCGCAGGATGGTCTTCGATCACGCCGACGACGTTGCGCCGGGCCGGATCGGAATCGAAGCCGAGCAGCATGTCGGGCGACGACAGATGGAAGAAGCTCAGCGCGTGCGACTGGGTGATCTGGCCGCAGTGCAGCAGTTCGCGCAGCATCGCCGCGGTCGGCGGGATGCGCACGCTCATGATCGCGTCGCAGGCCTTCACCGAAGCGAGCAGATGGCTGATCGGACAGATGCCGCAGATGCGCGCGGTGATCGCCGGCATCTCGTAGAACGGCCGCCCTTCCGTGAACGCCTCGAAGCCGCGCACCTGCGTGACATGGAAGGCGGTATCGGCGACCTTGCCGTCCTCGTCGAGGCGGATGGTGATCTTCGCGTGGCCTTCGATGCGCGTGACAGGGTCGATGACGATGGTTCGCATGACGGCGTCCTCAGCCAAAGCGCACTTTCGTTCCCAAATCGGGGATCCGGCCGTCCAGCAGCTCGTTGAGAACGAACAGGATCGCCGAGGCGGACGGAGGGCAGCCCGGCACGTGCAGATCGACCTTGACCACGTCCTGAAGCGGGATCGCCTGCTTCAACAGAGTCGGGACGCCGTCGGTCGGAATTCCTTTCTGCGCGTCGGCGCCTTCGACGTAGACGCGTTCGAGGATCGTCTTCACCAGAAACCGGTTGCGCATCGACGGGACATTGCCGGTGATGGCGCAATCGCCGAGCGCCACCAGGATGCGGCTGCGCTCGCGCACGCGCTTGATCTTCTCCAGGTCGTCCTGGCTGCTGACCGCGCCCTCGACGATCGCGACGTCGACGTCGACGGGAAACTCCTGCGCGTCGACCAAAGGCCCATAGACGATGTCGGCCCGCTGGACGACGGCGATGATCGCTTCGTCGATATCGAGCAGCGACATGTGGCAGCCGGAGCAGCCGTCGAGCCAAAGGGTGGCCAGCCTCGCCTTTTTCATGGGTGGGCGTCCCTCTTCGCGGCGAGCGTCGTGACGACGACGTTCCGCTTGGTCATTTCCTCGACCGCGCGGCCCTTTTCCACCAGGGCGCCGGTCGGACAGGCCTGTACGCATTTGCCGCAGCTCGTGCAGTTCTCCGACTCGCCCCAGGGGCGATCGAGATCGGAAACCAGCATGGAGTTGATGCCGCGCGCGGCGATGTCCCAGACATGCGCGCCTTCGATCTCGTCGCAGACGCGCACGCAGCGCGAGCACAAGATGCAGCGGTTGTGGTCGAGCACGAAGCGGGGATGCGACGTGTCGACCGACAGTCGCGGATAGTTGTAGGGGTAGCGGACGTGGGTGACGCCCAGCTTCTGCGCCAGAGCCTGCAGTTCGCAGTGGCCGTTCGACACGCACACCGAGCAGATGTGGTTGCGCTCGACGAACAGCAGCTCCAACGCCATCACGCGGTGGTGAGCCAGATTCTCCGATTCGGTGGTGACCGACATGCCGGTGTTGACCGGCGTCGTGCAAGCGGGCAGCAGCCGCCCGATCCCCGCCACTTCGACCAGGCACAATCGACAGGCTCCCGCCGAGCTCAGGCCTTCCATGTGGCAGAGCGCGGGGATGGAACGCCCGTTGGCCTGGGCGACCTCGTAGATCGTCTGGCCCTCGGCAGCGGTGCAGAGTTCACCGTCGATGCGCACCGAGACCTGTTGGGACACGGTCGAATCTCCTTAGCGGTGGGCGCCGGCGCCGGCGGTTTCGCGGATGTCGCAGCGCAGGCAGCGGCAGGACTCCTCGTACGCCTCCTCCGGCAACAAGGCCGCCGCAGCCTCCTGGAACGTCTTGGCGCGAATCGCCGCCGGCAGTTCGTGTGCATGGTGGCGACGACACGGGCTCGTCTCGGCCGGCGCCGTCTGGTCATAGACGAAGCTCGGCATGACGTCGTCGAAGCGCGACTCGCGGGTGAGGAACTGATCGATGTTCCTCGCCGCCTTCTTGCCGAAGCCCATCGCGTTGGAGAGATTCGACGCGCCGCTGATCAAGTCGCCGCCGGCGAAGAACTTGTCGCGGCTCGTCGCCAGCGTGTAGCGATCGACTTCGAGCATCGCGCTTTCCTTGATCCTCAGACCGGAGGCGCGCGAGAAGTCGGTGTCGACGCTCTCGCCGACCGCCAGGATGACGCTGGTGCAGGGAATGATGTGCACTTCGTCGGTCTCGATCGGCCGCCGACGTCCGGACGAATCGAATTCGCCGAGCCGCGTCTTGACGACTTCGATCGCCTTGACGTCGCCCTGCTCGCCGACGATGCGGTGCGGCGCCGCCAGGAAGCGGAAGCGCACGCCCTCCTGCTCCGCCGCGTCGACTTCCTCCTGGATCGCCGGCATGTCCTTGCGCTCGCGGCGGTAGATGACCGTCGCCGCCGCGCCGCGGCGGATGACGGTGCGCGCCGAGTCGATGGCGGCGTTGCCGCCGCCGATGATGACGACGCGGTCGCCCAGCTTGACCGGCTTGGCCTCCGCTTCGGCCTCGAGGAACGGCAACGCCGGCGTGACGCCCGTCAGCTCGGTGCCGGACAGGTAGACCCATCCTTCCTTCCAGGTGCCGATCGACAGGAACACCGCGTCGTACTTCGCGTCGAGATCGTTGAGCGCGACGTCGGCGCCGATGCGGGTGTTGAACACGAACTTGACGCCGAGGCGGCGGATGATCTCGATTTCGCGGTCGAGCACAGCCTTCGGCAAACGGTATTCGGGCAGCGCGAAGCGCAGCATGCCGCCCGCTTCGGCGTGGGAGTCGAAAATCGTCACATCGTGCCCGAGCAGGGCGAGGTAGAAGCCGGCGGTCAGCCCGGTGGGGCCGGCGCCCGCCACCGCGATGGTCTTCCCCGTCGGCGGGCGGCGCTTGGCGAGGATGCGGTCGACCATTTCGTCGAACCGATCCGACAGCAGGATCGCGTCGGCGATCACGCGATGGACCTCGCGCATGTTGACCGCCTCGTCGACGGTCTGACGGCGGCAGCGATCGTCGCACGGATGCTGACAGACCCGGCCGGTCGAGGCGGGCAGCGGGTTGTCCATGATCACGGATTCGAACGCGTCGGCGAGCCGGCCCTCCTTGTAGAGCTGGAGGAAGCGCGGGATGTTCATGTGCAGCGGGCAACTGTTCTCGCACGGCGACAGCGCGAGGTCCTGGCAGACCCCGGCGCGGCAGCGCTTGGCCTTGATGTGGTCCTCGAACTCGTCGTTGAAGTGCCTGAGCGTGGTGAGGATCGAGTTCGGCGCGGTCTGGCCCAGCCCGCACAGCGCCGTGTCGCGAATCATCCGCCCGAGCTCGTTCAGCTCGGCGAGATCCTCCTCGCGGCCTTCGCCCTTGGTGATCCGCGTCAGCGTGCGCAGCGCCTTGTCGAGACCGACCCGACACGGCGTGCACTTGCCGCACGACTCGGAGCGGGTGAACTCGACGAAGTAGCGGGCGACGTCGACCATGCAGTTGTCGTCGTCCATCACCACCATGCCGCCCGAGCCCATGATTGAGCCGAGCTTGCCGAGCGACTCGTAGTCGACGGGGGTGTCGAACAGTTCGTGCGGGATGCAGCCGCCCGACGGTCCGCCGGTCTGCACCGCCTTGACCGGATGGCCGCGCATGCTGCCGGACCCGGCGTCGTAGACGAAGCTCGACAGCGGCGTGCCGAACGGCATTTCGACCAGGCCGGTGTTCTTCACCTTGCCGACCAGCGAGAACACCTTCGTCCCGGCGCTGGCGACGCTGCCGGTCTCGCTGAACCACGACGGCCCCTTGGCGACGATCGGAGCGATGTTGAACCAGGTTTCGACGTTGTTGATGTTGGTCGGATAGCCCCACAGCCCCTTCTGGGCGGGAAACGGCGGGCGCGGCCGCGGCCGCCCGGAACGTCCCTCGAGCGAACTGATCAGCGCCGTCTCTTCGCCGCAGACGAACGCCCCGGCGCCTTCGACCAGATCGATGTCGAACTTGAAGCCGCGTCCGAGGATGTCTTCGCCGAGAACCCCGCTCTCGCGCGCCTGGCCGAGCGCGACCCTCAGCCGATGAACCGCCAGCGGATATTCGGCGCGGACATAGATGATGCCCTGGTCGGCGCCGGTGATGTAGCCGCCGATCGCCATGCCTTCGATCAGCGAATGGGGATCGCCCTCGATCTCGTTGCGATTCATGTAGGCGCCGGGGTCGCCTTCGTCGGCGTTGCAGATCACATACTTGTGGTCGGCCGTCGCCTTGCGCAGGAACTCCCACTTCAGCCCGGTCAGGAAGCCGGCGCCGCCGCGGCCGCGCAGCCGCGAAATCTTGATCTGCTCGTTCACCAGCTCCGGCGTCTTGTCGATCAGCACCTTGTAGAGCGACTGGTAACCGCCGATGGCGATGTATTCCTCGATGTCGTCGGGATTGATCAGTCCGCAATTTCGCAGGACGATCTTCTTCTGTCCGCGGAAGAACGGAACCTCGTTCCACGTCGGAATGTTCGGAAACCCGCTGCCGTAATGGAGCTGCGCGGTGATGTGGTCCCACTCCTCGATCTTGCAAAGGGCCAGTCGCTCCGGGACCGTCTTGGTCGCCAGGGCGTCGAGGATCTGGTTGACGTGATCGGTCTGCACGCGATGGAGGATGACGAGCGGCTGGCCGGGGATCCAGACGTTGACCAGCGGCTCCTCGGCGCAGAAGCCGAAGCAGCCGGTGCGGACGAGGTGCACGTCCAGTCCACGCTGCGCGATCGCGTCGGCAAGCGCGGCGTAGACGCCCTCCGACCCGTTGCCGGTTCCGCAGGTGCCCATGCCGACCGCGATGCGCGGGCGCGCAGGCTGCAACTTGGCCAGACCGGCGCTCCGCACCGCATTGAAGGTGCTCAGATCGCGAATTCGCGTCACGGACGTGCCTCCCGCTTGCTCAGCGCCTCGAGTTCACGCTGCAGCGACCGCTCGTTCATGTGACCGAAAATCACGTGATTGACCTCGACCACCGGCGCGAGGGCGCACTGGCCGAAACAGGCGACCGTGCGCAGCGTCGTCTCGCCGTCGTCGGTCGTCGCCGTCAGCTTGTCCGACTCCCCGTCTTCCTTGGCGCGCAGCCCGAGATCCATCATCACCTGCTCGAGCAGGCGGCTCGAGCCGCGGGTGTGGCAGGCGGTGCCGCGACAGACGCAGACGGTGTTGCGGCCCTGCGGCTCGAGATTGAACAGCGCGTAGAACGTCACGACGCTGAACAGCCGCGACAGCGGCACACTGGCTCTCTGGGATATGTATTCGAGGGTTTCGCGCGGAAGAAACTTGCGCGCGTGGCTTTCCTGGACTCGCTGCAGGATGGCCAGCAGCGCTCCGGCGCGACCATTCTCCTCCGAGACGACCTTGTCGATGAAGTTTTTTGTTGTTCCCGACAAGGAATGCGAAGAGAGGTTTTCCATGACCAGCTCCGCCGCGAGCGTCAGGTCCTCCCACCTTTAAGCTCGCATCGGCACCATCGCTCTGTCCGCCTCATGCGCCTTGCGCAAGATCAATTCGCCATCGGCGCATTGAGCGAGGTCAACGCGCCGACGCTTACGATTTCATATGGTCACCGGTTTAGTGGCGCGACCGATTGTCGCGACATCGCTAGGCCCTTGCAAATGGCGCGCTTCGGCCGTTTGCAACGCGGTCCTCGAAGCGGTCGAGAAACGCGAGCGACTCGTCGAGTCCGTGCGCTTTTGTTGTTTGTCCCTGCGATCCGCGCGGGATCGAGGCGCATCATCGAGCCCAGCGCTCCTTCCCCGCTCGCGCCCGCCGCTGGCGAAGATTTGAACCCGCTTGCGTCGGCGCAAAGCAGGCTGGGCTCGACCGCGAGGCTCCTCCGGTTTATCGCCAGTTCACGAGGCGCGCGCAGCGCACAGGCGATGGCGTTGGAGGTCGAAGATGGGCGAACCGGCAGACTACGTCCCGCCGAAGGTGTGGACCGGGAACAACGCGAACGGCGGGCGCTTCGCCAAGACCAACCGCCCGGTCGCCGGACCGACTCACGAGAAGGCGCTGCCGGTCGGCCGCCATCCGCTGCAGCTCTATTCGCTTGGCACGCCGAACGGCCAGAAGGTCACGATCATGCTCGAGGAGCTGCTGGCGCTCGGCATGAGCGGCGCCGAATACGACGCCTGGCTGATCGACATCGGCGAAGGCGACCAGTTCGGCAGCGGCTTCGTCGCGGTCAATCCCAATTCGAAGATCCCGGCGCTGATGGATCGCAGCGGCCCGGCGCCGATCCGGGTGTTCGAGTCGGGCGCGATCCTGCTCCATCTCGCCGAGAAGTTCGGCGCGTTCGTCCCGACCGAGCCGACGGCGCGCGCCGAATGCCTGTCGTGGCTGTTCTGGCAGATGGGCAGCGCGCCCTATCTCGGCGGCGGCTTCGGCCACTTCTACGCCTACGCGCCGACCAAGATCGAATATGCGATCGACCGCTACGCGATGGAGGTCAAGCGCCAGCTCGACGTGCTCGACCGCCGCCTCGCCGAAAGCGCGTATATCGCGGGCCCGGCCTACACGATCGCCGACATGGCGATCCTGCCCTGGTACGGCGCGCTGGCGAAAGGCTGGCAGTACGGCGCCGCGGAGTTCCTCGCCGTGCAGGACTACAAGCACCTTCAGCGCTGGACCGACCTGCTGCTCGAGCGGCCGGCGGTGAAGCGCGGGCGGATGGTCAACCGCACCAGCGGCGAGCCGTCGAGCCAGCTGCGCGAGCGCCATGACGCGAGCGATTTCGAGGTCCGCACGCAGGACAAGATCGCCTCTGCGGGCTGAGCGGCGCGGGTCCGCGCGACAGCGGGCCGTTCGGCCGGCCCAGATCACGATCGGCGATAGAGACGCGCGGCGACGGGGACGCGCGCCGCCCGTCTCGCAACGTTGCGCCACGCGGGACCGAGGCCAGCTCGCGGAGCCCCTTAATATACTGATCTTGATTAGTTTTTGTCGTAGGCCGGCGGACGTCGAGAGACGCCTCGGCGCAAACCTGGGGCGGCGAACCGGCCCGGGTCCGCGTCCTCGTGATTATACGTTTTCAGTCAGCATTATAAAAATATCGGGGAATTTGATATAGACCGAAGGAACCAAAGGGGCGCTAAGCGGTCCATGTCGCGCAATTTCCTGGTGATCGACCCCGAGCAGCGGCCGGAAGTCCTGCGCGCGCTCGCCTCTCCGCAGCGGGTCCGCATGCTGCGGCTGCTGCACAGCCGTCCCGGCGTCAACGTCAACGACATCGCCGGCGCGCTGGCGCTTCCGCAATCGACCGTGTCGTCGAACCTGCAGATTCTCGAAGACGCGGCGCTGATCCGCACCGAGACCCAGAAGGGCCGAAAGGGCCAGCAGAAGCTCTGCTATCTCGCGTTCGACGACGTGCTGGTCATGTTCCGCGACGATCCCAACGGCGCCCAGGCCAACGCGATCGAAGTCGCGATGCCGATCGGTCTTTACACCAGCTGCGAGGTCAGCGCGCCCTGCGGCCTCTGTTCGCCCGACGGCACTATCGGCCTGCTCGACGTGCCGGGGTCCTTCCTCAATCCCGACCGCATGAACGCCGGGCTGATGTGGTTCACGCGCGGCTTCGTCGAATATCAGTTCCCCAACAACGCCCGCATCGTCGGCAAGTCGATCGTCGAGCTCGAGTTCTCGATGGAGCTGTCGTCGGAGGTGCCGGGCACCTCCGCCGACTGGCCCTCCGACATCACGGTTGCGGTCAACGGCCGCGAGCTTGGCCTGTGGACGAGCCCGGGCGACTACGGCGACACGCGTGGCGTCTTCACCCCCGACTGGTGGAAGCTCAAGGGCAGCCAGTACGGCATGCTGAAGAGCTGGCGGGTCACCCGAGACGGCGCGTTCGTCGACGGCGTCAGGATCTCGTCGCTGACGCTCGACGACCTCGACATTTCCGCCCACCACTCGATCCGGCTGCGCATCGAGGTCAAGCCGCACGCGCGACACCCCGGCGGCGTCAACATCTTCGGCCGCGGCTTCGGCAATTACGACCAGGACATCGTGCTGAGGATCACGACCGCGCCCTAGGGGCGCCGCCGGCAGGCGATCACAGGCTCGCGCCGTCGGCGCCGAACAGCCTCGCGTTGGCCTCGCGGAGGCTCAGACCGACCGTGTCGCCGCTCCTGACGCTGACGTTTCCCGGCCCCTCGACGATCACCTGTCCGGCTGGCGTGTCGACATAGAGCAGCGTCAAGTTGCCGAGATGCTCGACGATCGCGACCTCGCCCCTCAGCGCCGCGTTCGCGTCGTCCGCCACGACCAGCGACAGATGCTCGGGCCGCACGCCGAGTTCAGCGGTCGCCACCGCCTTGGCCGGCGCGCCGCCGACGCGGACCCGCGCCGTTCGGCCGCCCGGCAACGCGACCGTCGCGATTCCTCCCTCCACCGCCGTCAGGCCGACGGGAAGGAAGTTCATGCTCGGCGAACCGATGAAGGCGGCGACGAACTTGTTGGCGGGACGATTGTAGAGTTCGAGCGGCGAGCCGACCTGCGCCACCCTGCCCCGGTCGAGCACCACGATCTTGTCGGCGAGCGTCATCGCTTCGGTCTGATCATGGGTGACGTAGATCATCGTCGCGTGCAGCGTCGCGTGCAGCTTGGCGAGCTCGAGTCGCATCTGCACCCTCAGCTTGGCGTCGAGATTGGACAAGGGCTCGTCGAACAGAAAGACCTCGGGATGGCGCACCAGCGCGCGGCCGATCGCGACGCGCTGGCGCTGCCCGCCCGACAGCTCGGCGGGGCGGCGGTCGAGGTAATCCTCGAGCTGAAGGATGCGCGCGACCTCGTGCGTGCGCTCGTCCTGTTCCTTGCGCGACGCGCCGGCGAGCGACAGCGAGAAGGCGATGTTCTGGCGCGTGGTCATGTGCGGGTAGAGCGCGTAGGACTGGAACACCATGGCGATGCGGCGCTTGGCCGGCGCGACATCGGTCACGTCGACGCCGTCGAGGAAGCACTGGCCGGCGCTGATGCGCTCGAGCCCCGCGATCATGCGCAGAAGCGTCGACTTGCCGCAGCCCGAGGGTCCGAGCAGCGCGGTGAACGATCCCTTTTCGACGGTGAGGGTGAGGTCGTTGATCGCGGTGACGACGCCATAGCGCTTCGTCACCCGCCTCAGTTCGACATGCGGCGCCGCGGCGCCGCCCTTATTCCCGGGAATCGCGCTCATCCCTTGATGCCCGCCGAAAGCATGATCGCCTGGGTCACCCGCCGCTGGAAGATCAGATAGACGATCGCCACCGGCAACGCCGCCAGCATCGCCACCGCGAGATCCCGCCCATACTGGACGCCGAAGGCGTCGTGGACCTGCGTGATGCCGACGGCGACGTTGAGCTTTTCCTCGGAGCTGACCGCGAGAAACGGCCACAGAAACAGGTTCCAGGCGCCGATGAAGGTGATGATCGCCAGCGCGGTCGTGATGCCCCAGTTCATCGGCAGGTAGATGCGGAAAAGGAGCTGGAAGTCGTTGGCGCCGTCCATGACCGCCGCCTCGCGGAAGTCCTTGGGCACGGAGTCGAAGAACTGCTTGTAGATGATGACGGTGACCGGCGCGATGAGCTGCGGCGCGACGACGCCCTGGAGCGTGTTGATCCAGCCGAACTGGCTCATCAGGACGAAGTGGTTGACGATCAGCGCCGGGATCGGAACCATGAAGCTCGCCA
Organism: Hyphomicrobiales bacterium; assembly: GCA_003164915.1. Taxonomy (GTDB): domain Bacteria; phylum Pseudomonadota; class Alphaproteobacteria; order Rhizobiales; family Beijerinckiaceae; genus Roseiarcus. Next base: position 5,869 of record PLRT01000190.1, on the reverse strand, counting down.
GGATCATCGCCCAGAAGACGCGGCGGCCGGGGAATTCGAGCTGCGAGATCGCGTAGCCGGCGGCGGCGGCCATGACGACGACGATGACGGTCACCGCTCCCGACGTGACCAGCGAATTCACGTACCACAGGCCGATCTTGGTCTGCATCAGCACGTGGGCGTAATTCTCGAAGGTGAAGTTCTGCGGCCAGAGGTGAACGCCGGGCTGCACGATCTCGGTCTCGGGCTTGAACGTCGTCACCAGCCCCCAATAGAGCGGAAACGCCCAGACAACCGCCCCCGCGAGCGTCGCGAGGGTGACGACGGCCCCGAACAGATCGAGCTGGCGCAGCCGGACGAGCGGACGAGCGGCCGGCGGCGGCGCGTCGGAGACGAGGGCCGTATCGGTCATCGCTGGGCCCTCGCGCGCAAGAGCTGGAATTGCAGCACGGACATCACCGCGATCAGCACGAATAGGACCACCGAGGCCGAGGCGGCGAGGCCGCCTTTGTTCAGTTGGAACGCCTCCCGGTAGATGTATTGGACCATCACCATGGTCGAATCGACCCGGTAGCCGCCCTGGGTGAAAAGGTAGACCTGGTCGAAGATCTTGAACTGCAGAATGAGCTGGATCGTCAGCACCAGCACGGTCACCGGCCAGATCAGGGGCCAGGTGATGCGCTTGAACTGCGCCCAGCGGCTGGCGCCGTCGAGCTCGGCGGCTTCGTAGATCTCGGTCGAGATGTTGCGCAGGCCGGAGACGAACAGCAGGACGTTGAAGCCCAGCAGCCACCAGATCGTCACCACCGCGACCATCGGCATGAACAATGGGATGGTGCGGAAGACCGACAAGTGCTGCCCGCCGTCGAGCGGGGCGATCGCATATTGCGCGATGCCGAAATTGGCGTCGAACATCCAGTCCCAGATGCGATAGACCACCGAAACCGGCAAGATATAGGGCAGGAAGAACGCCGCCAGCGCGACGCTTTGCGCCCAGCCCTTGAGGCGGTTGACGCCGAGCGCGACGACCAGCGCCAACAGCGTGCTCGGCAGCGCCGACAGCAGCACGAAATAGATCGTGTTCCACACCGCGGTGGGAAACAGCCGCTCGGTTGCGAGCCGCCAGTAGTTGTCGAGGCCGACCCATTTGCCCGGTCCGATCAGCGGCGCGTTGGTGAAGCTCAGTTCGACCATCTTGATCGTCGGATAGACGAACAAGACGCCGTAGATGACGACGAACGGCGCCATCAGCACGGCGGCGGCGAAATATTCGGCCCGTTTGCTCTTCAGCATGGCGGAACGGCCTTGGCGCGCGACCGAGCTCTACTTGGCCTGGTCCTGCAGATCGTCGCGCATCTTTTTCACGGCGTCGGCCGGCGTCATCTCCCCCATCATCGCCGGGATGACGTAATTGCCGGTCGCGTCATAGACCGGCGAGGCGACGCCCGCCAAGGTCGAAACCGGATCGAAAACCGCGGTCTTGGCCAGCGACACGTAGTCGGAATTGGGCTTCAGCGCCTTGAACGCCGCGCTTTCCTGCACCGGCAGATAGGCCGGGATATGGCCGCCGCTCGCCCATTCGAGCGAGTGCTCGTTGAACCAGTGGATCGTCTGGAGCACCAGCTTGCGCTTGGCGGGATCGACAGGATTGCCCTGACGGTTGGGGATCGCGAAGGCGTGCGAATCCGCCCAGGTGGCCGGCTGGCTGTAGAGCGCCGGGATCTGGATCGCGCCCCAGTCGAACAACTGGCCCTTCTTGGCGAGGTCGACCATCGTCGGCACTTCCCAGACGCCGTTGATGTGCATCGCCGCCTTGCCGGCGGTGAACAGCGCGATCGAGGCCGGATAGGCGGTGTTGGCCGGCGTCCAGCCGCTCTTGACCCACTTTTGCATCTCGGCGACCGCCGTCTCGCCCTTGGCGAGATTGTCGCCGTCGAGGAACTTGCCGTCTTTCAAGAACTGGCCGCCCTGCTGGTTGAGCAGCGTGTAGAAGATACGCCACCCGGTCGCCGAGTCGTTTGGCACCGACAGCGCCGCAACCCCGTTGGCGGTCAGCTTCGCCAGCGCGGCGTCCCAATTGGCCACGCCGTCGAGCCCTTTCGGCTTGCCGTCGTCGCCGAGCAGTCCCGCCTTCTTCAGCAGGTCCTTGTTGTAATACAGGATGATAGAGTGAATATCGAGCGGCACGGCGTATTGTTTGCCGTCGGGACCTTGCGCCGCCTTCCAGTTCGCGTCGCCGAAGTCGCTCGCCTTGATCCCCGCCGCCGCGAGTTCTTCGGGCGCGATAGGGCTCAGCACGTTCTGCGAGATGCCGAGCGGCATGCGCGATTCGTGGTAGGTCATCACGTCGGGCCCCTGGCCGACCGCGGTCGAAGTCTGAACCTTGCTGTAATAAGGGACGCCCCATTCGAGGGTCGTCGCGTCGATATGGATCTTGCCGTCGAATTCCTTGTTGAATTCGTCGAGCATCGCCTTCATGCGGACGCCGTCGCCGCCGCTGAGAAAGTCCCACCATACGATGGTTTCGGTCGCGCGGGCGGCCCCCGCCGCGAGCAAGGCGCACGCCAAAGTGGCCATGAATGCTTTGCGGATCATGCCGATTTCCTCCCACAATGTCGCCGACGGGTTCGCCCGCCTGGAACGCGCTTGGCTGGACCGACCGTCGTCGAGAAGCCTGGCGGGCCGGATCGTAGCCGGGAAACGCGAAGGCGCCAAGCCTTTTCATCTGTATTCCAGATANNCCCTTGACGAGCGGGTCGGAAAGAGCTTTATTGTATCAAACATTCTGATGCTAATGGGGCGAGGAACCATGAGGGCGACTGTCACCGCGCATCGCGATTACCGCATCGCGACGATCGACGATCGGGTCTACGGCGCGTTCCTCGANNGGCATGCGCGGCGACGTGATCGAGCTCGTGCGCGAGCTGAAGGTTCCGGTCGTCCGCTATCCCGGCGGCAATTTCGTCTCGGCCTACAACTGGGAGGACGGCGTCGGCCCGCGCGACAAGCGCCCGACCCGCCTCGACCTCGCCTGGCACACCTCCGAATCCAACGCCGTCGGCGTGCACGAATTCGCCGACTGGTGCGCGTCGGTCGGCTCAGAGATGATGCTGGCGATCAATCTCGGCTCGCGCGGCCTCGACGAAGCGCGCAACTTCGTCGAATACGTCAACGGCCCGACCGGCAGCTATTGGGGCGACCTGCGCAAGGCCAACGGCCACGCCGAGCCGTTCGGCGTCAAGCACTGGTGCCTCGGCAACGAGATGGACGGCCCGTGGCAGGTCGGCCACAAGACCGCCCACGAGTACGGTCGCCTCGCCAACGAGGTCGCCAAGACGCTGCGCGCCTTCGATCCGACGCTGAAGCTGATCGTCTGCGGCTCGTCGCATTCGGACATGGCGACCTATCCCGAATGGGAGCGCGTCGTGCTCGAGCATTGCTACGACGCGGTCGACTACATCTCGCTGCACATGTATTTCAACAATCGCGAAAAGGACACGGCGGAGTTCCTCGCCCTCAACGCCAAGCTCGACGCCTATATCGCGACGATCGCCTCGACGATCGAGGTCGTCCGCGCGCAGAAGCGCTCGAAGAACCGCGTCGCCATTTCCTTCGATGAATGGAACGTCTGGTATCATTCGATGGCGCAGGACAAGGAGATCCTCGGCGGCGCCAAGGGCTGGCCGCACGCCCCGCCCCTGCTCGAGGACGTCTACAATTTCGAGGACGTGCTGCAGGTCGGCTGCATCCTCAACACCTTCATCCGCCGTTCGGACGTGGTGAAGATCGCCTGCATCGCGCAACTGGTGAACGTCATCGCGCCGATCATGACCGAGCGCGGCGGCGCGGCCTGGCGGCAGACGATCTACTACCCCTATTATTTCGCCTCGATCTTCGGCCGCGGTGCGGCGCTGCGGCTCAGCGTCAGCTCGCCCGGCTACGATTCCAAGGTCGCCGACAACGTGCCCTATGTCGACATCGCCGGCGTCCACGACGAAGCGGGCGGCGCGTTGACCTTCTTCGCCGTCAACCGCCACGCGAGCGAGACGATTGCGCTCGACGTCGCGCTCGACGGCTTCGGCGCGGCGAAGCTCGTCGATTGCCAGGTGATGACGGCCGCCAGCCTCGAGGCCGTCAATACGGCCAAGGCGCCGCTCGCGGTGAAGCCGAAGACGGCGGCGATCGCTACCGTCGCCGACGGCCGCCTGCAGGCGAAGCTCGCGCCCCATTCCTACCAGATGATCCGGCTCAGCGTGGCGTAGCGCGCAGCGCCTGGCCCGTGCGCGCCAGGGCCGGGACGCCGCCGCCCGGCCAAGACGGACTCGGGTTCGCTACGCCTTCGTCTCGAGCAGCGTGGCGACGCGTTCGAGCGCCAGCGCGTAGCCCTGAGTCCCGCAGCCGGCGATCACACCCGAGGCGACGCGCGATACGTAGGAATGATGGCGGAACGGCTCGCGCTTGTGGATGTTGGAGATGTGCACCTCGAGGATCGGCCCGTCGAAGGCCGCCAGCGCGTCGAGGATCGCCACCGACGTATGGCTGTAGCCGGCGGGATTGATGACGATCGCCGCGGCGGCTTCGCGCGCTTCGTGGATCCAGTCGATCAGCTCGTATTCGCGATTGCTCTGGCGGAAGTTGATCGTCAGGCCTTGCGCCGAAGCGGTCTTGCGGCACAGAGCCTCGACGTCGGCGAGCGTGTCGCGGCCGTAGACCTCAGGCTGGCGCTTGCCGAGCAGGTCGAGGTTCGGCCCGTTGAGAACGAAGACGTTGCGGCTCACGATCGGCGCCCTCCGACGGCGGCTCTCATCGCCGCGCCCCGCTTTCTATAAGGCATGGAGCGCGCTCGCGCGAGGCCCGCCCCCGCGTTGTCGCGACGGCTTCCCGTCGCGCGCGAAGCGCTGCATAGGGCGCGCTTCGTGCTATCGTCGCCGCCCAACCCCAGGAGCGTACGCATGACGGTCGAGCTCGAGACCCGCGAAAAGTTCGCCAGGGTCGGCGCGCTGGAGATCTGCTACGAGACCTTCGGCCGCCCGAGCGATCCGCCGCTGCTGCTGATTGCCGGGCTCGGCGCGCAGATGATCCTGTGGGAGGACGAGTTCTGCGCCGCGCTCGCCGCGCGCGGCCTGTGGGTCGTGCGCTTCGACAATCGCGACGTCGGCAAGTCGACGCTGATCGCTTGGACGCCGCCCGCCGACGCAGGCTCAGCGGTCGCCGAGCGCAAGAAGGGCGACCGCATTCCTGCGCCCTATCTGCTCGAGGACATGGCCGCCGACGCGGTCGGACTGCTGGATGCGCTGGGGATCGCGAGGGCGCATATCGTCGGCGCGTCGATGGGCGGGATGATTGCGCAGGAAATCGCGATCCATTGGCCGGTGCGCGTGCGCTCGCTGACCTCGATCATGTCGACCACCGGCGACCCGCGCCTGCCGCCGCCGACGCCCCAGGTCATGCAGGTGTTCACCAAGCCGCCGCCGAAGACGGCGGAGGAATATGTCGAAGCCAACGTCGCCGCCTGGCTGATCTTCCGCGGCGCCAGCTATCCCGAGGACGAGAAACGCGATCGCACACGCGCCATTCGCGCCGCCAAGCGCGGCTTCAATCCCGAGGGCGGGCAGCGCCAGATGCTCGCCGTCTACGCGTCCGGCAGCCGCAAGAAGACCCTGCCCGGCGTCACGGCGCCGACGCTGGTCATCCACGGCGCCGACGATCCGCTGCTGCCGCTCGCCGCCGGCGAGGACACCGCCGCGACCATTCCCGGCGCCAAGCTGGTCGTCCTGCCGCGCATGGGCCACGCCCTGCCGCTCGCCGTCTGGCCGCGGGTGATCGACGAGATCGCCGAGCTGGCGAAGCGAGCGCCTTAGCCGCGAGCAAACTCCTTCCCCCCTCGCGG
>PLRT01000207.1:2710-4011 GCA_003164915.1 Hyphomicrobiales bacterium | reverse complement strand
CCGATCCTGAGCGTGCGCAGCGCCATGGCGACGACGGTCTCGCAGCGCGCGGCGAGCGCGTTGGCCGAGGCGTCCTTGTCGAGCTTCAGCGCGATCGGATGGATGAAGCGGTGGGCGGCGTCGAAGATCAGCGCCATCGCGCGGCGGCGATCGGTCATGGCGAAGGCGCCCGAGGCGATGCCCTCCTCGACCACCCGCTGCACGTCCGACTGCACCCGCGCGCGATGGCGACGCGCCACCGGCCGCTCCTTCTCCAGCGCCTCGATCAGCAGATCGAACAGGGCCGGGTCGTCCTCGAGCTTCTGGCGATAGGCGCGATGCACCGTCATCAGCATGCTCTCGAGCTTGTCGCCGGCCGGCGCCTGGCTGTCGGCGGCTTCGCGCAGCCGCGTCTCGATCGGCCTGAGCCACGAGGCGGTGATCTCCTCGAACAGCGTCGCCTTGGAGGGAAAGTAGCGATAGACGTTGGCGTGGGTCATGCCCGCGTCATGGGCGACGCCGACGATGGTCGCGCGGGCCGCGCCGAATTTGCGAATATGGGCGCGCGCGACTTCGATGATGCGCGCCTCGACCGAATCGGGGCCCGAGGATGGCCGTACGTCCGCTCGATCCACTCGACCTCTCCGCCGACGAGTCGAATGGTCGCATGAAAGCCTGCGAGGCGCCACACGATTCAGGTCTCGACGACGCCTGCGAGATCGCGGAACGACGGCGCGCCGTGCGGCTCGGCGAGATAATCGGTCGAGCGCATTTCGATCAGTCGCGAGGCGCAGCGCGCGTATTCGAACGCCTCCGATCCTTCCGCCGCCGCATAGAGCTCGGCGGGTTCCGCCGCGGCCGAGGCGATCAGCTTGACCTTCATGTCGTAGAGCGCGTCGATCAGCGTGATGAAGCGGCGCGCGGCGTCGCGCTCGTCGGCCTCGAGGCGCGGGATGCGATCGACCACGAGCGTATGGAAATGCTGCGCCAGCGCGAGATAGTCGGCCGCGGCGAGCGGCCGGCGGCAAAGCTCGTCGAAGGAGAAGCGCGCGACGTGGTCGACCGCCTGCGGCACGCGCAGCGCGCGCCCGAGCAGCGCGATCTCGAGCGGCTGGCCGCGCGCCGCGCCGGTGAGATCGCGGAAGGCGGCGTCGAGCGCCGCCTCGGCGCGCGCGTCGGCCGGCCAGTAATAGACCGGCGCGCGCGTGAGCTTCTCCAGCCGGTAGTCGGTCCGCGCGTCGAGCGCGACGACGTCGACCGTCTCGCCGAGCAGCTTGAGGAAGGGCAGGAACAGCGCGCGATTGAGGCCGTCGCGATAGAGG
>PLRT01000207.1:0-2668 GCA_003164915.1 Hyphomicrobiales bacterium | reverse complement strand
ATCCGCCGCTGCTGGCGCCAGCGATGGACGCGCATGTGCACGTCGGCCATGAAGGCGTGGAAATGGACACGGCGCTTCTTCTCGACCGGCGCGGCGTCGAAGAACAGGTCCATCAGCAGCGTCTTGCCGCGCCCGACCGGGCCATGCAGGTAGAGCCCGCGCGGCGGCGCCGGCGGCCTGGCGCCGATCAGCCGCCCGAGCGCGCCGGGACGGCGGCCCGGGCGATAGCCGTCGAGCGCGCGGGCGAGCCGGTCGAGCCGCCGGGCGACCGCCGCCTGCGCCGGATCGGCCTCGATCCGCCCCTCGGCGACCAGCGCCTCGTAACGCGCAAGCGGCCCGCGCTTCATGCGCCGGGCCCCGCGGGGCGGCGCAAGTCAGAGGCAAGGGTCGGGCGAAGGGGTGCGATCATCGTTCGAATGTTGGCCGCGGCTGGACGTGCGCCCCGTCGGCGGCGGACCGCCTTTTGTCTTTTTGCGCAGCGCAAGTCAAAGGGCGGGCCCCAAGCGATGTAGGCGCGGCCGTTGGCCGCGCCTCTTGCCTGAGCCAAGACGCGCTCAACGAGCGCGTCTACAAAAACGCCCGTCGCGCCTCACGCCGCCCGCGGCGCCTCGGCGGCGATCTTTTCGCCCAGCTCGCGTTCCGCCAGCGCGAATTCGTAGCCCGTCTGCAAATTGAGCCGGAAGCGCGCGCTGGCGTCGAAGGCGCGAGGGTCGGTTCATCGCGGCGTCACCGTCGCTTTGTGCGCCTCGCGCCACGCCCAAAGCGCTTTCAGCACATCGTTGAAGAAGCGCGGCGGCAAATAGCCGTAGTCGTAGCGATCGGTGCTCCGCACTTTCCGCAAATCATAGCCAGGCCAGACGAATTGATCGCCCTCGCTCACGACGACCCATGAGCGCTCGTCATCGAGGCCGAGGTGTTTCTTGACGGCGCGCGGAATCTCGACAGCCGCCGCCACGTCCTTCGGCGGGCGATGCGTCACCGGCAACACCGTCACCAGCGTTTCGCCGTCTTGCTGGCGCTCGACCGCGAGCGTGATCACGCACGGGCGATCCTTGCGCCCTTCCTCCTGTCCGCTCCGCGCTTCGTGATCCCATACGTAGGCGTAAGAAATGATCAGGCCCGGTTCGGGCGTCGGAATCGCCATGCCGCGCGCTATTTCGGATCAAGAAGCTTGTTGAGATGATCGTGGCGCGGGTCCATCCGCGACGACGCGATGCGCTCGGCCTCTTCGTCGGAGAGTTCCGCCGTCAGAAAGCGGCGGCGCATGCCTTTGAGCTTGCGCAGCTCGTCATATTCGTGCGGCGCGACGAAATAGCCGGCGAGCGTGCCATTGCTCGAAACCGGAACCGCCTCGCGCTGCGCCTGCATCTTGTAGCGACCGAAGTTGCGGGCGAACTCGGCGGCCGGAACGATCTCTGCCATGTTCGCGCGTCCTCTCTTGCAGACGCGAAATATACGCGCTTTGCGCGAAGAATGCAATATCCGTACTTTGCGCAAACACGGGGTTTGATATTCCCGCCCTTGAGACGGCCATTCGTGAGCGATGCTGGCCGTTATGGAGGCGAAACCCCGATGTAGCCGTGCAGGCGCTAATGAACGCGGTGCGAGCACCCCAGATTTTCCGTTGTCGGCGAGACGGCGAGACCTCGGCGACGCCCGCCCGCCCCGATAGCCCCCGCCCCCATCCTTGTCTAAACTCGCGCCATGACCCAGCCTGTCCGTCCCGTCGGCCCCGGCGCCCATGTGTTTCTGGTCGACGGCTCGTCGTTCGTCTTCCGCGCCTATTTCCAGTCGATCCGCCAGGATCCGAAATACAACGCCCGTTCCGACCGGCTGCCGGTCGGCGCGGTCCGCCTGTTCGCGGCCAAGGTGCTGCAGTTCCTGCGCGACGGCGCGGCGGGGATCACGCCGACCCACCTGGCGATCATCTTCGACAAGTCGGAGCATTCGTTCCGCCGCGAGCTTTATCCGCTCTACAAAGCCCACCGGCCCGATCCGCCGCCCGATCTCGTGCCGCAATTCCCGCTGATGCGCGCCACCGTCAGCGCGTTCGGCCTGACGCCGATCGAGCAGGACCGCTACGAGGCTGACGACCTCATCGCCACTTACGCGACCCAGGCGCGCGCGCGCGGCGCCGACGTGCTGATCGTTTCGGCCGACAAGGACCTGATGCAGCTCATCGGCCCGGGGGTGGCGATGTTCGATCCGGCTTCGGGCGAGCGCGAGGAGCGGCGCATCGGCCCGGCCGAGGTGGTCGATTATTTCGGCCTGCCCGCCGACAAGGTGGTCGACATCCAGGCGCTCGCCGGCGATTCGACCGACAACGTGCCGGGCGCGCCGGGCATCGGCGTCAAGACCGCGGCGCAGCTGATCGGCGAATACGGCGACCTCGAGACGCTGCTCGCCCGCGCCGGCGAGATCAAGCAGCCCAAGCGGCGCGAGACGCTGACCAAACCGGAGAACGTCGAGCTCATCCGCATCTCGAAGCGGCTCGTCACGCTGGTTTGCGACGTCCCGCTCATCACCCCGCTCGACGCGCTCGGCCTGCCCAAGCTCGACGGCGCGCCGCTGGTCGCCTTCCTCAAGGCGATGGAATTCACCACCATCACTAAGCGCGTCGCCGAGCTCGCCGGCCTCGACGCCAACGCGATCGAGCCCGACCCGCGCT
>PLRT01000183.1 GCA_003164915.1 Hyphomicrobiales bacterium | reverse complement strand
TGGTAGAAGCGCGGCCGGACGCGGCGGCGGCGCAGCGGGTTCAACCCTCCGCACCGCCGGTCCTTCCACGCGCAGCGGCGCGCTCTCGACCGAGGGCGCATGCGGCGGCTCGACCGCCGCGACGGCCGCGCCTAACGGTTTGAGGCTCGGCTCGCGCGGCGCGGCGGCAGCGGCGCGGACGATCTGCGATTCGATCAGCACGTCGTTGGGGCCGCCGATCATCACCAGGTGCTCGACGTTGTCACGCCGCACCAGCACCAGCTGGCGCTGACCATCGAGCGAGAAGGCGTCGACCAGCCCCAGCCGCGGCTGCCGGGCGCGGCTGGCGCTCGGCACCCGCAGCCGATGGCTGAAAAGGAGACGATAGAGGACAGCGAGGATCAACGCCGCCGCGACAACCAGCCCCGCGACCACCACGATCTGCAGGGCTCCGATGTCGGACGACAACCAATTTCTAATCGGCTGCATGCGATATCCAGTCTTCGGCGGCCGCGCGCCTTTGCCGGGTTCGTTCCTGTCGCCAAGGGCGATGAAAAAATGTCACTATCAGACTGGGCGCAATTATGCGACTCGCTTCGAGGCGGGCGTTCGTAGCAGATCATGTGGGTCATGAAAACAGGCGCAGTTCGTGATACGCCCGAAGAGCCGGCCGAAGGCGGGACGCCCGCCCGCCCGGCGCAGGCGGCGTGGCGACGGTCTGCCGCAGCGGCCCGCGGGTCGCAAGACCGCCGCCGGGCCGGCGAGGGGCAGAGGGGTTCGTCATGAACGCCAATTCGCCTCCTGCCGTCGACCGGGTCGAACGCGCCGCCAGCCCCGCCCTGCTGCTCGCCCTCGCCGTCGTCCTGTGCGGCGCGGTGGCGGCCTTCCTGCTGCTGCCGCCAGCGTTCGGGATCAGGGCGATCTCGTTCATAATCGCGCTGTTGGCGATCTTCGGCGTTTTCTCGATCCTTCTCTATGCCTTCGGCCAATTGCAGTTCGCCGGCCGCGCCAGCCGCTTCGACGTCACCAAGGCCATCGCCGACGGCAACAGTGACGGGCTGATCGTCACCGACGCCGATTCGCGCATCGTCTACGCCAACGAGGCCTACCGCATCTTCTCCCACGCCAAGGGCGCCGCCGACCTCAAGCTGGTCGAGCGGCTGTTCACAGGCGCGCCCGAGGTCTCCGAAGCGGTCTACCGGCTCGCCCAGGCGGCGCGCGGCGGCAAGAGCGCGGTCGAAGAGCTGCGCATGGCGCCGCCGCTCGCCGGCGAAGGCGCTGCGGCATGGTACCGCATCCGCGTCCGCCCGCTCGACGGCCTCTCGCGCCGCGGCGCGACGCTTTGGTCGGTCAGCGACATCACCCGCGAGCGCGAGCGCCACGAGAGCTTCTTCCAGGACCTGCAGCACGCGATCGACTACCTCGACCACGCGCCGGCCGGCTTCTTCTCCGCCGATCCGGATGGTTCGATCGCCTATATGAACGCGACCCTCGCCAACTGGCTCGATTACGACATCGCCCAGTTCGCGGCCGGCCAGTTGAAGCTCGCCGACATTGTCGCCGGCGACGGCGCGGCGCTGCTCAGCGTCGTCTCCGGCCGCCCGGGCGAGGTGACGACCGAGCGCTTCGACGTCGACCTCAAGCGTCGGGGCGGCCAGTTCCTGCCCGTCAGGCTGCTGCACCGCGTCGCCCTCTCCAGCGCCGGCCTGCCCGGTCCGTCGCGCACCTTGGCGCTGAACCGGGCGCCGGGCGAGGACGCCGGCGAGGATCTGCGCGCCGCCGAGGTGCGCTTCGCCCGCTATTTCAATGCCACGCCGATGGCGATCGCCTCGGTCGCCGCCGACGGCGGGGTGCTGCGCGCCAACGGCGCCTTCGCGCGCCTTGCGCCGGCGGCGCTGAAGCCGCGCGACGACGAGGCGCGGCCGTCGCTCTACGCCGGCGTCGCCGAGCGCGACCACGCCGCGCTGCGCGAGGCGCTCGCAGCGGCGAGCGCGGGCAAGGGCGACGTCGCCCCGGTCGACCTGGCCCTCTCGAGCGAGCCGCCGCGCTCGGCCCGCTTCTTCATTTCGACCGCCGATCCACAGGGCGACGACGGCGCGAACGCGACCGTCTTCGCCCTCGACACCACCGAGCAGCGGGCGTTGCAGGAGAGCTTCGTCCAGAGCCAGAAGATGCAGGCGATCGGCCAGCTCGCCGGCGGCATCGCCCACGACTTCAACAACGTGCTGACCGCGATCATCGGCTATTCCGACCTGCTGCTCGCCAACCACCGCGCCACCGATCCGTCCTTCCAGGACATCATGCAGATCAAGCAGAACGCCAACCGGGCGGCGGGTCTGGTGCGGCAGCTGCTCGCCTTCTCGCGCCGCCAGACGCTGAGGCCGCAGACGCTGCAGCTCGGCGAGACGCTGTCCGATCTGCAGATGCTGCTGCGCCGCCTGGTCGGCGAGACGATCGAGCTCGATCTCGCGCTCGGTCGCGACTTGTGGCTGGTCAAGGCGGATCTCAACCAGTTCGAACAGGTGATCATGAATCTCGTCGTCAACGCGCGCGACGCGATGAAGGACGGCGGCAAGATCACCCTGCGCACCCGCAACGTGCCCGCCGCCGAATGCGCGAGCTTCAACGAGAAGTCGCTGGTTGCGGCCGATTACGTGCTGGTTGAAGTCGAGGACCAGGGCCACGGCATTCCCGCAGCGGTGCGCGACAAGATCTTCGAGC
>PLRT01000233.1:140-20633 GCA_003164915.1 Hyphomicrobiales bacterium | reverse complement strand
ACGTCGCCCATCGCGTAGTTGCGGACATGGCCCATATGGATGCGCCCCGACGGGTAGGGGAACATCTCGAGCACGTAGTATTTGGGCCGCGGATCGTCGTTCTTGGTGGCGAAGACGGCCGCGTCGGCCCATGCCTTCTGCCATTTCTGTTCGGATTCGCGGACGTTGTAGCGTTCGGGCCGCATGAGGGTTTTGAGCCGTTTCGATCGCGTTCGAGGAAGCGGCGCGACAAAACATGATTTGCCCAGGGGGGTCAAATCGCTGCCGGGCCGGGCCGCCGCCACGGGTTGCGGTTCGACGATCGGGCGACAGTACTTCGTTGGAATAGCCGCAGTCTTGCCGTCTCCACCCCGCTTCGATCGGCGCGGCGATCCGTCGCGGCGCATCGCCATTGCGCCGTTCCGGACCGCTGCGGCGACCGTCAAATCTGAGGAATTTAGCGGCTGCGGTCGAATTGACCGCCCCAAAGGCTTGCGACATGGTCGGGGAAGCGGTCCGCCGGCCGCCAGGGTAAAACGCCATGAACGACAGAATTCATGAACCCAGCCTGCACGCCACGCCTGTGCTCGACTTGCGTCCGACCCAAATGACTCTGGGCATGGGCGAGGTGGCGCGCAAGCGCAGCGCCTGGAAGATGCAGGGCGGCAAGACGCTCTCCGAATTCCTCGGCCATCACATGGTCCCGGTCGTGGTCGGCCCGGGCGGACGGCGCTTCCTGATCGACCATCACCACCTCGCCCGCGCCCTGCACGACGAGGGAATCGACAGCGTCTTCGTCAGCATCGTCGCCGATTTCCGCAAGCTCGACGCGAACGTGTTCTGGAACATCATGGACTTCCACGGCTGGACGCACCCCTACGACGGCAAGGGGCGGCGGCGCGACTACGCCGACCTGCCCAAGACCGTCGCCGACATGGAAGACGACCCCTACCGCTCGCTCGCCGGCGAATTGCGCTATGTCGGCGGCTTCGCCAAGGACGCGACGCCGTTCTCGGAATTCGTCTGGGCCGACTTCCTGCGCCGCCGCATCAAGCCGAAGGAACTGCGCAAGGACCTCGCCGCGGCGACCGACAAGGCGCTGGCGCTGGCGAAGTCGGAGGACGCGAACTACCTACCGGGTTGGTGCGCGCCCCACGGCGCCAAGGTTGCGCCAAAGCCGGCCGAGACCCGCAAGGCCGCGAGCAAGCCGGACAAGGCCGCCAAGGCGGCAAGCGGCGGCTGACCCGTCCGCTCGCGGGCTGGGCCCTACCCGAACGTCACCACCTGCCTGACCCCGATCCCGGCGCGCAGGCGGTCGAAGCCCGCGTTGATCTCGTCGAGGCGCAGGCGGTGGGTGAGCAGCTTGTCGACCGGCAGGCGGCCGGCCTGGAACAACGCGACGAAGTTGGGCAGATCGCGGCGCGGCACGCAGGAGCCGAGGTACGAGCCCTTGAGGGTGCGTTCTTCGGCGACCAGGCTCACCGCCTGTATGGACAGTCTATGATCGGGATGCGGCAGGCCGGCGGTGACGGTGACGCCGCCGCGCGCGGTCGCCCCATAGGCGAGTTCGAGCGCCGCCACGGCGCCTGCCGTCTCGATGCAGTATTCGGCGCCGCCGTGGGTCAGCGCCTTGATGCGCTGGAGCGCGTCGGGCGCGCCGGCCTCGACCGCGTCGGTTGCGCCGAGGCGCATCGCGTGGTCGAGCCTGGCCTCGGACAGGTCGACGGCGACGATTCGCCGCGCGCCGGCGGCAACCGCGCCGATGACCGCCGCGAGGCCGACGCCGCCGAGGCCGACGATCGCCACCGACGCGCCGACCGGGACCCGCGCCGCATTGACGACCGCGCCGACGCCTGTCAGCACCGCGCAGCCGAACAGGGCCGCGTATTCGAATGGCAGCGACTTGTCGACTTTGACGCAGGACTCCTGCGCGACGACCGCAAATTCGGCGAAGGCCGAAACGCCGAGATGGTGATGGACCGGACGGCCGGCGGCGGCGATCCGTCGCGCGCCGGAGATCAGCGTCCCCGCCCCGTTGGCGCGCGCGCCCGGCTCGCACAGCGCGGGCCGGCCGGTGGCGCAAGGCAGACAATGGCCGCAGCTCGGCACGAACGCCATGACGACATGGTCGCCGACGGCGAGATCGTTCACGCCGTCGCCGAGCGCCGCAACCACCCCAGACGCCTCGTGGCCGAGCACCATCGGCGTCGGCCGCGGCCGCGAGCCGTCGATCACCGAGAGATCGGAATGGCAGAGACCCGCCGCCGCGATGCGCACCAGCGCCTCGCCGCGGCCGGGACCGTCGAGGTCGACGTCGACGATCTCGAGCGGTCGCGATGCGACGTAAGGGGGCTTGGCGCCCGCCGCCCGCAACATCGCCGCTTTGACCCGCATCGCCCGGCGCCTCCGACCCGGAACAATCGGTCATAACGCCGATCGCCGGCTCGCGCCAATGGCGGCGCGCCGCAGCGGCTCAGGCGACCTGGCGGCGCAGCAGCGCCGAGCCGCGCTCGGCCGCCATCACCAGGACGAAGGTCGCCAGCAGCAGCAGCGACACCGTCTGATACTGGAACAGGTTCATCGCCGTCAGCAGCCGGAAGCCGATGCCGCCGGCGCCGACGAAGCCGAGCACCAGCGACGAGCGCAGGTTCTCGTCGAAGCGGTAGAGGGAGATGCCGAGCAGCGACGGCAGCACGCCGGGCACGACGGCATGGGTGAACACCTGCAGCCGGCTTGCGCCCGTCAGCGTCAGCGCCTCGACCGGGCCAAAATCCATGTCCTCGATCACTTCGGAGAACAGGCGGCCGAGCATGCCGATCGAATGGACCGACAAGGCCAGCGCGCCGGGGAACGGTCCGAGGCCGACGGCGGTGACGAACAACAGCGCCCAGACGAGATCGGGCACGGCGCGGGTCAGCGCGATGACGCCGCGCGCAAGAAAATAGAGCGGCCGCGCCGGCGTGACGTTGGCGGCCGCCATCACCGCGAGCGGCAACGCCATCAACACGCCGAACACGGTGCCGAAGATCGCCAAGTCGATCGTCTCCAGCGACGGCCACAGGATGTCGCCGCTCTCGGACCAGGCCGGCGGCATGGCGCGGCTCAGCAGGTCGACCATGCCGTGGACGCCGGTGATCAGGTCTTCCGGGCGCGCCTGGACGACGACGAACGACTGGCCGACGACGCCGACGACGACGAGGCCGACGACAATGCGCAACAGGCGGCGGCTGAGCCCGCTTTGTTCCGGCCTCGCGGCGCTCGCGTCCAAAGGCTCGGCGCGCGCCGATCGCGGCGCGACGTAGAGGGTCGTTCCGTCGACGCTCATGCGGCCATTTCCTTGTAGAGCAGCGCGATATGCAGGTCGGCGTCGCGATCGGCGGGAAGATCGAAGGCGACGACGCCGTCGCGCAGGCCGACGACGCGGTGTGAATAGCGCAGCGCCAGCGCCGGTTGATGCAGCACGCAAAGCACCGCCAAGCGGCTTTCCTCAGCGAGCGCGCGCAACAGACGCATGATCTCCTCGGCCGCCTCCGGATCGAGGCTCGCCACCGGCTCGTCGGCGAGGATGAGCTTCGGCCTTTGGGCGAGCGCCCGGGCGATCGCGACGCGCTGCGCCTGGCCACCCGACAAGGTGTCGGCGCGCTGGCCTCCGAGCCGCTCGACGCCGACCTTGCTGAGCAGTTCGCGCGCCAGCGGCAATTCCTCCGCCGGCAGGCCGCCCAGCGCCGTCCACAGGGTGCGGCGACGGCCGAGCGTTCCGCCGACCACGTTCGCCAGAACGCTGCGCCGCCGGACCAGATTGGCGCGCTGGAACACCATCGCCAGCGCCAGCCGGGCCTCGCGCAACGCATTGCCGTTCAGCTTGGCGAGATCCTCGCCGGCCACCAGCACTTCGCCGTCGCTCGGGTCGAGCAGCCGCGCGACGCAACGCAGCAGCGTGGTCTTGCCGCTGCCGTTGCTGCCGAGGATCGTCACCAGTTCGCCGGCGCGCACCGTCAAATCGACGCCGTCAAGCGCCAGCTTGCCGTTCGGGTAGCGCATGCGCAGACCGCGAACGGCGAGCCGCGTCTCGGCGCCTCGCGCCGGTTCGGCGAGCGTCGCGCTCACAGCTTGCTGAGGTCGACTTTCAGGGTCGTCACCAGATCGCGGATCTGGTCGAAGGCGCCGTCCACCTGCGGAACAGTCCTCAGCGCCGGGTCCTCGTTGGCGGCGAGGAACTTCTGGTCCGCTTCGGGCAAGTCGCGCAGATCGAGCGACGACAGCACCTCGGCGAGGCGCGCCTTGAACGCCGAGTCGAGGTCGCCGCGCACCGAGATCGGGTCGATCGGGATCGGGCCCGACTTCCACAACGTGACATAGGCCTTGTCGTCGTACTCGTTGTGGAGCTTGGCGCTGGCGATCTCTTCGCTGTTGAGCTCGCCGGCGAGCACCTTGTGGTTGCGCAGAGCCTCGAACGAAGCGGTGTGGCTGCCGGCGTAGATGCCCTTGACGTCGGCGTCGGGATCGATGCCGTTCTTGCTCAGTCCGAAGGCCGGAAACAGATGCCCCGAGGTCGAGGCGGGATCGGAAAAGGCGAACGACTTGCCCTTGACGTCGGCGAGCTTGTCGATGCCCGAGCCCGGCCAAGTGACGATCGAGGCGTAATAGTGCGACGGCTTGCCCTCGGCGTCGCCGAAGGTGGCGACCGCTTCGGCCTTGGCGACCTGGTGGGCGAGCACGTAGCCGAGCGGACCGAACTCGCCGATCTCGAGCTTGTCGTTGCGCATCGCCTCGATCTCGGCGGTGTAGCTGGTGGCGACGAACAATTGCACCGGGCAGCCGATCTTGTCGCCGATCAGCTTGGAGAGGTCGGTGTAGACGGGCAGCAGGCGCTGCGCCGATTCATAGGGCTCCACGCCGAAGCGCAGACCGCCCGCGGGGCAATCGGCCGCCAGCGCGGCGTTCCCCGCCGCAAGGCCGCCGAGAGACACGGCGAAGAACAGCGTCGATCGCTTCATGATTGGACCCCAATTTCGGCGAGGAGTTTCTCGTCCAGCGGGCGCTGTTATAGGCTCGGCGTACGACGGTTTCTTAACCGGCGCCGTCCCCCGCCGCGCGAACGGCGCGGGGCGCGGTCCGCCGACGATCGACGCAAAACCGTCATCGAACGAGACGAGAAGGACGCCATGGCGGCAAGGGATTCTCAACCCGACCCTCGGATCGGGCGGCCGGAGATCGAAGCGCGGCGGCGCGCGATGGCGCTGCTGGCGCGCGCGCGTCGCGACGAGCTCGCCGGACCGGTCGCCGCGCGCTGGCCCGATCACGGCGCGCGCGACCTCAAGCCGGTCGAGACCGGGCTCGTCATGCTGCGCGGCCGCATCGGCGGCGACGGCGCGCCGTTCAATCTCGGCGAAGCGACGGTCACGCGCGCGGTCGTCGAACTGCCGACCGGCGAACGCGGCTTCGCCCATATCCTCGGCCGCGACGGAGAAACGGCGCGGTTGGCGGCGATCGCCGACGCCCTTTGGCTTCGCGAAGCGTCGCGCGGCGGCGTCGAAGCGGCGATCCTCGCGCCGATCGCGGATCGACTTGCCGCCGAAACAGCCAAGGCGCGGGCCGAGACGGCGGCGACGCGGGTCGACTTCTTCACCCTTGTTCGCGGCGAGGACGCGGCATGAGCGCGCTCGCCTTCGCCGATCCGACCTTCGAATCCCAAGCCGCGTTCCGTCGCATCATGCGGGCGCTGAGCGCGCCGGGGACGATCCTAGCCTGCGGCGAGGCGCTCGCGCCGCCGCCACCCCTCGCGCGCGCCGCCGCCGCGACGCTGCTGACGCTCGCCGACTTCGAGACCCCCTTGTGGATCGCGCCGTCGTTTCCCGCCGCCATCGGCGACTATCTCGCCTTCCACACCGGCGCGCCGCGCGCCGCCGCGCCCGACAAGGCGGTCTTCGCGCTGGTCGATCTTTCCGCCGACGGCCTCGACCTCGCGCGCTTCGCGTTGGGGACGGCGGAATATCCCGACCGCTCGACGACGATCGTCGTCCAGACCGCGTCGCTCGACGCGGGACCGCGCCTCAGGCTGACCGGCCCCGGCGTCCGGGGCGAGGCGCGACTCGCCGTGGCGTCGCTGCCCGCCGATTTCGCTGCGCAATGGGCGGAAATTCGGGCCGGCTTCCCGCTCGGCGTCGATCTCGTCTTCGCCGCCGACGCGCGCCTCGCCGCCCTGCCGCGCTCAACCGCGATCATCGAGGGGGCGCGCTGATGTATGTCGCGGTCAAAGGCGGCGAGCGCGCGATCGCCAACGCCCACGCTCTGCTCGCCAACAAGCGCCGCGGCGACCGCAGCGTCGTCGAGATCGAGACGCGGCAGATCGAAGAGCAGCTTTCGCTCGCCGTAGACCGGGTGATGAGCGAGGCCTCGCTCTACGATCGCGAGATCGCCGCTCTGGCGATCAAGCAGGCGCGCGGCGACCTGATCGAGGCGATCTTCCTCGCCCGCGCCTATCGCACCACCCTGCCCCGCTTCGGTTTCGCCGAGCCGCTCGACACCAAGGCGATGGCGCTGGCGCGGCGCGTCTCGGCGACGTTCAAGGACCTGCCCGGCGGCCAGGTGCTCGGGCCGACCTTCGACTACACCCACCGGCTGATCGACTTCGCGCTCGGCGAGGCTTGCGACCCGCCGCCGCCGGCGACGGCGCCGGCCGACGCGGCCCCTGCCGCGCCGCGCGTCGTCGACATCATCGCCGGCGACGACCTGATCGAGAGAAATCCGCAAGGCGAATACGACGCGCCGATCGCCGACGTCACCCGCGATCCGACCGAATTTCCCGCCTCGCGCGACGCGCGGCTGCAGACGCTGGCGCGCGGCGACGAGGGCTTTCTGCTCGGCCTCGGCTATTCGACCCAGCGCGGCTACGGCCGCAACCATCCGTTCGTCGGCGAGATCCGCTTCGGCGAGATCGAGGTCGAGATGGTCGTGCCCGAGCTCGGCCTCGCCGTCCCGCTCGGCGTGATCGCCGTCACCGAATGCCAGATGGTCAACCAGTTCAAGGGCGGCGACGGCGAACCGGCGCGCTTCACCCGCGGCTACGGCCTCGTCTTCGGCCAGAGCGAGCGCAAGGCGATGTCGATGGCGCTGGTCGATCGCGCCTTGCGCGCCGACGAACTCGCCGAGGAGAAGATCGGCCCGGCGCAGGACGAGGAGTTCGTGCTGTCGCATTGCGACAACGTCCAGGCGACCGGATTCGTCGAGCACCTGAAGCTGCCCCATTACGTCGACTTCCAGGCGGAGCTGGCGCTGCTGCGCGAGCTGAGGCGCGAAGCGGGCGCGCCGCCGCCCGACGCGGAGGCCGCCGAATGAGCGCGCGCCCCTACAATTTCGCCTATCTCGACGAGCAGACGAAGCGGATGATCCGCCGCGCGATCCTCAAGGCGATCGCGGTTCCGGGTTACCAGGTCCCCTTCGCCTCGCGCGAGATGCCGATGCCCTACGGTTGGGGCACCGGCGGCGTGCAGGTGACGGCGGCGATCATCGGTCCCGACGACGTGCTCAAGGTGATCGACCAGGGCGCCGACGACACCACCAACGCGGTGTCGATCCGCGCCTTCTTCGCCAAGACCGCCGACGTCGCGACCACCACCGACACGACGGAAGCGACGATCATCCAGACCCGCCACCGCGTCCCCGAGACGCCGCTGACCGGCGACCAGATCCTCGTCTATCAGGTGCCGATCCCGGAACCGCTGCGCTTCCTCGAGCCGCGCGAGAGCGAAACGCGCACCATGCACGCGCTCGCCGAATATGGCGTCATGCACGTCAAGCTCTACGAGGACATCGCCCGTCACGGCCATATCGCGACCACCTACGCCTATCCGGCGCGCGTCGCCGGCCGCTACATCATGGACCCGTCGCCGATCCCCAAGTTCGACAACCCCAAGCTTGACGATTGTCCGGCGTTGCAGCTTTTCGGCGCCGGCCGCGAGAAGCGCATCTACGCGATCCCGCCGTTTACCCGCGTGGTCTCGCTCGATTTCGAGGATTACCCGTTCGAACGCACCAAGTTCGACGCCGTGTGCGAATTCTGCGGCGCGACCGACTCGTTCCTCGACGAGGTGGTGACCGACGACAAGGGCGGCCGCATGTTCGTCTGCTCGGACACCGACTATTGCGAAAAGCGGCGCGCGGCCAACAAGAAGGACGCTGCGGAATGATGACCGACCGCAGCAGCAGCATCCTCGCCTGCGCAGCGGGGGAGGGGAACCGCGCGCAGCGCGGTGGAGGGGGTCATGCCCTCCAACGTCGGCATCGCCGCGTGCATAACTGCACGGCGCCGCCGACGGGCGGCGTCGACGGTCGCTTGGGTCGCTCCCCTTCCACCGCGCTTCGCGCGGTCCCCCTCCCCCGCGCAGCGGGGGAGGAAGGCCATGGNNCTCGTCGCCGGCGCGGCGCCAGCCGATTCCGGCGAGGTCGTCTATCGCCTGCGCGACGGCGCGGCGCGCGCGCTGTCGTCGCTGTCGGAAGCGGAACGGCGGGCGCTGATGCGCACCGACTGGGGCTTCGTCCACCAGGACAGCTCGCTCGGCTTGCGTATGAACGTGTCGGCGGGCGGCAACATCGGCGAGCGGCTGATGGCGGTCGGCGACCGCCACTACGGCCGCATCCGCGCCGCTGCCCTCGATTGGCTCAAGCGGGTCGAGATCGCCGCTTCGCGGGTCGACGATCCGCCCGCGACCTATTCCGGCGGCATGCGCCAGCGGTTGCAGATCGCCCGCAACCTCGTCACCGGCCCACGCCTCGTGTTCATGGACGAACCGACGGGCGGCCTCGACGTCTCGGTCCAGGCGCGGCTGCTCGACCTCTTGCGCGGCCTGATCGCCGACATGGGGCTCGCGGTCATCCTCGTCACCCACGATCTCGCGGTGGCGCGGCTGCTGTCGCACCGCATTCTGGTGATGAAGCAGGGCGAAGTCATCGAGAGCGGGCTCACCGATCGCGTGCTCGACGATCCACAGGCGCCCTACACGCAGCTGCTCGTTTCTTCGGTGCTCGCCGCATGAGCGCGCTCAATGCCAACGAACTGCTGCGGGTCGAGAGCTTGGCCAAGACCTTCACCCTGCATCTGCATGGCGGCGCGCGCCTGCCGGTCGTCCACGGCGTCTCGCTCAGCGTCATGGCCGGCGAATGCGTGGTGCTCGGCGGCCCGTCCGGCGTCGGCAAGTCGTCGATCCTCAAGATGGTCGGCGGCAGTTACCTCGCCGGCGAGGGGCGCATTCTCGTCGCCGACGGCGAGCGCGTCGTCGACGTCGCCCGCGCCGCGCCGCGCGAGATCCTCGACCTCAGGCGACGCGTCGTCGGCAGCGTCAGCCAGTTCCTGCGCGTCATCCCGCGCGTCGCCGCAATCGACATCGTCGCCGCCGCGGCGCAGGAGGCGGGGTTCGACCGCGACGCCGCGGGCGCACGCGCGGCCGCCTTGCTCGCCCGGCTGCGCCTGCCCGAGGCTTTGTGGCGGCTGCCGCCGGCGACCTTCTCCGGCGGCGAACAGCAGCGCGTCAACATCGCCCGCGGCTTCGCCGGCGCGCACCGCCTGCTGGTGCTCGACGAACCGACCGCCTCGCT
This sequence comes from Hyphomicrobiales bacterium, assembly GCA_003164915.1. Taxonomy (GTDB): domain Bacteria; phylum Pseudomonadota; class Alphaproteobacteria; order Rhizobiales; family Beijerinckiaceae; genus Roseiarcus. The sequence goes on along the minus strand of PLRT01000233.1, from coordinate 11,060 downwards.
CGACGCCGCCAACCGCGAGGCGGTGATCGCCCTGATTGCCGAGCGCAAGGCGCAAGGCTCGGGCTTCCTCGCCATCTTCCATGACGACGACGTGCGCGCGCGCGTCGCCGACCGGATCGTCGACGTCGCGCGCTTCTCCGACCGCGAGGCCGCATGAGCGCCACATCCTCGCTGCGGTCGCGCGCGACGCGGCTTTCCGAAACGCCGCTCGTCCATCCGAGCGCGATCGTGCGCGACAGCGCGCTCGGCCGCTATGTCGAGATCGGCGAGCGCTGCGTCGTCGCCGAGACGCACGTCGGCGATTACTCCTACCTGATGCAGGATTGCGAGACCTGGGCGGCGCGGATCGGCAAGTTCGTCAACGTCGCCTCGCATGTCCGCATCAACGCGACCAATCATCCCAGCTGGCGCGCGACGCTGCACCATTTCACCTATCGCGCCGACGATTATTGGCCCGACGCCGATCGCGAAGAGGATTTCTTCGACTGGCGGCGGGAGAACGCGGTGACGGTCGGCCACGACGTCTGGATCGGCCATGGCGCGACGATCCTCGCCGGCGTGACGGTCGGCAACGGCGCGGTGATCGGCGCCGGCGCGGTGGCGACGCACGACGTCGCCCCCTACATGATCGTCGTCGGCGTGCCGGCGCGGCCGCTCAGGCCCCGCTTTGCCGAGGGAATTGGCGCGCGCATGGACGCGCTCGCCTGGTGGGACTGGCCCCACGCGACCCTGCGCGCGGCGCTCGACGACTTCCGCCGGTTGTCGGCCGAATCGTTCCTCGACAAGTACGGAGCCTGAGGCATGGAATTCCACGCCGCCGACCCGATCGTCCTGACCAACGCCGAGGTCGTCGCCGCCGACCGCGTCTTTCCCGGCTGGATCGCAGTCGAAAGCGGCCGGATCGTCGAGATCGGCGAAGGCGGCGGACCGAAGGGCGCGATCGACTGCCAGGGCGACTATCTCCTGCCCGGCCTGGTCGAGTTGCACACCGACCATCTCGAGGCGCATTTCATGCCGCGGCCGCGGGTGTTCTGGCACGCCGGCAGCGCGGTGATGGCCTATGACGCGCAGATCGCCGCCGCCGGCATCACCACCGTCTTCGATTCCTTCCGTCTCGGCGTGGACGAGCACGAGGACTGGCGCAGCGGCGCGGGCGAACAAGTCGCGACGCTCGTCGAAGCGATCGAGCGCGCGCGCGCCGCCGATCTGTTGCGCGCCGACCACCAGACCCACCTGCGCTGCGAGGTTCCCTCGCCCAATGTCGTCGAAGCGTTGGAGGATTTCCTCGCCCGCCATCCGGCGCGGCTCGTCTCGCTGATGGACCACACGCCAGGCCAGCGCCAGTTCCGCGATCTGGAAAAATATTTCATCTACTATCAGGGCAAAACCGGACAGTCGGAGCACGAACTCGCCGACGTCGTGCGCGAGCGCCAGCGCGTCGGGCGCACCCGCGCCCAGGCGCATCGGCCGCAAGTCGTCGCGCTCGCCCATGCCCACGGCCTGACGCTCGCCAGCCACGACGACACGACGCTCGACGACGTCGCGCTCGCCAGCCGCGAGGGCGTCCGCATCGCCGAGTTCCCAACCACCCATGAAGCCGCCGCCGCCTCGCGCGACGCCGGGATGGCGACGGTGATGGGCGCGCCCAACGTCGTGCGCGGCGGCTCGCATTCGGGCAACGCGTCGGCGCGCGATCTCGCCGAGGCGGGGCTGCTCGACATCCTCTCCTCCGACTACGTGCCGGCGGCGCTGCTGATGGCGGCGTTCCACCTCGCCGACGCGCCCAGCATCGGCGGCCTCGCCGGCGCCGTGCGGCTCGTCACCAAGAACCCGGCCGAAGCGGCGGGTCTCGTCGACCGCGGCGAGATCGTCGTCGGCCGCCGCGCCGATCTTGTCCGCGTGCGCGCCCATCACGGCGAGCCGGTGGCGCGCGCCGTCTGGCGCGAGGGCGTAAGGGTCGCGTGAGGCGATGTCGGCTCGCGCCAAGGCCACCCCGTCGAGGGGTCTGTTCGTCGCAATCGTCGGCCCGAGCGGGGCCGGCAAGGACGCGCTGATGCGCGGCGTCGCCGGCCGGCTCGGCCAGGCCGACGGCGTCGTCTTCGCGCGCCGAGTCGTCACCCGTTCGGCCGACGCCTTCGAGGATCACGACACGCTAACCGAGGAGGAATTCCTGGCCGCGCAGGCTGAAGGGCGGTTTGCGCTCGCCTGGCAGGCGCACGGCTTCCATTACGGCGTGCCGCGCGAGATCGAGGCGCGGCTCGCCGCCGGGCATGCGGTCGTCTGCAATCTGTCGCGCGCCGCCGTCGCGGAGGCGCGGCGACTCTACCGGCCGAGCCTCGTCGTGCTCGTCACGGCGCGAGCGGAGACGCTGGCGGCGCGTCTCGCCCAGCGCGGTCGCGACGACGGCGCGAGCCGTCGCGAGCGACTCGAACGCAGCGCCGCCGCCGAACTCGGGGTCGAACCGGACGCGACGATCGACAACGACGGCGCGCTCGACGATGCGGTGACGCAGCTCCATGAACTCGTCGTCCGTACGCTGCGGAGCGCCGCTCCATGATGAATCCGCTGCGCTACGCCGTCTATGTCGCGCCGCCGCCCGAAAGCGCGCTGTGGCGCTTCGGCAGCGACGTCATCGGCCGCGACGCGGCGAGCGGCCAGCAACGGCCCGGCTTCGCCGCCGCCGGCTTCGACGCCGAGGCGTGGCGCGACATGACGAGCGAGCCGCGCCGCTACGGCTTCCACGCGACGATCAAGGCGCCGTTCCGTCTCGCCGAGGATGCGAGCCTCTCCGACCTCAGCGCGGCCCTCGCCGCCCTTGCTCACGCGAACCGGCCCTTCGCCGCCGGCCCGCTCGCCGTGTCGGCGCTGTCGCTTGCCGAAGGCGCCGCATTCGTCGCGCTGACGCCGCGCGCGCCCTCGACCGAGATCGCGCAGCTCGAGGAGCGCATCGTCGTTGGCCTCGACGCCTTCCGCGCGCCGCTCGACGAATCCGAACGCGCGCGGCGCGACCCGGCGCGGTTGACCGAGCGCCAGCGCGAGACCTTCGAGCGCTGGGGCTACCCCCACGCGCTCGCCGAGTTTCGTCTGCATTTCACCTTGACCAACGCGCTCGTCGAGGCCGATCGCGTCGTCGCGGCGCTCGAGCGAGAATTCGAGCGTCGCGTCGCCGATCCGACGCTGATCGTCGACGCGCTCGCGTTGTTCATCCAGAAGCCCGACGGCGAATTTGTCGTCGACCAGAGATTTCCTCTCGGCGACTGAACCAGGGCGGCGCCGTCTCCTTCCGTCACGCGCGCGTCACGCGACTCGCCTAACCGCAGACGACTTGGTTCCCGAACCCGGTGAGGACGCGTGCAACATTCCGTTCGCGCCGCGCGGCGCGCCACCGGCGCAGGCCTGCGCGCGGCTGTCCACCGCAGCCGGCCGCTCAGCCGCGCCGGCCTCCTCGAACGCCTGTTCACCGCCGCCTTCCGTCGCCTCGTCTATCCGCAGATCTGGGAAGATCCGGTCGTCGACCTCGAGGCGCTGCGCCTCGGACCGGGCGACCGCGTGGCGACGATCGCCTCGGGCGGTTGCAACGCGCTTTCCTATCTGACCGCCGACCCGGCCGAGATCGTCGCCGTCGACCTCAACAGCGCCCATGTCGCACTCGGCCGGCTGAAGCTGTGCGCGCTGAAGCACCTGCCCGACTACGAATCGTTCCATCGCTTCTTCGGCGAAGCCAATTCGCGCGACAATGTCGCGGCCTACGACTCGCGCCTCAAGGCGCGGCTCGACCCAGCGAGCCGCGCCTATTGGGAGGCGCGCCCGTTTCCGCTGCGCCGCCGTATCGACCTCTTCGCGCGCAATATCTATCGCTTCGGCCTGCTCGGCCATTGCATCGCCGCCGGCCATGCGTTGGCGCGGCTGCACGGCTGCGATCCGCGGGTGATGCTGAGCGCGCGCTCGCACGGCGAACAGCGCGCTCTGTTCGAGCGCCATCTCGCGCCGATCTTCGACAAGCCGCTGGTGCGCTGGCTGACCCGCCAACCGGCCTCGCTCTACGGGCTCGGCATCCCGCCGGCGCAATATCGCGCGCTCGCGGGCGACTCCGAGAGCGGCGTCGCCGCGGTGCTGCGCCAGCGGCTCGAACGGCTCGCTTGCGACTTCGACATCCGCGACAATTACTTCGCCGCCCAGGCGTTCGGCGGCCGTTACGCCGAGGGCGAGGCCGCTTCCCTGCCCCCCTATCTGCAGAGCCGTCATTTCGGCGCGCTGCGGGCGCGCGCCGACCGGCTGAGCTTCGTCCACGGCTCACTGACCCACATGCTGGGCGAAGCGCCGGCGGCGAGCTTCGACGCCTATGTGCTGCTCGACGCGCAGGACTGGATGAACGATCACGAGTTGACCGCGCTGTGGACGCAGATCAGCCGCACCGCGCGGCCGGGCGCGCGCGTCATCTTCCGCACCGCCGCCGACGAACGGTTGCTGCCGGGCCGGGTCGCTGACGACGCGCTCGACGGCTGGACCTATCGCGAGGAGCAGAGCCGCGAGCTCGGCCGCCGCGACCGCTCCTCGATCTACGGCGCCTTCCATCTCTACGAGCGCGCCGCATGAGCGACGCCGCCTTGCTGATGGACCGGATGTACCGCCGCCAGCGGCACATTTACGACCTGACCCGCAAGTATTACCTGCTCGGTCGCGACAGCGCGATCGCCTCGCTGAGGCCGCGGCCGGGCGAGGCCGTGCTGGAGATTGGCTGCGGCACCGGCCGCAATCTCGTCGCCGTCGCCCGCCGTTTCCCCGAGGCGCGCGTCTTCGGCCTCGACGTTTCGAGCGAGATGCTGGTCAGCGCGCGCGCAGCGATCCGCCGCGCCGGGGTCGAGCCCCGCGTCGCGCTCGCCCAGGGCGACGCGACCGCCTTCGACCCGCAGGCGCTGTTCGGTCGCGCCGGCTTCGACCGCGTGCTCGTCTCCTACGCCCTGTCGATGATCCCGCCGTGGCGCGAGGCGCTGGCCCAGGCGATCGAGGTCGTCGTGCCCGGCGGCGCGCTCGAGATCGTCGATTTCGGCGACCAGGCCGGGCTTCCCGCCTTCTTGCGCGCCGCCCTGCGGCGCTGGCTCGCCGCCTTCGACGTCACCCCGCGCGACGCGCTCAAGCCGGAGATCGCCTCGCTCGCGGCGGCGCGCGGCGCGAAAGCGCGGGTCGTCGCGCTCTACGCCGGCTATGCCGTGCGCGCGACGGTCGAGCGACCGCCCCTCCCCGCGTCAGCGAGGTCCGTCTGGACAGGCCGTTCCGCCGGGCCGTAAGCTCGACGAGTCGTACGCGAGCGGCGCGTCGGATTCGGGGAGCGCCCGCTTCCGGACCGACGCGTCCCCTCTCCCCGCGAGCGGGGGGAACGGGGAATCCCTTTCGCGGCCGGCGACGCAACCTCGGTCGGAACCTCATTGCTCGGCTACGCGCTTCAGCGGCTTTTCGTTCTCTTCGTGACCCTCGCCGTCGCGTCGTTCGTCGTGTTCGGCGTGATCGAGATCCTGCCCGGCGACGCCGCGCAGACCATGCTGGGCGCCAGCGCGACGCCCGAGACGGTGGCCGCGCTCGCCCACAAGCTCGGCCTCGATCAGCCCTTCGCCGTGCGTTACTGGCATTGGGCGACCGGCGCGCTCGCCGGCGACCTCGGCCTTTCCTACGCTTATGATTCGCCGATCGCGCCGCTGATCGCTGCGCGGCTGACGGTCAGCGCGCCGCTCGCCCTGCTGGCGATGGCGATCGCCACTGCGATTGCGCTGGTCGCCGGCGTCTACGCCGCCGATCGCCGCGGCAAACTCGGCGACGCGGCGGTGATGGTCGCCAGCCAGGTCGGCCTCGCGGTGCCGAATTTCTGGTTCGCGATCCTTCTCGTTCTGCTTTTTGCGGTCCACTGGCGCATCGCGCCGGCCGGCGGCTTTCCCGGCTGGAGCGCCGGTTTCGGCCGCGCGCTCGCCGCGCTGATCCTGCCGGCGATCGCGCTCGGCGTCGTCCAGGCGGCGATCCTCACCCGCGTCGCCCGTTCGGCGTTGATCGAGACGCTGAACGAGGATTTCATCCGCACCGCGCGCGCCAAGGGCCTGTCGCGCCGCGCGGCGCTGTGGCGCCATGCGCTGCCCAACGCGATGACGCCGATCCTCACCGTCATGGGGCTGCAGTTCGCCAATCTCGTCGCCAGCGCGATCGTGGTCGAGAACGTTTTCGTCCTGCCCGGCCTCGGCCGGCTGATCGTTCAGTCGATCGCCAATCGCGACGCCTTGGTGGTCGAAGACTGCGTGATGATGCTCGTCGCCTTTGTCATCGCCCTCAACTTCCTCGTCGATCTCGCCTGCGCGGCGATCGATCCGCGGCTCCGGGCGGGCGCGACGTGAGCGCGTGGGCGACTCGGGGGCGGCAGCCCGGCGGCCTCAGCCTGCGCCTCGGCGGAACGCTGGTGGCGCTACTGGTCGCCGCAGCGGCTCTATCGCTCGTGTGGACGCCGTTCCCGGTGAACGCGATCGACGTTCCCCACAAACTGCTCGAACCTTCGCTGACGCATTGGCTGGGGACCGACCCGCTCGGCCGCGACCTCGCCTCGGAAATCCTCGCCGGCGCGCGGATCTCGATCCTGGTCGGGGTGATCGCCGTCGGCATCGGCCTCCTCTTCGGCGTCTCGCTCGGCCTGATCGCCGCGGCGGCCAAGGGGATCGTCGAAGAGGCGATCATGAAGCTTTGCGACTTCACCTTCGCCTTTCCCGCGCTGCTGCTGGCGATCCTGCTCACCGCGACCTACGGCGCGGGCGTGGTCAACGCGATCGTCGCCATCGGCGTCTCCAACGTGCCGATCTTCGCCCGGCTGACGCGCGCCACCGCCAATGGCGCGCTGGCGCGCGAATACGTGCTCGCGGCGCGCGCGGCCGGGCGCGGGCCGCTCGCCATCGCCATCGACCACGTGCTGCCCAACATCGCCCCGGCCTTGATCGTCCAGGCGACGATCCAGTTCGCCATCGCCATTCTCGCCGAGGCGGCGCTCTCCTATCTCGGCCTCGGCGCGCAGCCGCCGCAGATGTCGTGGGGACGGCTGCTCGCCGACGCGCAGGCGTGGATGTACGTCGCGCCGCGGCTCGCGGTCTATCCCGGCCTCGCCGTCGCCCTCAGCGTGCTCGGTCTCAACCTGCTCGGCGACGGCCTGCGCGACGCGCTCGATCCGAAGCTGCGGGCGCGAAGCTGATGCTGCTTTCCGTCGCCGATCTCGCTATCGACCTGCCGACTCCCGACGGGCCTCGCCGCGTCGTCCACGACGTCAGCTTTTCGCTCGAGGCCAGCGACAGTCTCGGCGTGGTCGGCGAATCCGGCTCGGGCAAGACGATGACCGCGCTGGCGCTGATGGGCCTGCTGCCGGATGGCGCGGTCGTCTCCGGCGCGTTGCGCTTCGAGGGCGTCGACCTCGCCGGGCTCGGCGAGCGCGCGTTGCAGAAGCTGCGCGGCGACCGCATCGGCATGATCTTCCAGGAGCCGATGACGGCGCTGAACCCCCTGCACCGCGTCGGCCGCCAGGTCGGCGAGCCGCTCGTCGTCCACCGCGGCATAAGCCGAGCCGCCGCCTGGGAGCAGGCGGTCGACCTGCTCGGGCGCGTGCGTCTGCGCGATCCCGAACGCGCCGCCCGCGCCTATCCGTTCGCACTGTCAGGCGGGGAGCGCCAGCGGGCGATGATCGCCATGGCGCTGGCCTGCTCGCCGGATCTCTTGATCGCCGACGAGCCGACCACGGCGCTCGACGTCACCGTGCAGGCCCGCATCCTCGATCTGCTCGCTTCGCTCAGCGCCCAGTTCGAAATGGCGACGCTGCTCGTCAGCCACGACCTCGCGGTCGTCGCGCGCCACTGCCATCAGGTGCTCGTGATGTACGGCGGCACGGTGATGGAGAGCGGCCCGGCCGACGCGGTGCTGCGCGACGCGCGCCACCCCTATACGCGCGCGCTGCTGGCGGCGCGGCCGCGCGCCGGCGCGCCGCGCGGCGAACGATTGCAGGCGATCGCCGGCGCCGCCGCGCCGGCCCGCGCCGAACCGCGCGGCTGCCCGTTCGCCGGCCGCTGCCCTCTCACCATGGACGCCTGCCACGCCGCGCCGCTGCCGACCATCGAACTCGCCGGCGAGCGCCGCGTGCGCTGCCTGCGCGTGGGGCCCGACGGGAGGCTCGCATGAGCCTGCCGCTCCTGGAGGTCATCGACCTCGTCAAGGACTATCGCCTGCCGCGCGCCGACTGGCTGTCGCCGCATTCGATGCGCCGCGCCGTCGACGGGGTCAGCCTGACGATCGCGGCCGGGCGCTCGTTCGGCGTGGTCGGCGAATCGGGCTCCGGCAAGTCGACTCTGGCGCGCGCCGCGATGGCTCTGGAGACGCCGACCTCCGGCGTCGTGCGGCTCGACGGGCGCTCGCTGTTCGACCTCGGACCTCGCGAGCTGCGCGTCGCGCGCGCCGAGATGCAGATGATCTTCCAGGATCCGTACGGCTCGCTCGATCCGCGCCAGCGCGTCGGCCGCATCGTCGCCGAGCCGCTGATCAATCTCGCCCATGTCACGCGCGTTCAGCGCGCCGCGCGGGTGCTCGAAGCCTTGCGCGCAGTCGGCCTCGTCGCCGCCGACGCCGACAAGTTCCCGCACGAATTTTCCGGCGGCCAGCGCCAGCGCATCGCCATCGCGCGCGCCCTGGTGACGCGGCCGAAGCTGGTCGTCGCCGACGAGCCGGTCTCTGCGCTCGACGTTTCGATCCAGGCGCAGGTGCTCAACCTGATGAGCGATCTGCAACGCCAGGCGGGCGTCACCTTCTTCCTCATCAGCCACGATCTTTCCGTCGTCGGCCATCTCTGCGACGAGGTCGCGGTGATGTTTCACGGGCGCTTCGTCGAGCGCGGCCCTTCCGTCGCGCTGTTCAAGGCGCCCGCCCACCCCTACACGCGCGAACTGGTCGACGCGGCGCCGAAACTCGAGGAGGCGCCGGTGGCGGTCGCCGACGCGCCGCCGGGCGAAGCGGCGCCGGGCGGCTGCGCTTACGCCGCGCGCTGCCGCTTCGCGCAAGGCCGCTGCCGCGAAGCCGCGCCGGCGCTACGCGACCTCGGCGACGGCCGCTCCGTCGCCTGCCATTTTCCGCTGTAGCGAGTCTTCAGCGCGCCGCGCTGAGGATCAGCCGCGCGGCGAAGGCGCTCATCAGGCCGGCGAAACCATAGTCGAACCAGCGCATGGCGCGCGGGTTGGCGCGCGCCGCGGCGACGAAGCGACCGGCGACGGCGATGATCGCCGCGCTGACCANNTCGCCGGCGTCGATGAACTGCGGCAGGAAGGTGACGAAGAACAGGATCACCTTCGGGTTGGTGAGATTGATCAACACCCCCGCCAGGAAGGCGCTGCGTCGGCTTCCCGCCGCGCCGCCCGTTTCGAGCTTCAGCGCCGCGCCGTGCTTCAACGCGCCCCAGGCGAGATAGACGAGATAGAGCGCGCCGGCGATCTTCAGCGCGTGATAGGCGCTGGCCGAAGCGGCGATCAGCGCCGACAGGCCGAGCGCAGCGGCGAAGGTATGGACGACGACGCCGCTCAGCGCGCCGCCGAGCGCCGCAAGCCCGTGCGAACGGCCGCCGCCGAAGGTGCGCGACAGATAGAGCGCCATGTCCGGCCCCGGCGTCAGCGCCAGCAGCACGCTGGCGGCGACGAAGGCAGCGAACAGGCCCGGCGAGGGAAAGAGGCCCACGCCGCTAGCGGATCACGCGGGCGCCCTTGCCCTTCATGATCGCTTCGACTTCCTTGACGTTGACCATCGAGGTGTCGCCGGGCGTGGTCATCGCCAGCGCGCCGTGCGCGGCGCCGTATTCGACCGCCGCCTNNGCCCCTTGCCTTCGAGGAAGCCGTAAGCCAGCCCCGAGGCGAAGCCGTCGCCGCCGCCGACCCGATCGTAGATCTCGAGGTTCTCGCGCAACGGCGCCTCGTAGAATTGCCCGCCCGCGTAGATGACCGCGCCCCAGTCGTTGAACGAGGCGGTCTTGGCGTTGCGCAGCGTCGTCGCCGCAACCTTGAAATTGGGGAAAGCCTTGACCGCCTGGGCGATCATCGTCTTGAAGTTGGCCGGGTCGATCTTGGAGATGTGCTCGTCGAGCCCCTCGACTTCGAAACCGAGGCAGGCGGTGAAGTCCTCCTCGTTGCCGATCATCACGTCGACGTGGGGCGCGATCGTGCGGTTGACCTTCTGCGCGCCCTCCTTGCCGCCCTGGCTCTTCCACAGCGAGGCGCGATAATTGAGGTCGTAGGAGACGATCGTGCCGTGCTTGTGCGCGGCCTCGACCGCTTCGATCACCGCTTCGGCGGTGTTCGTCGCCAGCGCGGCGAAGATGCCGCCNNGAATGGCCGCGGTCCGAGCAGCCGAGCGCGGCGCGCACGCCGAAGCCCTTCTCGGTGAAGTTGAGGCCGACGCGGGTGTTGCGGCCGAGCCCGTCGAATGCGCGCCAGACCAGGTGGGAGGTGTCGACTCCGCCCTGCCACATCAGGTCCTGGACCAGCCAGCCGAGGTCGTTCTCCGGCAGCGCCGTGACGACCGTCGAGCGCTTGCCCCAGCATTTGCGCATGGCGCGGGCGACATTGTATTCGCCGCCGCCTTCCCAGACCTGAAACGAGCGCGCGTTGCGCACCCGGCNNAAGCGCAGCATCACCTCGCCGAACGCGGCGCAGTCCCACTTGGTCTCGGAGGCCGGGCGGATCCTGAGGATTTCGTCGGCCATCTCACTTGCCCCGGATCTTGCGGATCAGCGCGATCGTCTCGCTGACCTTCTTCTCGACGCCGGCGTAATCCTTGACGGCGAGCAATTCCTTGGTGATCAGGTTCGAGCCGATGCCGACGCAGGCGACGCCGGCCTTGAACCATTGGGTCAGCGATTCCTCGGTGGCGTCG
>PLRT01000233.1:0-121 GCA_003164915.1 Hyphomicrobiales bacterium | reverse complement strand
GCCGAGCCGCAGCCCGGGCTGTAGGGGATCTTGCGACGGTTGCACAGCTTGGCGATGTCGGGATTGGTCAGCGGGCCGACGACGAATTTGGCGCCATTGGCGATGAACACGCCGGCGGTCG
>PLRT01000281.1:2772-3067 GCA_003164915.1 Hyphomicrobiales bacterium | reverse complement strand
CGAGCTGCAATTCGCCGCGCCCGGAAACGATGTAGGAGTCGGTGTTGGGGGCCGCCTCGACGCGCAGCGCGACGTTGCCCTCGGCCTCCTTGAACAGGCGGTCGCGGATGACGCGGCTCGTCACCTTGTCGCCCTCGGTGCCGGCGAGCGGGCTGTCGTTGACCGAGAAGGTCATCGACAACGTCGGCGGATCGATCGGCTGCGCCATCAGCGGCTCGACCTCTTCCGGGCTGCACAAAGTGTCGGCGACGTTGAACTTCTCCAGCCCGGCGATGGCGACGATGTCGCCCGCCGA
>PLRT01000281.1:0-2759 GCA_003164915.1 Hyphomicrobiales bacterium | reverse complement strand
GTGCCGGAGAAAATGCGGCCGGTGATGATGCGGCCGAGGTAGGGGTTGGCTTCGAGCAGCGTGCCGAGCATGCGGAAGGCGCCGGCGCCGACCTTGGGCGGCTCGACGTGCTTGAGCACCAGGTCGAACAGCGGCGCCANNGGGAAGTCGAGCTGCTCGTCGGTGGCGTCGAGCGCGGCGAACAGGTCGAAGCACTCGTTGACGACTTCGCTCGGCCGCGCGTCGGATTTGTCGACCTTGTTGACGCAGACGATCGGCTTTAGCCCGATCTTCAGCGCCTTGCCGACGACGAACTTGGTCTGCGGCATCGGCCCTTCGGCGGCGTCGACTAGCACGATTGCGCCGTCGACCATCGACAGGATGCGTTCGACCTCGCCGCCGAAATCGGCGTGGCCGGGCGTGTCGACGATGTTGACGCGCATGCCCTTCCACACCACCGAAGTCGCCTTGGCGAGAATGGTGATGCCGCGCTCGCGCTCGAGATCGTTGGAATCCATCACGCGCTCGGCGACGCGCTGGTTCTCGCGGAAGGCGCCCGACTGCTGCAGCAGGCGATCGACGAGGGTCGTCTTGCCGTGGTCGACGTGGGCGATGATGGCGATGTTTCTCAGCTTCATGGAGCTTCCGGCGTTGGTGTCGGCGCGAATCCCGCAAGGGGCGCGCAGGCAGGCCGCGCCTTCCCTCGACGTCCGTTATGACGGGAGTGCGACGAAATGCGCGGTCGCGAAGCCGCGCTTCCGATTGTGCGGCGCAATACACGAATCGGATCGGAAAGGGAAGGGCGCCCGACGCAGCCGCCTTTATGCGCGACGGCGGTGCTGCTAGGTTCGGCGACGAGACGGGTTCGCGAATTGGGAACGGCCATGACAAAAACGACGATGTACCATACCCCCAACGGAGCGCTCGCCGTCCATCAGTCCGCTGGCGACGGTCCGCCGATTGTGCTGATCCACGGCAATTCCAGCTCCGCGCGCGCGTTCTCGCGCCAGCTCGACGGCTCGCTCGGCCGGCGCCGGCGCGTGGTCGCCATCGACCTGCTCGGCCACGGCCACTCGGAGAACGCCAGCGATCCAGCCGCCTACCTGCTGCCCGGCCACGCGCTGGCGGTTATCGCCATCGCCGGCAATTTCGACCTCGACCAGGCGGTGTTCGTCGGCTGGAGCCTCGGCGGCCACATCCTGCTCGAGGCGGCGCGGGACCTGCCAAAGGCGCGCGGCTTCGCCATCTATGGCGCGCCGCCGGTCGGCTTCCCCCCGGCGATGGCCGAGGCTTTCCTGCCCAATCCGGCGCTGGCGGCGGGTTTCTCGGCCGACCTGACGCGCGAGCAGGCGCAAGGTTACGTATCGTCGTTCTTCGCTCCCGGCTTCGCCGACGCGCCGCCGTTCTTCGTCGAGGACGCGCTGCGCGCCGACGGCCGCGCGCGCGCGCAGGTCGCCGCTTCGATGGCGCCGGGCGTCTCGCGCGACGAGGTCCAGGTGGTCGCCGGTCTGCAGCAGCCGCTGGCGGTGCTGCACGGAACCAGGGAGCAGTTCGTCAACGGCGCCTATTACGCCAAGCTCGACATGCCGACGCTGTGGCGCGGCGCTGTGCAGGCGATCGATTCGGCCGGCCACGCGCCCCAATGGGAGACGCCGGTGGCGTTCGACGCGCTGATCGAGGCTTTCGCCGTCAACTGCGGCGGCTGAGCGGCGGCTGGGTTCTTGCCGGATTGTTAAGCCTCCGCGGCTAAGGCTGGCGGGTCGCCGCCCGCCGCCGGTCCGTCATGCGTTTCGCCCGCCCGATCGCCGCCGCGCCCGCTTTCGAAGCGGTCGTCGCGCGCGGCGGCGCGGCGGCAGTCGCCGCCGTGCGCCGCTTCGGCTCGGCTGGGCTGGCGCTCGCCGCGCTGGCCGCCGCAGGGGTCGCCCAGGCGCGCTTCGGCGCGATCGCCGACGTCTCGTGGATGATCACGATCTGCGAGAAATGGCTCGACGGCGCGGTCCCCTACGTCGATTTCGTCGAGACCAACCCGCCGGCGGCGATCCTCCTCTATCTGCCGCCGGTCGCGCTGGCGCGGGCTCTCGGGCTGCACGCCGAATTCGCTGTCGCCGCCTGGGGTTTCGCCGCCTGCGCGGCCGCGCTGGCCGCCGCGGCGGCGATCCTGCGCCGCGCCGGCCTGATCGACCAACTGGGCGCGGCCTCGCTCGGCGCGGCGTTGTTCGCATTGACCTTGCTGCCGGGCCGCGCCTTCGACGAGCGCGATTTTTTCGTCGCGCTGATTGCATTGCCCGCGCTCGCGGTGGCCGCCGCGCGCGCCGCCGGCGCTTCGCCTGGCTGGCTGGCGATCGGGATCGCCGGCCTCGCCATGGCGGCGGTCGTCGCGATCAAGCCGCCTTACGGGCTGCTGTTCGTCGGGCCGTTGCTTTACCTCGCGGCGCGCCGCGGCGTCGGCGCGGCGCTATGGGCGGGCGAGTACGGACTCGCCGCGGCGGTCGCCGTCGTCTACGCGGGCTTCGTCGCCTGGCGTTTTCCCGCCTATGTCCATGACGTCCTGCCGGCGGTCGCCACCGCCTATCTGCCGGTGCGGGAGACCTTGCGCGATCTCGCCGCCAACGCCGCGGTAGTCGCCTGGGTCGCGCTTGCGGTCGCGCTCGCCCTGGTCGCCGGGCGGCGGCTCGGCGCGCCGCTGGTCGCGACGCCCGCGCTTGCCGCGCTCGGCGGGCTGGCGACGTTCTTCATCCAGGGCAAAGGCTGGCTCTATCAGGCCTATCCGGCGCTGGCGC
>PLRT01000275.1:5973-8934 GCA_003164915.1 Hyphomicrobiales bacterium | reverse complement strand
GCGAAAATCCTCGGCGCCGACCTCGTCGGCATGTCGACCGTGCCGGAAGTGCTGATCGCGCGCTATTTCGGCCTGCGCGTCGTCGCCTGCTCGCTGGTGACCAATTTCGCCGCCGGCCTGTCGGGCGGCGATCCGAGCCACGAAGAGACGCAGGCGGTCGCCGCGCGAGGTTCGCGCCAGTTCCGCGCCCTTCTCAAGGCGTTCATTGCGGCGTACGAAGACGCGCCATGACGCTGCCGCAGGAAATCATTCGCGCCAAGCGCGACGGACGGCCCTTGAGCGAAGCGGAGATTGGCGAGTTCATCGCCGGCCTGACCTCGGGCGCGGTCAGCGAGGGCCAGGCCGCCGCCTTCGCCATGGCGGTGTTCTTCCGCGGCATGAGTCTCGATGAGCGCGTCGCGCTGACGCGGGCGATGACGGCGTCGGGCGCGACGCTCGACTGGCGCGAAATGAAACTGCCGGGGCCGGTGGTCGACAAGCACTCGACCGGCGGCGTCGGCGACAACGTCTCGCTGATGCTGGCGCCGATGCTGGCCGCCTGCGGCGCCTATGTGCCGATGATCTCCGGCCGCGGCCTCGGCCATACCGGCGGCACGCTCGACAAGCTCGATTCGATCCCCGGCTATGTCTCGCAGCCGGACCTGCCGCTGTTTCGCAAGGTCGTCGCCGACGCCGGCTGCGCGATCATCGGCCAGACCGCCGATCTCGCTCCCGCCGATCGGCGCCTCTACGCCATCCGCGACGTCACCGCGACGGTCGAATCGATCGCGCTGATCACCGCTTCGATCCTGTCGAAGAAGCTCGCCGCCGGGCTGCAGGCGCTGGTGATGGACGTCAAGACCGGCTCGGGCGCCTTCATGCCGAACCTTGAAGGCGCGCGCGATCTCGCCGAGAGCATCGCCGCGGTCGCCAACGGCGCCGGCCTGCCGACGGTCGCGTTGATCACCGGCATGGGCGAGCCGCTGGCGAGCGCCGCTGGCAATGCGGTCGAAGTGCTCAATGCGGTCGACTATCTGACCGGCGCGAGGCGCGACGCGCGGCTGCATGCGGTGACGCTGGCGCTCGGCGCGGAGCTGCTGATCCTCAGCGGCCTGGCGCGCGATCGCCTCGTCGCGCGGGCCGCGCTCGAGCGCAGCCTGGCGAGCGGCGCCGCGGCCGAGCGTTTCGAGCGCATGGTCGCCGCGCTCGGCGGCCCGGCCGATCTGCTCGCCAGGGCGCGCGACCTGCTGCCGGCCGCGCCGGTCGTCGTTGCCGCCGCGCCGCAGCGCAGGGGCTTCGTCCAGACGATCGACGCGCGCGAAATCGGTCTTGCCGTGGTCGAGCTCGGCGGCGGGCGCGCGCACGCGTCCGATTCGATCGATCCGGCGGTCGGCCTGACGCGGCTCGCTGGAATCGGCGCCGAAGTCTCGGCCGAGGCGCCGTTGGCGCTGGTCCACGCGCGCGACGAAGCGAGCGCCGCCGCGGCAATCCGCCGTCTCGGCGACGCCTATCGCGTCGGCGACGCGCCGCCCGCCAAGCTCGCCGACCCGGTGGTCGCGCGGATCGGCGGCGCGGCGTGAGCCTACTGTTCGCCGCGCCCGGCTGGGACGCGGGGCCGTGGCTGAAACGTTTCGCCGCGCTGCTGCCCGGCCACGCGATCGTCACCCCCGATACGCTCGCCGACCGCGCCGCCGTGCGCTACGCGGCGGTCTGGCGCCACCCGCCCGGGTCGCTCGCCCATCTGCCGAAACTCGAGGCGATCTTCTCGCTCGGCGCCGGCGTCGATCACATCCTGTCGGACCCGCGCCTGCCCGACGTCGCGATCGCGCGCGTCGTCAACGCCGATCTCACCGCGCGGATGAGCGAGTGGGTCGTCCTCAATTGCCTGATGCATCTGCGCCAGACGCGCCGCTACGCGCGCCAGCAGCGCGAGCGGATGTGGGCCGACGACGACGATCAGCCGGCGGCGAACGAGGTGCGGGTCGGCGTTCTCGGCCTCGGCGAACTCGGCCGCGACGCGGCGCTGAAGCTCAGGGCGCTCGGGTTTCCGGTCGCCGGCTGGAGCGCGCGCGCCAAGAACGTTGCAGGGATCGCCGGCTTCGCCGGGCCGGCCGGCCTCGAGGCGATGCTGGCCGAGACCGACATCCTCGTCTGCCTGCTGCCGCTGACCTCGGCGACGCGCGGCATCCTCGACGCGCGCCTGATCGCCAGGCTGGCGCGCGACGGCCGCCTCGGCGGGCCGGTCCTCGTCAACGCCGGGCGCGGCGGTCTGCAGGTCGAAGCCGACATCCTCGCCGCGCTCGAATCCGGCGCGCTGAAGGCCGCCTCGCTCGACGTGTTCGAGACCGAGCCGTTACCGGCGGATTCGCCGCTGTGGGCCCATCCGGCGGTGTTCGTCACGCCCCACAACGCCGCGCTCTCCCACCCCGACGCCGTCGCCCGCGCGATCGCCGCGCAGATCCTCGCTTTCGAGCGCGGCGAGCCGCTGCGGCACGTGGTCGATCGGGGCAGGGGGTACTGAGGGGATAGGCGAGTCGAAAGATCGTCATCGCGAGCGACAGCGAAGCGATCCAGACTAAGCCACAAGAGTCGGACTCGGGAATGTTCCTGTCGGTGCGATTTCTTGGAGGAAGCATTGGCGACCGTGGCCCACGTCTGGATCGCTTCGCTGTCGCTCGCGATGACGAGGGGAGGGCGGAAGGGACACGATGAAAAGACCCTGCGTCTACATCATGGCGAGTCAGCGCAACGGGACGCTTTACGTCGGAGTGACCTCCGACCTCTCGCGACGCGCATTCGAACATCGCACTGGCGCGATCGAAGGCTTCTCTCGGNNGCTAGTTGAGACGAGCAATCCAGACTGGGCGGATCTTTACGACAGCCTGAACGCTTAGAGCATGTTGCTTTTGGATGGCGCCGCTCTCAGCCGTCAGAAAGCGAGCGACAGCGAAACAATCCAGACTAAGCGACCGCCGCAATCCC
>PLRT01000275.1:0-5956 GCA_003164915.1 Hyphomicrobiales bacterium | reverse complement strand
ACACCGGCGTGGCCTCGAGTCCGAGCGAGTCGGCCTCGATCCGGTCGCGCTTCAGCAGCGCCGTAATGTCGGCGTCGTGGGCCTTCAGATCGGCGTCGAGCTGCGCCATGTCGACGCCGGCGCCTTGAATCGCGGCGCGCAGGCTCGCCTCGTCGATCTTCTGGCCGCGAATGCTCATCATCGCGACATGCGCCTCGCGGTACTTGTCCTGGTATTTGGCCGCGAGCGCCAGATGCGCGCCGGTGACCGACGCGTTGGTCAGGATCGGCCAGTCCTTGTAGACGAGGCGCACCTTGCCGTCGTCATCGACGAACCGTTCGAGGTCTGGCGACGACTTTTTGCAGAACGGGCAATTGTAATCCATGAACGCGACGATCGTGACGTCGCCGGCCGGATTGCCGGCGACCGGCGTCGCGGGATCGTTGAGGATCGCCTCGACGTCGATCCCTCCCGTCGCCGCGAAGGCCGGCGCGCCGACGATCGCCAGCAAAGGCGAGGACGCGGCGGCGAGCGCCGCGGCGCGCAGGAAATGCCTGCGGTCCATGAAAAGCTCCATTGTCGGGGAAGGGAAGCCTCCCGAATTGGCCGCGACTGTCTCACCCGCCGCGCCGGTCCGCCAGACAAAGCCTCGTGACAGCCCGCCACGGCCTGGGGGCGCGGGACATCCGCCCTTTCAGAATCGCGCCGGCGCGCCTAGATCTCGGCAGACACAGGCCTCTTTCCCCTTCCCGGGAGGCTGGAGGTCGCCCTCGGCCACACGAGACCCCATCGCCGCCGCATGACAGGCGCCCCCAAATCCCCCGCCGCCGACGGCTACGACCCGCCCGAGACGCTCGACGAGCCGGAGCGGGACGAGGCCTCGGCGCCGCTCGACATTGCGCTCGACGAGGCGCCGGCCGAACCGGGGCCGCTGGCGCGCGGCGCGGCGGTGATCAAGCGATTCTGGAAGCACGCGCCGCTCGGCTCGGGCGTCTATCGCATGATCGGCGGCGACGGCGAGGTGCTCTACGTCGGCAAGGCGCGCTCGATCAAGAAGCGCGTGCAGGCCTACACGACGCCGGAGCGACAGTCGATCCGCATCGCCCGGATGGTGGCCCAGACCTGCTCGATGGTGTTCGTCACCACCGAGACAGAGGCCGAGGCGCTGCTGCTCGAAGCCAATCTGATCAAGCAGCTCCGGCCGCGCTACAACGTGCTGCTGCGCGACGACAAGAGCTTCCCCTATATCCTGATCGCCGGCGGCCACGCGGCGTCGCGGCTGATGAAGCACCGCGGCGCGCGCTCGATCGCCGGCGATTATTTCGGCCCGTTCGCCAGCGCCGGCGCGGTCGGACGCACGCTCAACGCCCTGCAGCGCGCGTTCCTGCTGCGCACCTGCTCCGACAGCTACTACGACAACCGCAGCCGGCCATGCCTGCTCCACCAGATCAAACGCTGCTCGGCGCCGTGCACCGGCGAGATCGGTCCGGGCGACTATGCCGAACTGGTCGCGGAGGCGCGCGACTTCCTCTCCGGCCGCAGCCGCGCGATCCGCCAGCGCCTGGCGCGCGAAATGACCGCGGCGGCCGAGACGCTCGACTTCGAGAGAGCCGCGCGGCTGCGCGACCGCATCTCGGCCTTGTCGGCGATCCAGGGCGAGCAGAGCGTCAATCCGCGCTCGGTCCCGGAAGCCGACGTCTTCGCCATCGCCGAGGAGGCGGGGCAGTTCTGCATCGAGGCGTTCTTCTTCCGCACCTATCAGAACTGGGGCAATCGCGCCTATTTCCCCCGCGCCGACCGGACGCTCGGCGCGGCGGAGGTGCTCGATTCCTTCCTCGCGCAATTCTACCTCGAACGGCCGGCGCCGCGGCTGATCCTGCTCAGCCACGACGTCGCCTCGAGCGCGCCGCTGACCGAGATCCTCTCCGCCCGCGCCGGCCACCGCATCGCCGTCGGCGCGCCGCGCCGCGGCGAAAAGAAGGAGCTGGTCGATAACGCGCTGCGCAATGCGCGCGAAGCGCTGTCGCGCAAACTCGCCGAGGCTGCCAGCCAGGCGAGGCTGCTGGAAGCGCTCGCCGCGGCGTTCGGCCTGGCGGCGGCGGCGCGCCGCGTCGAGGTCTACGACAACTCCCACATCATGGGGACCAACGCGATCGGCGCGATGATCGTCGCCGGCCCCGAGGGGTTCGTGAAGAACCAGTACCGCACCTTCAACATCAAGAGCGCCAGCCTGACGCCCGGCGACGACTACGCGATGATGCGCGAGGTGCTGACGCGGCGCTTCGCCCGGCTCGCCAAGGAGGCGGCGCAACGTGCGGCGGAGCGGGGGATCGCGTCGCCCTTCCCTCATCCCGAGGAGCGCCCGGAGGGCGCGTCTCGAAGGACGAGGGAAGGGGAGGAACCGCCGGCCGTCACGGCTTTCGCCGCCCAATCCCCCTCGTCCTTCGAGACGCCGGCTGCGCCGGCTCCTCAGGATGAGGAGGATCGGCGCGACGCCTTCCCCGATCGACCCGACCTGATTGTCGTCGACGGCGGCCGCGGCCAGCTCGAGGCGGCGCGGGCAGTCTTCGCCGAGCTTGGCGTCGAGGGCGTCGCGCTGGCCTCGATCGCCAAGGGGCCTGACCGCAACGCCGGACGCGAGACCTTCTTCATTCCCGGCCGCGAGCCGTTCCGGCTTTCGCCGCGCGATCCGGCGCTGTTCTTCGTCCAGCGGCTGCGCGACGAAGCGCACCGCTTCGCCATCGGCGCCCATCGGGCGCGGCGCAAGCGCGCCTTCACCAAGAGCCCGCTCGACGAGATCCCGGGGATCGGCCCGTCGCGCAAGCGCGCGCTGCTGCTCGCTTTCGGCTCGGCCAAGGATGTCGCCGCCGCCGGCTTGTCGGATCTGGAAAAAACCCCCGGCCTCAACGCCGCGACGGCCCGACGCATCTACGACTTCTTCCACGAGGGTGGCGGGCGGTAAGCGAGCGTGGTAGGGGCGCGCTGTCCTTCCCCTGTTGGGGAAGGCGCCGGCGGGGCTGTCGCTTGTAGACGCGGTCGTTGACCGCGTCCGGCGTGAAGCGCCTTGCGCCGCGGACGCGGCCGACGGCCGCGTCTACAAACGCGCTTCTTTCGACCGGCGATTTCGCGAGAGGAAAGAATGCTCGAAGGCCTCCCCCCCAACAACGCCGCGCATCGACTGCGGCTCGTCTGCGGCGAGCGCGAAGCGCGCGCGGTCGCCGACCTGATCGTCGAGAGCTTCGAGCCGGCGGAGGCGGCTTCAACCGCGTTCGAGACCGAAGAGCTTTGGCCGGGCGGCGGCAAGGCGTGGCTGGTCGAAGCCTATTTCGGCTTCTCGCCCGACGAGGAGTCGTTGCGCGAACTCGTCGCCGCGGCGGCAGGCGACGATGCGGCGCGCCGCGTCGAGTTCGGCCTGACCGAGAAGCGCGACTGGGTCGCCAATTCGCTCGCCGGTCTCGCGCCGGTGAGGGCTGGGCGCTTCCTCGTCCACGGCGCGCACGATCGCGGTCAGGTCAGGGCCAACGACGTCGGCGTCGAGATCGAGGCCGGCCTCGCCTTCGGCACCGGCCACCACGGCACGACGCGCGGCTGCCTGCTGCATTTCGATCGCCTGTTGAAGCGCCGGCGACCGCGCCGCGTCCTCGATGTCGGCTGCGGCGCCGGCGTGCTGGCCATCGCCGCGGCGAAAGTCTCGAGGCGCAAGGTCTGGCTCGGCGACCTCGATCCGGTGGCGGTTGAAGTCGCCAACGCCAACGCGCGCCTCAACGGCGTGGCCGCGCATTGCCGGCCGCTGCTGTCGCGCGGCGTCGAGAACATTCTCATGCGCGAGGGCGCGCCCTACGATGTCGTCTTCGCCAACATCCTCGCCAGGCCGCTGCGGCTGCTGGCGCCGTCGCTGGCCGCCGTCACCGCGCGCGACGGCGACGCGATTGTTTCCGGTCTTCTCTATGCCGACGTCCCCGGCGTGCTCGCCGCCTGGCGCGCGCAAGGGCTTTATCTGCGCGAGCGCATCGACCTCGAAGGCTGGTCGAGCCTCAGGCTGTCGCGCTGACGCGAGACGACGCGCAGCGCCCCGGTCGATCGTGCATGACGCGATCGCAGCGGATCGTCATCGCGAGCAAAGCGAAGCGATCCAGACGAAGCCGCCGCCGTAAACCCTCAGTCTGGATCGCTTCGCTATCGCTCGCGATGATGGTCACGTAGGGCTCACTCCTGCCGCAGCGCGATGCCGTCGAGGCCGCCCGCCTTCGCATTGGCGTAGGGCGCCGCGAAACTCTCCGTCGTGAATCGCCAGGCGCGCATCGCCGGCGACCAGTGGTCGGCGGCGCGGCCCATCTTGCGCTTCAACTGATGCACGAATTCGCGTCGGTCGGGCAGCGTGTCCCACACGCTCGGCAGAAACAGCGCGCCGGCGCCCTTCTCGCGCAGGATCAGCCCGTCGCGACCGGGATGGAGCCGGGCGATCAGGTCCTCCTCGTCGGCGCATTCGAACGGCGCCGCCGGCGACAGGATCGAGATCGAGATCGTCAGGACGGCGAGCTCGGCTTGGGTCAGCGGCGCAAAGCGTGGGTCGCCGAAGCCGGCGGCGACGGCGTTCGCCGCGACGTCGCGCGCCAGCGCCATGCGCGCCGCCGGCGAGCCGATGCAACCGCGCAGACGCGCCTCGCGCTCCAGTGTGACGAAGCTCGCGCGCTGGGCGGAGAGGGCGGACGAGACGTCTGCGCNNGGCGAAGGCCATGCCGGTCGTGCGCATCCCGCGCGCCGAGGCGACGCGGATCGCGCCGCGCAGCGCCGAATAGCCGCAGGCGTCGGTCGGCAGGAGCTCGCTCCAGTCGCCGCGTTCGATCTTGGCCCGGGTCGCGTCGTCGCGTCCGCGCGCCGCCGGCGCGGAGAGGAAATGCGAAAGATCGGACGAAACGCAGATCGCCGTTTCTGGTCCGCCCCACAGCCGCTCGACCGCCTCTTCGACCAGAGCCGGCTCGGCGGCGCCGACCAGGACAGGCACGATCTCGACCCCCGGCAGCAGCCGCTGGACGAAGATCAACGGCATTTCCAGGCTGTGCTCGCCGACGAACGGCCGCGCGTCGACCGCGACGCCGTCAAGCGAAAGGATCGCGCGCGCCGCGTCCTCGGCGACCGGCGCGACGCCGAGCGGCGTCGCCCAGGCGTGGGCGGGATGGAGCGCGATCCCGTCGAGCGCAACGCGATGGTTGGGGCCGAGAATGACGACGCGCTTCAGGCGCTCAGGCGCGTCGAGCGCGCTGAGCGCGCTGGCGGCGATCCGGCCGGAATAGTCGATCCCGGCATGGGGGACGACGACCATCTTGGCGCGGTACGGAGCGGGCGGAGCAGCGGCGAAGGCGGCGTCGAGCGCCGCGCTCAAAGCCGCGGGATCGGCTGGGTAGAACATCCCCGCCACCTGGGCAGGATGGACGGCGAGCGCGCGGGTCGAGGCGGTCATTTTGCCTCCAAGCGTGGGCGCTTTCGCCTTACCGAGGCCGCGCCCATCGCCCATATAGGACGCGCGAGGGAATCAGAATGCGCGTCGTCGATCATTATACGCGTCCGCTGCCGGATGGGCGCATCCTGTGCGACGTGTGTCCGCGGGTCTGCAAGATCGGCCCCGGCCAGCGCGGTCTGTGCTACGTGCGCCAGAACGTCGACGGCCATATGGCGCTGACCACCGACGGCCTGTCGTCGGGCTTCTGCGTCGACCCGATCGAGAAGAAGCCTCTGTTCCATTTCCTGCCGGGCTCGTCGGTGCTGTCGTTCGGCACGGCGGGCTGCAATCTCGCCTGCGCCTTCTGCCAGAACCACGAAATCTCGAAGAGCCGCGAAGTTGATACGAGCGCGCAGCGCGCTTCGCCCGAGGCGATCGCCCGCGCGGCCAGCGAGCTCGGCTGCGCCTCGGTCGCTTTTACCTACAACGACCCGGTGATCTTTTACGAATACGCGATCGACGTCGCCGAGGCCTGCC
>PLRT01000127.1 GCA_003164915.1 Hyphomicrobiales bacterium | reverse complement strand
AAGGTCGCGCTCGAGCGCGAGGCCTGGGACGGCGATTGGTATGTCAGGGGCTATTTCGACGATGGGACGCCGTTGGGTTCGTCGCGTAGCGACGAGTGCCGGATCGATTCCATCGCGCAATCGTGGGCGGTTTTGTCGGGAGCGGCGACCCAGGGCCGCGCCCTGCGCGCGATGGCCTCGCTGGATCGCGAGTTGATTCGCGGCGACGACGGCTTGGCGCTCCTGTTCGCGCCGCCCTTCGATAAGACGCCGACCGACCCTGGTTACATCAAAGGATATCCCCCGGGCGTGCGCGAGAACGGCGGGCAATACACGCATGCCGCGACCTGGTCGGTGATCGCCTTCGCCGCGCTCGGCGATGGCGACAAGGCGGCGGAACTCTTCGCCATGCTCAATCCGATCAACCATTCGCGAACCCGCGCTGGCGCCTATCGCTACAAGGTGGAACCCTACGTCGTCTGCGCCGACATCTATTCGACGAAGCCGCATGTCGGACGCGGGGGCTGGACCTGGTACACCGGCTCCGCGGGATGGCTGCAGCGCGCCGGCGTTGAGAGCCTGCTCGGCTTGAGGCTGCACGGCGCGTCTCTTCGCATCGATCCTTGTATTCCCAAGTCCTGGCGACAATTCGAGGCGGATGTGAAATACCGCTCGGCGCGGTACAAGGTGCTGGTGGAGAACCCCGGCGGCGCAAACCGGGGCGTCGTTTCCGGCGAGGTCGACGGCGTCGAACTCACGGAGCGCCCGCTGCGCGTGCCGCTGGTTGACGACGGGTCGATTCACCACGTCAGAGTGCGCCTGGGCTGAGCCCATTCCGAACAGTCCGCGATGTGAGATCGCGCGGCGGTCTTCGGCGCGGCGGCGCTTGGCGGACAGGGGATCGTCGCCGGGCGCGTCCCGCTCGCCCCTGAGCGATGCGACCCCCGGCGTTCATCCAGCCGGGGCCAGAGTCGCCAGTTGCGTTGCACGGCGCATCGTGCGCGCAGAGCTGACGCGACGACCGCTGCCGAGAATGGAGCGACCGAGAAACAGATGATGGCGTATTCGGGTGGGCAACGGCTGATTTAGCCGCGCACGACAGCAAGCCAGAAGAAGCTCGCCGGCGACGCGATGCCCCCGCTTAGTTCCGCAAAGACGGGGTAGCGATATGCCCCACTTTCGGCTGATCCGTTGGTGGGGCACACACTAAGGCGTTGAAACATCGAAGACTTGGTGCGGTCAAGAGGACTCGAACCTCCACCCCGGTTAAAGGACTAGCACCTCAAGCTAGCGCGTCTACCAGTTCCGCCATGACCGCATTCGCCGCGCCGTGGGCGCTAAGCGAGGCGGTCGTCTAACAAATCGCCCCCGCCGTGACAAGCGCGACGGCGCCGCGGCGCGCGGCGGGCGCAGTGGAGCGGGCCTCCGCGCCCGCGGCCTCTAGAACGCGGCCGCAGAGGGCCGCGCCACTGGGAAGCCTGACTTCACCCCCGCTTGAGCCGCCAGCTTCGCACCTCGAACGGGCCGAGCGCGCCTTCGGCCTGCGGCGCGCTGGGCTGTTCCAGAAGGTCGACGTCGCCCGCGCCGCGCCAGCCGTCGGGCAGGCGGAGAGCGAAGGGGCCGCGGGCGCCGGCGGGCTCGTAGACGCGCAGGATCAGGCCGTCGCCGTCTTCGGCCGCCTTCAGCGCGCCGAGGCCGGCCGAAAGCCCGTCGCAGCCGAGCGGGGCGAGCGTCGTCGGCGCGAGGCCGTCGGCGAGGCCGACCAGCAGCGGCTGGTTCAGATCCTCCGCCTCCTCGCGCACGAAGCCCTCATGCCAAGCGCCGGCGTGCGGCGCCAGCGCGTAAGTGAAGCGCTGCTCGCCTTCGTCGGCGAGCGGGTCGGGATAGACCGGCGAACGCACGAGGCTGAGGCCGATGACGTTGTCGCGCGCGCTGTGGCCGTATTTGGCGTCGTTGATCAGCGCGAGGCCGAAGCCGGGTTCGGAAAGATCGGCGAAGCGATGGCCGGCGACCTCGAACTGCGCCTCGTCCCACGAGGTGTTGCGATGGGTCGGCCGCGTCACGACGCCGAATGCGCATTCGAACGTCGCGCGCTCGGCGCGCACGGCCGCCGGCGTCAGGCTGCGCAGGAGCACGCGTCGGTCGCGCCAGTCGATGAAGGTCTCGATGTCGAGTCGGCGGCCGTTGGCGGAAAGCGCGTAGGTCTGGACGATGCGCGAGGCGCGCCAGCTGCGCTCGACTCGCAGGGCGACGCGATGGGGGTGATTCTCGGCGACGGCGATCGAATCGACGGCGCGCCATTCCTCGCCGCGGGCGGCGTAATCTTCTTCGATGTCCCACGCGTCCCAGGCGCGCGGCTTGTCCTGCGGATAGAGCCAGAGCTGGTTGCCGCGGCCGGCGAGCGCCTCGCGGCCGCTCGGCTTGTGAACCAGGCTGGCGATCGCGCCGTCGTCGCCGATCTCGACCTCGAGCGTCGCGTTTTCCAGCCGGCGCCTGTCGATCGACAGGCCCGCGGCCGGCTTCAGTGCGGCGCGGCTGACGACCTTGATCCCCAGCGGCGGCAGCGTTTCATCGGCGGCGACGAAGGCGTTGTCGTCGAGCGTCAACCGCAGCGGGCGCGGCGACAGCGACGGATTGACGACGACGAGCGCATCATCGAGCGCGCCCTTCGGCAGGTTTTGGGCGATCGCCGCGAGCGCGCGCTCCTGCTCGGCGCGGCCGGCGGCGATAACGCCGTCGAGTTCGGCTTCGGCGTCCTGATAGACCTCGCGCACGCTCGAGCCGGGCAGGATGTCGTGGAACTGGTTCTTGAGCAGGACGCGCCACAGCGGCTCGAGGCTTTGCGCCGCCGGCCCGCCGAGGAGATGGGCGAGCGAAGCGGCGGTCTCGGCCGCCAGCAACGCCGCCTCGGCGCGGCGGTGGCGGCGCTTGACGCCGCTCTGGGTCGTCAGCGTCCCGCGATGCCGTTCGAGATAGATCTCGCCGCGCCACGTCGGCGTCGCCGCGGTCGCGGCGGCGCTCTCATGGGCGCGGGCGAAGAAATCGTCGACCCGCGTCCAGCGCGCGCTGGGCAGCGCCGGCAATTCGCGCATCAGCCGCTCGTTGTCGAGCCATTGCGGCGTCGGGCCGCCGCCGCCGTCGCCATAGCCGACCGCCAGCAGCGTCTCGGGGCAGCGCGCCTTGGCGCGAAAGTTTGCCCAGGTCGGCGCGACGCAACCCGGCCGCGCTTCGCCATTGTAGCCATTCACGGGATTGTCGAAGGTGTGGGCGAGCACGCGGCTGCCGTCGAGCCCCTCCCACCAGAAGAGATCGTGGGGAAACGCGTTGGTTTCGTTCCACGTCACCTTGATGGTGAGAAACGAATCGATCCCGCCCTGGCGCAGCAGCTGCGGCAGCGCCGCCGAGAAACCGAAGCAGTCGGGCAGCCAGCAGACGCGATGCTTCTGACCGAAGACGCGCTCGAAATAGCGCTGGCCGTAGAGAATCTGCCGCGCCAGGCTCTCGCCGCAGGGCATGTTGGCGTCCGGCTCGACCCACATGCCGCCGATCGGCTCCCATTGGCCGGCGGCGACTCGGGCCTTGATCGCCGAGAACAGCTCCGGGTCGTCCTGTTCGATCTGCGCGTAGAAATGCGCGCTCGACTGGTTGAAGCGGAATTCCGGCGCCTCCCGCATCAGCGCGAGCGCGGTCGAGAAGGTGCGCCTGAGCTTGCGCCGGGTCTCCTCGTAGGGCCACAGCCAGGCGAGGTCGAGATGGGCGTGGCCGGTCATCGCCACCTCGCCCCGGGGCGGGAAGCGGCGCGCGAGCTCGGCGAGCCGCGCGCGCAGGGCCTTGTCCGCCGCGACGATCGAGGCGCGTTCGGCCTCTCCGAGCGGGGCCGGATCGAGCTTGGTCTGCGGTCGGCGCCACAGAGCCTGCTGGCTCGGCGACGGCGCGACGCGCGCGATGTAATCGGCGGTGGTCGAGGGCCAGTCGATCGCGCGCAGCGCCGCCTCCGCCGCGTCGACCAGCGGCTCGACGGCGTCGTGCGCGCCCAGCGTTTCCGCCGCCTCGACGACGAGGGCGAGACGGTCGGCGAACCGCGCGAGCGCGAGGTCGAGCCAGACGAAAAGCGCGCGCTGCAGTCGTGGATCAGCGACCGGCTGGCCGAACGGGCGGCGGGCGACGCTCTCGCTCGCGATCGCCACGCGCCGGCCGGCGAGGGGGAACTCCTGGTGATTGACGTCGAGGCCGAACGCCGCGCTTTCTCCGCCGTCATAGCGCAGCGTCAGCAGGCTCTCGCCGCCGAGATCGAGCCAAAGGCGGGTTTCGTCGAGCGGCCAGGCGTCGGGAACGCTCGCCAGCGCCTCGAAGCGCAGCACGCCGTCGCGGCGCGGCCAGGGCGCGCCGACGACAATCGGCTGGCCGTCGCAGCGCCAGCCGTCGATCTCGCGCGTCGCGCGCGCGCGCCAGAATGCGAGTTCGCGCAGCCGCGCCTGCAGGCGTTCGACGCGCTGGTCGATTTTGAGCGGCATGCCGGCGCCTCCCTTCGGTGGAGTCGTTCTAGCCGCGGGCGGCGCCGGGCGCCACGAAGGAATTTCCGCGTCGCCGCCGCGTTAACGAGTCGCGAGGAAGGACTGGCGCTTGGCGCGATGTTCTGAGATATTCCCGCCGCTTCGCCGGGCTGGCGACGCTGCCGTCGCGAAGGGGAACGAGAATTGATGAAGCGGGCGACCAGGGTCTTGGCCGCTGTCGCCGTCGTGGCGCTCGTCGTCGCCGCTGCGACAGACCTCGCGCACTTTCACGCGCCGGCGCTGCCCGGGCTGTTTCTGGCGATCGCGATCGTCGCCGCGCTGCTGCTGGTGCTGCGCGCGCTGCCGCTCGGCGCGCGCCGACCGGCGGTGTTCGCCCTCGTTCTGGTGGTTCTGGTCGCGCTGGTCGGCGGGCTGACGTACTTCCAACTCGTCCTCAAGCCGACCTTCATCAAGAACGCGATCAGCGCCGCCTTTGCGCCCAAGCCGACCACGGTGGCGGTCGAGGCGGCGAAGGTCGAGCATTGGGCGCCGCAATTGTCGGCAATCGGCACCCTGCGTGCGTTCCAAGGCATCGTCGTCGCGCCGCAGGTGGCCGGCGTGGTGTCGGCGATCCATTTCGAGTCGGGCGACGACGTCGCCGCCGGCGCGCCGCTGGTCGATCTCGACACCTCGGTCGAAGTGGCCGATCTCGCCAATGGGCTGGCCCAGCTCAAAAACGCCAACGTGACGCTGGATCGCGCCCGGGCGCTGATCGCCAACGGCAATACGCCGCAGTCGACCGTCGACGCGGCGCTGGCGGCGCGCGATTCAGCCGCCGCTTCGGTCGAGCATACGCGCGCTCTGATCGCCCAGAAGGCGATCAAGGCGCCCTTCGCCGGGCGGCTCGGGCTGCGCGACGTCGATCTCGGCCAGTATGTCGCCGCCGGCGCCAACCTGACTACGCTGCAGCAGCTCGACCCGACTTATGTCGACTTTTCCGCGCCCGACGACGCGCTCGCCAATCTCGCGGTCGGCGAGGAGACGACGCTCAAGGTCGACTCGCAGCCGGGCCGCGAATTCAAGGGCAAGGTGACGGCGATCGACGCGCGGGTGAACTCGGACTCGCGCAACGTCACCGTGCGCGCCGAATTCGCCAATCCCGATCGCAAGCTGCTACCGGGCATGTTCGCGGACGTGACCGTGACCACCGGCGCGCCCGCAGACGTTCTGACCGTGCCGCGCACCGCGATCGTTTACAGCCTCTACGGCAACAACGCCTTCGTCGTCGTCCCCGCCAAGTCGGGCGAGGGCCTCGTGGTCGAGCGGCGCTTCATCCGAGTCGGCGCGACGCGTGGCGAGCGCATCGCCATCCTCGAGGGGGTGAAGGCCGGCGAAAAGGTGGTGATCGCGGGCCAGATCAAGCTGCAGCCGAATTCGCCGGTGGCGATCGACGAGGGCGGCGCGCTGCCGCCGCCGGCCGAAACGCCGAAGCCGTGACGGCGAACCGATGAACGCCTTTACCGATCTCTTCATCCGCCGGCCGGTGCTGGCGACCGTCGTCAGCCTGCTGATCCTTCTGATCGGCGGCGTCGCCGGCTTGAAGCTGCAGATCCGCCAATTCCCGCTGACGCCCAACACGACGATCACCATAACGACGACCTATCCTGGCGCCGACGCCGACGTCATCAAGGGCTTCATCACCACGCCGATCGAGCAGGCGGTCGCCAGCACCGACGGCGTCGACACGCTGTCGTCGACCTCGCAGCAGAACGTCTNNCGGCTCGACGCCAATCCCGACCGCGCGATGGCCGATACGCTGTCCAAGGTCAATCAGGTGCGCGGCGTGCTGCCCAAGGACGCGCTCGATCCGGTCGTCGTCAAGCAGACCGGGCAGGGCACCGCGCTGATGTACCTGTCGTTCAACTCGACGGTGATGAACGCGTCGCAGATCACCGACTATCTCATCCGCGTCGTCCAGCCGCAGCTGCAGACGGTCGACGGCGTCGCCAATGCGCAGATCCTCGGCGGCCAAACCTTCGCCATGCGCATTTGGCTCGACCCGATCAAGATGGCGGCGCGCGGGGTTTCCGCCAACGACATCCGCGCCGCGCTCGTCGCCAACAACTTCATCTCCGCCGCCGGCGAAGTGAAGAGCGACTACACCCAGGTCAGCGTCGACGCGCTGACCTCGCTCGACAACGCCGACGCATTCCGCAAGCTGGTGATCGCCGCGCACGGCGACGCGCTGGTGCGGATCGGCGACGTCGCCACGGTCGAACTCGGGCCGCAGAACTCGGATTCGTCCTCGACCTTCGACGGGCTGAAGGCGGTGTTCATCGGCATCTACGGCACGCCGGAAGCGAACCCGCTCACCGTGATCGACGGCATCCGCGGGGTGATTCCCGGCATTCAGGCGCGGCTGCCCACCGGCCTCAACGCCACCATCGCCTACGACTCGACCCAATTCATCCGCGCCTCGATCTACGAGGTCGCCAAGACCTTGATCGCGGCGGCGGTCATCGTGATCATCGTCATCTTCCTGTTTATCGGCAACATCCGTTCGACGATCATTCCGATCGTCACCATTCCGCTGTCGCTGATCGGGGTGATGATCGCGCTGCTGGCGCTCGGCTATTCGATCAACCTGCTGACCCTGCTGGCGCTGGTGCTCGGCATCGGCCTGGTGGTCGATGACGCGATCGTGGTGGTCGAGAACATCCACCGTCACATCGAGGACGGCATGACGCCGTTCGACGCGGCGATTCGCGGCGCGCACGAGATCGCGCTGCCGGTGGTGGCGATGACGATCACGCTGGCGGCGGTCTATGCGCCGATCGGCTTCGTCTCGGGCGTCACCGGCGCCCTGTTCCGCGAATTCGCCTTCACGCTCGCCGGCGCTGTGGTCGTCTCCGGCTTCATCGCGTTGACCCTTTCGCCGATGATGTGCTCGAAGCTGCTGCGCCATGAGACCAGCA
Source organism: Hyphomicrobiales bacterium (assembly GCA_003164915.1). GTDB lineage: Bacteria > Pseudomonadota > Alphaproteobacteria > Rhizobiales > Beijerinckiaceae > Roseiarcus. Next base: position 3,551 of record PLRT01000127.1, on the reverse strand, counting down.
CCCGCGGTTTCGGCGCGCGGGTCGACAGGACCTTCGAGGCGCTGCGGCGCGCCTATCAGCGGCGCCTCGCCAGCACGCTGAACTTCCGCGCGCTGACGCTGCTGATCCTGGTCGGCGTGCTGGCGCTGACCGCCGTCATGTACCAGACGACGCCGCGCGAGCTGGCGCCCGAGGAGGACCAGGGCTTCCTGATCGGCCTCGTCAAGGCGCCGCAGCTCGCCAACCGCGACTACATGGAGCAGGCGACGCATCGCCTTTATGACGAAGTCAAGACGGTGCCCGAGGTGCTGCACGTCTTCCTGGTCAACGGCTATCCGAACGTCCGGGCAGGCTTCGTCGGCATGATCCTCAAGCCCTGGGATGAGCGCACCCGCAGCGAGAAGCAGGTGCTCGCCACCCTCGGGCCGAAGTTCCTCGCCGTGCCGGAGGCGCAAGTGCAGGCCTTCGCGCCGCCGTCGCTGCCGGGCTCGTCCGGCGGCGCGCCGATGCAGTTCGTCATCCGAACCACCGGCGACTATCAGACGCTCGCCGACGTCGCGCTGAAGATGCAGCAGGCGGCGCGCGAGAGCGGCCTGTTCCTGTTCACCGACGTCGACCTCAAGTTCGACACGCCGGAATATGTCGTCAGCGTCGACGCCGACAAGGCCAACCGCATCGGCGTCAGCTTGGCCGACGTCGGCGCGGCGCTGGCGACCATGCTCGGCGGCAACTACGTCAATCTGTTCAGCCTGCAGGGGCGCAGCTATCAGGTGATCCCGCAGGCGCCGCGCGAATTCCGCCTGTCGCCGGATTGGTTGACGCGCTACCAGGTGCGCACCAGCAGCGGCGAGTTCGCGCCGCTGTCGGCGGTGGCGACCGTCACCGAGAAGGTGCAACCCAACGCGCTGACCAGCTTCCAGCAGCTCAATTCGGCCACCGTCTCGGGTGTGCCGTTCCCTGGCCGCACGCTCGGCGAGGCGCTCGACTACATGAAGGCGAAGTCGGCGGAGGTGTTTCCTGCAGGCTATTCCTACGACTTCCAGGGCGACTCGCGCCAACTCGAGCAGGAGGGCAACGCGCTCATCTACGTCTTCGTCTTCGCGCTGATCGTCATCTATCTCGTGCTGGCGGCGCAGTACGAGAGCTTCCGCGACCCGTTCATCATCCTGGTGGCGCTGCCGACCGCCTTGTTCGGCGCGCTGCTGCCACTCAACATCGGCGGGGTGCTGGGCTTCGCCACGATCAACATCTATTCGCAGATCGGCCTCGTCACGCTGATCGGCCTGATCGCCAAGCACGGCATCTTGATGGTCGACTTCGCCAACGCGTTGCAGGAGACGCAGGGGCTGTCGCGGCGCGACGCGATCGTCGAGGCGGCGTCGATCCGNNATCGGCACCTGCTTCACCCTGTTCGTCACGCCGATGGTCTACACCTTCCTCGCCCGCGACCACGCAGCGTGGATGGCGCGCGAGCAGGCGGCCGGCCATGTGACCGGCGCGCTGCACGAAGCGCCGACCGGCGAGTCGCACGGGTAGGGGAGACGGGGAGGGCGATCGCGCCGGTCGATCTCGCTGCTCCGCAGAGTGCGCACAATCACGCAATTTCGTTGACGGGACGGGCCATTTGCGCAATATTGCGCAATGCCGATCGGGGCGCCTCATGGGGCGGAAGGACCGCAGCGCCAAGCGACGCGACATTGAAGCGCGGCTGGCGAGCGAAGGGTGGATTGTCGTGCGCGTCGGGCCGGGCGACCACGTGCAATACCGCCATCCGGAAAGAACCGGCCGGGTGACGATCGATCGCGGCGCGCGGGAGTTGCCGACGGGCGCGCTGCGCTCGATCTATCGGCAGGCTGGATGGGAATGGTGACGGGAGAAAATCATGACGGAAGCTGCTTATCTCGGGACCATCCATGAGGAAAACGGCGTCTTTGGCGTGTCTTTTCCCGACTTTCCCGGCTGCGCGACGACGGCGTCGGACATGCGCTCAGCGATCGAGCGCGGGACGCAGGTGTTGGCTCTGCACGTCGAAGGCATGATCGAGGATGGCGAGGCGCTGCCCGAACCGCGCTCCGCCGAACGGCTGCGAGCCGACGAGCCGGAATGGATGGAAGGTGCGATCCTGGCGCTGATCGGCGTCGAAGTTCCAGGCAAAGCGCAGCGGGTCAACATCTCGCTCGACGAGGGCCTGTTGGCGCGAATCGACAAGGCCGCGGCGAGCGCCGGGCAAACTCGCTCCGGGTTCTTGGCCAGCGCGGCGCGGGAGCGGATCAAGGGGATGGAGTAGGGCAGGGACTAGGTACGGCGGATGGGCATTCTGTGGGAAGAGAGTTCGCATAAGCGAATTGAGGAAGCTCTTGGTGCAGCCGTGACTTGCCGCCAAATTCCATTTTAGATTGTTGTTCGCCCGAGCCCGTGCTCTCTAAGGTGCCTGAGTAGGACGCATATGAACGACCCAAGATTTCGACTGGAGCGCGTCCAGGGTGCGCCAGTTTCTAATAAGGACATACTGTCCGATATTCAGAGGGCGGCTAGTTTGGCTGGGACGACAGTAATCTCTCAGAGGCTTTATTCGGAATTCGGTCAATTTGACCCAACGACGGTATCGAGGCGCTTCGGCACTTGGAATAAGGCGGTCGTAGCTGCCGGCCTAGAAATTGCCAATGAAATCAACATACCTGATGAACGCCTCTTTGAAAATATAATGCGTCTCTGGGAATACTATGGGCGGCAACCGCGTCGAGCCGAGTTAGCTCGGCCGCCGTCACGAATTTCGCAGGGGGCTTACCGGCGTCGATTCCATTCGTGGATGGACGCGCTCGCGGGGTTCGTCGCGTATGCAAATGCTCAAGACATACGACCTCCTAGCCTTGTTGAAGCGGCAAGCGGACATCAGGTCGGCCGGGACCCATCGCTGAGGCAGCGGTTTCGTGTGATGAAGCGGGATAATTTCGCGTGCTGTGCCTGCGGAGCCAGCCCAGCTCTGAGGCCGGGCGTTTCTCTTCATGTCGATCACGTTAGGGCTTGGAGCCTTGGCGGTGAGACAACTGATGAAAACCTCCAAACGCTATGTGATGCATGCAATCTTGGTAAGGGCAACGTTCTGTAGGTTGCGCCGTACGGTTGCCTCCCTTCGCAAAACCTGCTAACTCGCGCGCCTTCATCCGTGGAAGAACGCCCGGTCGCCAGCCGGAAACGCCGTTCGCACCACGAACCTGCAACCTGGCGCAGCCGGCGGAGCCTCGTTCCGCAGGTCGCGCCAATTTCGGAGCAGAGCTCATGGCGAAGAAAATCGCCGGCTATATCAAGCTGCAAGTGCCGGCCGGGGCGGCCAATCCGTCGCCCCCGATCGGTCCCGCGCTCGGCCAGCGCGGCCTCAACATCATGGAATTCTGCAAGGCCTTCAATGCGCGCACCGCGCAACTGGAGAAGGGGTCGCCGATTCCGGTGGTCATCACCGCCTATCAGGATCGCTCGTTCACCTTCGAGATGCGCCAGCCGCCGGTCACTTTCTGGCTCAAGAAGGCGGCGGGGCTGAAGATCGGCAAGAAGCCGGCCTCCGGCGCCAAGAC
>PLRT01000026.1 GCA_003164915.1 Hyphomicrobiales bacterium | reverse complement strand
CGCCGAGCACGCCGATCTTGGCGTCCGGGTAGAACGACAAGTTGATGTTTTCGAGCACCTTCTTGCCGCCGGGCCACGTCTTGTTGAGGCCCCGCATGTGATAGATGAACTGGCGGCCGGCCATGGGCGGAACGTCCTTCAACGAGGGGAAAAGCGGGCGCCTCCCGTAGCAGGGGCTCGGCGGCGAGACAAGCTCAAGGCCAGGAAAGCTGGTTCTTCGGCAGGCGGCCGCTCGGATCGAAGACGGCCACGCGATGCGGCCGGCGGTCGCTCCAGTCCCATAAAACGAGGTTGACGTCGTCGCTTGTCGCATTGCGCACGTAGCTTGGCGCAAGAATACCCGCCGCTCCGCCGGCGATCAGCCGCTCGGCGAGACGCCACGAAGCGGGCGAGTGGCCGGCGGCGGCCTCGGCGAACCACGGGCAATCCATTTCCCCAGAGTCGACCCCGGCCGCCGCGCGCGTCGGCGCCGTGCGCAAATCGACAATGTCTTCGCAGTCGATCTCGTAGGTGCAGAGCACGCACGGCTCGAATTTGCGCGCAAAACCCTGGCTGGATTCCTTGATCGCCGTGATCGGGTCGAGTGCGAGGTAGAGCGCGGCGACGCTCTTCGGATTGAAGCGCCCGCCGTGGACGGCGGCGCCGCCGCCCGACAGCGGCTTGAACGACCAGCGGGGGTTGTGGGCGCGATACGTCGCCCCCTGGAACCTCACGCAAACCCGCCCAGGGCGATCGAATCGAGATAGTCGCGCAGCGCCGCGGCTTGACCGGACTTGACCAGCGACTCGGCGGTGCGGTCGCCGAAGGCGGGGATCGGCTCGCCGCGATACCAGGCGACGGCCTGCGCGCGTCCGCCTGCCCAGCCGGCGACCCGCGTCAGGATCTCGGCCATCTCGGCAAGGCGCGTCAGGGTTTTCGTCGCGCCGGCGCGACGCGTCTTGTACAGCGCTTCCGGCCTGAGTCCGACGGATTCAGCGAGCTGTTTCTTCGACAGGCCGAGTTCCAGCACGAAGCTCCATGGCGGCGCCGCCTTTTCGTGACGGACAGGCGCGCGCTTTCGCGGCGGCTTGGCCTTCGCCGGCGCTTTCCTGGGGGCGCCTGACGGCATTGCCCGCTCCTTTGCCCTAGTTCTAGGGCATATTATGGGGTCTCACGGCCGGCAGCGCAAGCGCGGAGCCGCGCGCGACGGCCGGGGCGTTGTGCATTGGAATGGAACATTCAAGCGCTCCGCGCGTCATGCCCGCGAACGTAGAGCGGCGCAGCGGGAATACGGACGCCCGCTTTCGCGAGCATGGCGCCGATCTTGGCTCAACGAAAATTGAGAGCGCTCTACAATAGGGACGCCAGGCGTCGAACGCCTTCCGTGATCGCCGCCGGCTCCGGCAACGAAAACGACAATCGGATCGTGTTCGCGCCGCTGCCGTCGTGAAAGAACGCGCCGCCGGGCACGAAGGCGACCTTGACCTCTCGAACCGCCCGTTCGAGCAGTTCCGCGCCGGACACGCTCTCGGGCAACGTCGCCCAAACGAACAGCCCGCCTTCCGGCCGGGTCCAGCGCACCGACTTCGGCATATACGCCGCGAGCGCGGCCAGCATGGCGTCGCGCTTGGCGCGGTAGCTCTTGATCGCCGCCTCGATCAGCGCCTCGTGCCGCGTTTCCGCCAATCGCTGCATCACCATCTGATTGATGACGGAGACGTTGAGGTCGCTCGCCTGCTTGACGAGCACGAAGCGGCGGATCAACGCGCGCGAGGCGCAAACCCAACCGACGCGCAGGCCCGGCGCAATCGTCTTGGAGAATGTGCCGAAATAGACGACGCGCGAGGCGTCGAGCGAGCCGACCCGGGCGACGTCGAGCGCCTGAATCGACGGCACATTCGCGCCTTCGAAGCGCAGCGCGTGATAGGCGGTGTCTTCGAGAATGGGAATGTCGAGTTCGTCGGCGAGCGCGAGCAAGGCGCGGCGAGCCTCCGAGCTCAGGGTCTCGCCGGTGGGATTGGCGAAATCCGGCACCACATAGGCGAATTTCACCTGTCCGCCCGCCGCCGACGCCGCTTCGCGATAGGATTGCGGCGTGCGATTGCCATGCTCGGGCCGCAGCGTGTCGTAGCGCGGCTCGTAGGCCGAGAAGGCCTGCAAGGCGCCGAGATAGGTCGGGGCGGTGACGAGCGCGGTGTCGTTCGGGCTCAACAGCAGCTTGCCGGCGAAATCGAGCCCCTGCTGCGAGCCGGAGGTGACGACGATGTTCTCCTGGGTCGCCGGCACGCCGAGCTTGGCCATATGCGCGGCAATCCAGCGCGTCAGCGGCGGGTAGCCCTCGGAAACGGAATATTGCAGCGCGGCTGAAGCCGACGCCGGCGAGGCCAAAGCGTCGGCGTAGGCTTTGGCGGCCTCGCCGGCGGGAAAGAGCTTGGGATCGGGAATGCCGCCGGCGAACGAAATGACGCCGGGTTGATCGAGCAGCTTCAGCAGCTCGCGAATTTCCGAGGCTTTCATGCGTTCGGCGCGGCGCGCGTAACGCGGTTCCCACGATTCAGAATTCGACGGAGACAAGCGCACCCCCAGCCGAGAGCAGATAATAGGACAATAATGCTGCCGTAAATGCACCGTAGCGATCGGCCGATCGCGGCGAAAAGTCAACAGCCCGCATCGATCGACACATCAGACCCGGCCCATGGGGCTGCCCTGCCCTGGCGCGCCAACCTATTTCGGCGCGCCGACGAAACGCGCGGCCACGCTTTCGAGCGCCGAGCGCGCCTCGGCGCCGAGGCCGCCGAACAGCTGGTGCGCCAGGGTCTTGCGCTGCTGGGCGGCGATTTCGTAGAGCCGCGCCTCGCCGCGCGCGGCCAACAGGAACGCGTCGCTGGTCATCAGCGCGTCGACGAGGCCGAGGCCGAGCGCCTCGCTGGCCAGCCACACATCGCCGTCGCCGACCTTGGCGATATCGAGGCCGGGCCGGCGCTCCTGGACGAAGCGCTTGAACGCCTCATGGGTCGCATCGAGCTTGCCGCGAAAATGCTCGCGCCCCTGCGGCGTGATCTCGCCCAGCACCGAGACGCTGCGCTTGTATTCGCCGGCGGTGATTTCCTCGTAGTCGATGTCGTTGCGTTTCAGCAGGCGATGGAGGTTCGGGATCTGCGCGACGACGCCGATCGACCCGACCAATGCGAACGGCGCCGCGACGATGCGGTCGGCGGCGCAGGCCATCAGATAGCCGCCGCTCGCCGCCACCTGATCGACGCAGGCGGTCACCTTCACCCCGCGATCGCGCAACCGCAGAATTTCGGCGGCGGCCAGGCCGTAGCCGGTGACCGTGCCGCCCGGGCTCTCGATCCGGATCGCGACTTCGTCGGTCCCCGGCCGCGCGACGGCGAGCGCCGCGTCGATCTCTTCGGCGAGGCGGCGCACCGCCCGCGCCCGCACGTCGCCCTTGAAGTCGAGGACGAAGATGCGCTTCTGCGCCGCGCGCTCGCCCGACTTCGCGGCCGCCTTGGCCTCGCGCCGGCGCGCCTTGGCGAGCCCCTTCAACGCCTTCTTGTCGAGGATTGCAGCGTTGATCGCCTCGGCCATCGCTTCGTAGCGCTGGTCGAGCGAGCGAACGGTGAGACGCGACCCTTCGCTCTCGCCGCCGCGCATCCGCCCGGCGATCAGCGCGACGACCGCAAACAAAGCGCCGAGCGCGGCGACGATCAGCGCCGCCTTGAGGGCGAATTCAGCGATGTCGAGCCAGAAAGCCATGAACGGGGTCTCCGCGGCGCGCATTCCACCCTGCGCGGGCGCGGCTGCTTAGCATTCCCGCGCCGCCCCGGCCACTCTGGCTGACCCGAGGCTTTCGCCCGCGGCGGTACGGATTCGAAGGCGGACGGCGGCGCTGCGATCGCCGTGGCGATAATCGCCCACAAGGCCCCATGCGAGGCTTGCTCCGCCCCTCCCCTCGTCGGAATTCAGGTCTGACGATTTCAGCCGCTTGGCCGTGCGGGCGGCAGACGGCGCGAGGCCGCATCGCGGCCTCGGAGTCGATCGTCAGATGACGTAGCTCTTGAGCGGCGGAAAGCCGTTGAAGCCGACGGAGGCGTAGGTCGTCGTATAGGCGCCGGTCCCTTCGATCAGCACCTTGGCGCCGATCTCGAGGCTCACCGGCAGCATGTACGGCTCTTTCTCGTAGAGCACGTCGACCGAGTCGCAGGTCGGCCCGGCGACCACGCAGGGCGACATGACGTCGTCGTCGTAATCGGTGCGGATCGGGTAGCGGATCATCTCGTCCATCGTCTCGGCGAGGCCGTTGAACTTGCCGATGTCGAGATAGACCCAGCGGCGCGGGTCCTCCTCCGACTTGCGCGAGATCAGCACCACTTCGGCCTCGATGATTCCGGCGTTGCCGACCATGCCGCGGCCCGGCTCGATGATCGTCTCCGGAATGCGGTTGCCGAAATGCTTGCGCAGCGCGCGGAAGATCGTCTGGCCGTAGGCGCGCACCCCGGGCACCGGCTTGAGATAGCGGGTCGGGAAGCCGCCGCCGAGGTTGAGCATCGACAATTGGATTCCGCGTTCGGCGAGTTCCTTGAACACCGCCGCCGAAGCCTTGAGCGCACCCTCCCAGGCGCGCGGATTGGGTTGCTGCGAGCCGACGTGGAACGACAGGCCGTGGGCGACCAGACCGAGCCGATGGGCGCGTTCGAGCACCGATACCGCCAACTCCGGCGTGCAGCCGAACTTGCGCGACAGCGGCCATTCGGCGCCGGCGCCGTCGCACAGGATACGGCAGAAGACCTTCGACCCTGGCGCAACGCGGGCGATCTTGTCGACTTCCGCATCGCTGTCGACGGCGAACAGGCGCACCCCGAGCGCGTGGGCGCGCGCAATGTCGCGCTCCTTCTTGATCGTGTTGCCGTAGCTGATGCGATCGGGCGACGCGCCGGCGGCGAGCGTCTGCTCGATCTCGGCGACCGAGGCGGCGTCGAAGCAGGAGCCGAGCCGCGCCAGCAGGTCGAGGATTTCCGGCGCCGGGTTCGCCTTGACCGCGTAGAACACCCGCGTGTCGGGCAGCGCCTTGGCGAAAGCGAGATAATTGTCGCGCACGACTTCGAGGTCGACGACCAGACGCGGCCCGTCGTCCCGGGTTCGCGCGAGGAACTGCTTGATGCGATCCGTCATGGCGGCGCCTCCGACGCGCGGCCGCAAGGCCGCCTGGCAAGAGCTTCAGGATCGTCGGCGATGCGCATGGCGGCCGCGCTGTGGAGACGCGAACCGCCGGCGTTGACCCGCCGCCGAGGCCGCTCGCCGCCCGCCCGACGCGGCCCGAAAGCCGCGCTCGGCGCGCGTCGCGCGACCGGATGCTGCGCCGTGGCTGCTTGAGCCTTACAGGCTGAGGGCCTGCGCCGCTTTCACAGCCATCGTTTGGAGGGGAGAAATCCCTTCCGCACGCCCGGCAAGATAGACAAGCCTCTTCGGTAAGCCGNNNNACACACGACCACAGGCACGTGCGTATTGGGCGGATGGTTATTTGTGCGAATCACCCTCAATTGCAAGCTGTTTTTTCGCCTGGCGGCGGCTTTTTGGGCAATGTCGCAAAAGAGTCATGAACGGCTTGACGGCCGGCGGCGCGCGCCGCGTCGGCGAGCAACCGCCGCTGACCGGGCCGTGCGCCGCTGACGGCGACCAGCAAAAAACATCCCGTCTTCTCGCCGACCTCTCACCGACTATTTGTTGGAGCCGCTCAAATGCGCCATGTATAGATGGTGAATACACGCGCTTATTCCGCTCTCCGGGGTTGGATATATGGACAATATTGGCGTTTTCGTGGCTCATTAGAAAACTTCTAATCGGTCGCTGCTTGCTTGCAGCCTGGTTTCTTCTTCGCTATAGCATGGTCAGCGACAGCGGGCTTTGCCCCCGCCAGTTAGCGAGGACGGAATGTTCGACTGCGACGCCGCGCGCCGAAGCGCGCAGGAATTGCCTTCGGCCTGCAAGGCGGGCGAAGGCGGGGCCGATCCCCGAAAACCGTCTTTCAACCGGCCGCGCGCCGTCGCCGGCGCGCTGATCGCCGCGCCGCGCCGCGCGCCGTGACGGGCCTCCCATACGACGCGCCCCGCCCCACCCGAACGAGGAGAATCCCATGAACCGCGCGCCTGTCCTTCCGCTTCTCGCCCTGGCGACCGCGCTCGCCGCCGCCGCGCCGGCGCTCGCCGACGACGCGGCGACGGTGCAGATCACGCTCAAGGACCATAAGTTCGATCCGGCTGAGTCGACCGTTCCCGCCGGCAAGCCGATCGTGATCCAGCTCGCCAACCAGGATGCGACGCCGGCCGAGTTCGAAAGCAAGGAGCTCAGGGTCGAGAAGGTCGTCGCCGGCGGCGGCGCGATCACCGTCAAGGTGCGCGCCCTCAAGCCCGGCCGCTATCGTTTCTTCGACGATTACCACGAAGCGACCACCGAGGGCTTCCTGGTCGCCCAATAGTCGGAAGGAACGCCCATGCTCGGCGCGCTGATTATCGTTTTCCGCGAAGTGATCGAGGCCGGCATCATCGTCGGCATCGTGCTCGCCGTCACCAAGGGCGTGCCCGGCAGCCGGCTGATGGCCGGCCTCGGCGTGCTGGCGGGAATCGTCGGCGCCGGCCTGGTGGCGGGCTTCGCCGGCGCCCTGGCCGAATCGCTGAACGGCGTCGGCCAGGAGCTGTTCAACGCTTCGATCCTCAGCCTCGCCGTCTGCATGCTCGCCTGGCACAACATCTGGATGGCGAGCCACGGACGCCAACTCGCCGGCGACGCGCGCAAGCTCGGCCAGGAGGTGCGCACCGGCGCGCGCTCGCTGGCCGCGCTGGCGATCGTCGTCGCCGTCGCGGTGATGCGCGAGGGCTCGGAAGTCGCGCTGTTTCTCTACGGGCTGGTCGCCGCCGGCGGGACGAGCTCAGACGATCTGTTGCTCGGCTCCGCGCTCGGCCTTGCCGCCGGCGTCTTTGTCAGCGCCGTCACCTATTTCGGCCTGGTGACGATCTCCGCCCGACGCCTGTTCGCCGTGACGACGGCGCTCATCACGTTCCTCGCCGCCGGCCTCGGCGCGCAAGCGGCGAACTTCTTCCAGCAGGCGGGCGTCGCTCCGTTCCTCAGCGACACCGCCTGGGACACCTCGGCCTATCTTTCCGACACCAGCCTCTTCGGCCGCGTGCTGCACACGCTGGTCGGCTATTCCGATCAGCCGTCGGTGCTGCAGGTGGTCGTCTATGTCGTCATATTGGCGGCGATCTTCACGCTGACCTGGGCGTTTGCGCCGCGCGGGGGCGCGCCGTCGGGTCAGGCGCCGGCGGCGCAGAACGGTTGAGGCTTGCGCGGCGACGATCGGCGCGGCAGGGTTCCTCGCCTCAACCGGGAGGATTTCGCATGGCCAAGCTCGCTCGCCCGCTCGCCGTCGCCTTTGCGCTCTGCTGCCTGGCGCCGCTGACGCTCGTCGCGACCGCTCCCGCCTCCGCCCAGGCGCAGCCGGCCGCTGAGCCGTTGAAGCAGATCGCGCTGACCGACACGCAGATCCAGGCCTATATCGCCGCCGCAGCCGACATCGACCCGCTGCTCGACAAGGCGCCGCAGGACGACAATGGCCAGTTCGACGCCAAATTCATCGGTCAGCTCGACGCCGCCGCCAAGAAGCACCAGTTCGCGTCGTTCGAGGAGTTCCAGGACGTCGCCGGAAACATCGGTCTGGTGATGGACGGCGTCGACCCGCAGACCAAAAAATATGTCGGCGCCGACGCGGTGCTGAAGCAGCAGATCGCCGAAGTGCAGGCGGACGCGAAGATGACCGCAGCCGACAAGAAGCAGGCGCTGACCGAACTCGACGAAGCGCTGAAGGCGATCGAGCCGGTGACGAACGCCGGCAACATCGAGCTCGTCATCAAGTATTACGACCAGCTCGCCGCCGCCCAGCCGTCGCAGGACTAGCCCGTCACGCCAGCTCCGCGACCGTGCGCAGCACGGCGCGGATTTGCGCGGCGAAATCGCGCTCGCCGGGCGCGTAGCGGCCCTCGATCGCCGCCGTGCCGATGGTGAAGCCGGCTGCGCCGCCGGCGACGGCGGCGCGCACGCGTTGCGACGCGTCGATCGAGCCGGCGACGATCACCGGCTTGGCGACCGCCGACGTCACCGCGCGGATCAGGTCGGCCGGGTCGACGGCGCTGCGATAGGCGAGCAGGTCGAGCCCGTCGACGCCGTCGAGCTCGGCGAGCGTGCGCGCGCTGGCGACGATCTCGTCGCGCTCGCCTTTGAGCGCGCTCGGGTGGCCGACGATCGCGCCCGGGAAAGGCGCGTAGCGAAGGCCGGATGCTCTGGCGATTGGCGCGACCTCGTCGGCGCGCACGCCGCCGAGCAGCCAGTCGACGCCGAAATCCGCCGCAGCCGCCGCCGAAGCGAGCTCGCTGTCGCGGTCGAGCGACACGACCTCGAGGAACGAGGCGCCGCCGCCGGCGCGGATCGCCGTGGCCAGTTCGCGCAGCGCGGAGCGCGGCAGGCCGACGTCCTTGAAGCCGAGATTGACGACGCCGAGCGCGAGCGCCGCCTCGATATAGGCGCGCGCGTCGCTGAGCGTGACGTCGTCGCGCGTCGCCATGAAGATGAAACCGATGGTGAGCGCCATGCGCCGCTCCGCCCGAGTCCGGCGGTCGCTCGCGCGTCGGCGCGCGGCGCGGCCCGCCTTGAAGCCGAAATCGCGTCGGCGCCGCCGTCGCCGCTCGCTGCGCGCCCGTCGGGCGCGGCGTGAGGGCACCTTAGCACGGGCGCAGATTTCCAGAAGCCGCGGGACGAGCCTCGCCTCAGCTCATCAGCGGTCCCCACGACGGATCGGAGGCGTAGTCGGGGGTCGGCACTGGGAATTCGCCGTGGCCGAAAATGTCGGCCATGAAGATCTTCGGTCCCGACTCGCCGCCCGGATCGCGGAAGAACATCAGGAACAACCCGTTGGGCGCGAAAGTCGGGCCTTCGTTGAAATAGCCATCGGTGATGATGCGCTCGCCCGAGCCGTCTGTCTTCATCACGCCGATGCCGAACATTTCGTCCTTCTGGCGGGTGAAGGCGATGAGGTCGCCGCGCGGCGACCAGGCGGGAGTCGAGTAGCGCCCGTCGCCGAACGAGATGCGCCGCGCCGCGCCGCCGCCGGCGCTCATCACGTAGATCTGCTGCGTGCCGCCCCGGTCGGACTCGAAGGCGATCTGCTGGCCGTCGGGCGAATAGCTCGGCGAGGTGTCGATGCTGCTTCCATCGGTGAGCCGGGTCGTCGTGCGGCTCTTGAGGTCCAACGTGTAGAGGTTGGCGGACGAGCCCTCCGAAAGCGACAGGATCACCCGCTGGCCGTCGGGCGAGAAACGCGGCGCGAAGGTCATGCCGGAAAAATTTCCGACCACTTCGCGCTGGCCGGTCTCGAGGTCGAGCAACGTCACGCGCGGCTCTTTATCGCGAAACGACATGTAGGCGACCATCTGCGCCGACGGCGAGAAGCGCGGCGTCACGACCAGAGAATCGCCGGTGGTCAGGTATTTGACGTTGGCGCCGTCCATGTCCATCACCGCTAGGCGCTTGCGGCGCTTTTCCTTCGAACCGGTCTCGTCGACGAACACCACCCGCGAGTCGAAGAATCCCTTCTCGCCGGTGACCCGGGTGAACACCGCGTCGGCGATGAGGTGGCCGACCCGGCGCACGTTGGCGGCGTCGGTCGTGTACTGCTGGCCGGCGACCTGGGCGCCCGTCGCCATGTCCCACAGACGAAACTGGGCGGCGATCTTCTCGCCGGCGGGCATGACCCGGCCGGTCAGCACGAACTGCGCATTGACCGTCTTCCACGCGTCGAGGTTCGGCCGCGCGTCGGGGTTGGCCACCGCCTCGGGAAACGTGGTCGGATTGATCGGCGAGAGGAAGATCGAATGGGCGAAATCATTGGTCGTCACCGCGCCGATCTTGGCGTCGTCGCCGGCGAACGGGGTCACCGCGATGCTGACCGGCGTGAAATTCGCGCCCGCCCGCACATAGACGTCGCCGGCGGCGAAAGCGGGTCTGAGCGCCAGCGCGAGCGGCGTCGCGGCGGCGCCGGCGATGAGCGAACGGCGAGTGAGGAGAAAAGAGCGGTTCATTGGCGTCGGTCTCTTGCAGCGGTTTCGAGAAGCGCGAACGACCGGCCAAGCCCATAGCCGGCCGATCTGGCGACGATGTGAAGGATCGGGCGTTCCGTCATCCCATTGCGTTCTCGGGATCGAAGTGAATGGTCTTGGAGCGCCACTGCTGGAAATAAGGCGCGAACTCGGGCGGAACGCGCAGCGGATTGCACTTCAGCACCGCGCGCAGCGCGCTTTCGGCGTGGGCGCGCCATGCCGGGTCGGACGGCGGATTGACCAGCTGCGGCGCGGCGGCGAGCGATCCGTCGGGATTGAACTCGACCGTCACCTCGGCGACGTAACGCTCGCCCTCCGGCAGAGTCGGCGGCGGCGCCCAGCAACTGTCGTAGGCGTCCTTCAACCAGCCGTCGATCGCGGCGGCGAGCGACGGCGACAGGCGCTCGGCGTGGGCGTCGGGCAGGCCGTGCGCCGTCGCGCCGGTCGGCGCCGGATCGGCGCTCGCCTTGGTCTGGTTGATGAACTTGGCGATCGCGTTGCGGTCGAAGTTCGGCTTCGCTGGCTTGACGAGATCCTCCTTGTCCTTCTCGAGGATCTTGGCGAGCGGATCGACCTTCGGCTTGGGCGGCGGCGTCTCCTTCGGCCGAGCCGGGGGGGCCGGCGTCGGCGCTTCCTCGGCGGTGGGCTTGGGCGGCGGCGCCGGCGGCGGCGTCTCGGGTTTGGTCGGCGCCGGTTCGGCCGGCGGCGGCGGAGGTGGCGGCGGAGTCTCGACGGTCTTGAGGTCGGGCGGCGGCGGAGGCGTCGTCGGCGCCGGCTGCGGGTCGGCGGCGGCTTGGCGCTGCGGCGGCGTCGGCGGCGGCTCTTTCACCGGCTTGGCGTCGCGCTCCCCCTTCATGATCTGATTGAACTGGCTCTGGCTCACCGTCTCGACCGGGATCGACTCGCCGGCGTCCTCGAATTTCGGCGCGAACGAGAAACCGAAAACGAGGAACGCCAGCAGCGCCGCGTGCATGGCGGCGGAAGCGTAGAGGCCCGCTTTCGTCGGCTGGTCGTTCACGCCAAGCCTCGCCTAAGGCTTGCTGTCGGGCTCGGTGACCAGAGCGACCTTCTTGTAGCCGGCCGCAGTCACCGCGCCCATGATCTGGGCGACGCGGCCGTAAGGCACGACCTTCGAGGCGCGCAAATAGATGCGCTGTTCGGTCGAGCCGCCGGAGAGATCCTGCAGCTTGGCGGTCAGGTCCGCGTCGGCGATCGGTTGGTCCATCAGAAAGAGCTGGCCTTGTTCGTTGAGGCTGACCGCGATCGGTTTCTGATCGACGTTGAGCGCGCTCGCCTTGGCCTG
>PLRT01000265.1 GCA_003164915.1 Hyphomicrobiales bacterium | reverse complement strand
GCGGTAAGCTCATTGATTGGCGTCCATCCACATGATGACAGAATGTTCGCGTTTTGTTCTAATGTCAAGAATTTCAGAATCTTTGATGATTCATGCGTCTGAAAATCGGAACGGCGGGGCGCCACAAACGGCGTTCGGCTTTTCCTCCGACCGCAAAGCGAAGCGCGGAGCGCCCACCCGTTACATCGGCGGCGTCACCCCATTGACGCCGACGACGACATTGCGCGCCTCGTAGTCCCCGCCCGCGCCCGCGCCGCCGCGCGCGACGATCGCCGCGCCCGCCATCAGGTCGCCGAGACCGCCCGGCTCGATCGTGACGATCGGCGTCGACTTGTCGATCGTGATCGACTTCTGGCCGCCGTTGTAGGCGACGACGATCTGCGGGCCGTCGACCGCATCGACGCGCGCGTTGACGTCGCCGTTGGTCATCGTGCTGCCGGGCGCGAGGTCGAACGGGCGGAAGCCTTCGCCGACGCCCCGCATCGACGCCGGGAAGATATGGACTTCGAGCGCCTTCAGCCCGCCGCCGTCGACCGGCACGGCGGCGACGCCGACATAGACCCCCGGCTTGACGTCGGCGAGGCTGGCGGCGGCGACCCGCGCGACCTTGGCGTCGGCCGGCAGCCGCAGAGTCCGCTCCTGCCCGTCGCGCGTCTTCACGTCGAAGCTCTCGCGGTCTGGCGCGACGCGCTCGATCACGCCGCGCAGCGTGGCGGACGGAGCGGTTTGCGCCCACGCTGGGGTCGACAGGGCGAGCAGCAGAGCGGCGGCGATGAGCGGCGGTTGCATGGGCGTCTCCCGGGACTGAGCTTGGCTGGACCCTCGCGCCCAACTCGGGCGGATTTGAGAGCGCTCGCCGCGCACCGGCGGCCAGGCGAGGCTTGCCCGCGTTCAGACGGAAGCGAGGCCGGCGCTGGCAATGAGCGCCAAGCTTCCATTGATTGCTTGGAGGCGATTATGCGCGAGAGGAATTCGAACTCAAGGACGGCCCGAAGGGCCGCCGCCGGAGGCGGTGCGTTTCACGCATCCTTGACTTCGAATTCCTCTCGCGCCTCGCTCCGCCAAGCAATCAATGGACGGCTCTGCATCCGTCCGTGTGCCTCATATGAGGCGAACCCGCACACTTGCCCGCCCGCTCCCGCAGCCCGCCGCGTGAGACATTCGAGCGGCGAGAGCAGGCCGCATGAACGGTACGCCGAACTTGGAATATCAACCGTTTAGGCGCCAAAAAACGCGCGGCGACCAAGCGCGTTCGCAAATCGAGGCGTACCCCCTCGGCGACCAACGATAGGGGGAACAAGTTCCCGTCGCCATGATGCCATGCTAGAGATTCAGGACCATCTCGACTGTAGCGTCGTCTTATCATGTGAGCGGACGATGGATGCGGGCAACTGGAATTGGCTTGAATTCGCCAAGCTAGGCGTCGGAATCTTAACGCCTATAGCAATTGTTGTAGCCGGGATCTATGTACACAGAATAACGAAACGTTTTGAGCATTTTCAGTGGAGAGGCCAGAAGCTTATTGAAAAGCGGCTAGCAATATACGATGAAATTGCTCCGCTCATAAATGATGTTCTATGCTATTACACCTATGTAGGCGCTTGGCGTGATTTTGATCCGCCGCAGATTGTAGCACTTAAGCGTACAATTGACAGGAAGATACACTTGAGCGCACCTCTATTTGGTTTAGAATTCTTTAATTCCTGTATGCGCTTCCAGGACTTGTGTTTCGATACTTACAGTGGATGGGGAGAGGACGCCAAGCTTCGCACGGAGTTCAGGCGACGCCAGGAGAGTCGGCCGAAGGACTGGAAATCCGAATGGGCCGATTATTTCAGCGATGAGGTTACTGATCCCAAAGAGATTCGAACTGCTTACAAGGCAGTTATGGAAGCGTTTGCGCAAGACATCGGCATCCACTCGCCTTTCTCGGTCCCGCCCCCAGGACGGCTACCCATTAACATCGAGTAACGACTCGATCCCGGCTTGGTCAGCTTGCTCTGTAACGGAATTCCCGTGCCCCTCGCACAATTCCCCCACCGCGCGAATCGCGCCCCTTGCCCGCCTGCTCCGCGCGTGGCAAGCGGTGCGCCCATGACCGAAACCCCCTCCGCACCCGCCAAGCCCGCGCCGCGCGTCTCGTTCGTTTCGCTCGGCTGCCCCAAGGCGCTGGTCGACAGCGAGCGCATCCTCACCCGGCTGCGCGCCGAGGGTTATGAGCTTTCCAAAAGCCACGCGGGCGCCGACGCGGTGATCGTCAACACCTGCGGCTTCCTCGACAGCGCCAAGAANNGTGATCGTCACCGGCTGCATGGGCGCCGAACCGGAGCAGATCCGCGACGCCTACCCCAATGTCGCGGCGATCACCGGCCCGCAGGCCTACGAGAGCGTGATGGAGGCGGTGCGCGCCGCCGCGCCGGCGCCCCACGACCCGTTCGTCGACCTGATTCCCGAGCAGGGCGTCAAGCTGACCCCGCGCCACTATTCCTATCTCAAGATTTCAGAGGGTTGCGACAACCGCTGCACCTTCTGCATCATCCCCAAGCTGCGCGGCGACCTCGTTTCGCGCCCCGCGGCCGAGGTGTTGCGCGAAGCCGAGAAGCTGGTGAAGGCGGGGGTGAAGGAACTGCTGGTGATCTCGCAGGACACCAGCGCCTACGGCCGCGACCTGCGCTACGCCGCGAGCCGCTGGCGCGACCGCGAGGTTTCGGCCCGCTTCCTCGACCTGACGCGCGAGCTGGCGACGCTCGGCGCCTGGGTGCGGCTGCACTACGTCTACCCCTACCCGCATGTCGACGAGGTGATCGCGCTGATGAACGGCGGCGGTGTGCTGCCTTATATCGACGTGCCGTTCCAGCACGCTTCGCCTGCCGTGCTGAAGGCGATGAAGCGGCCGGGCAACCAGGAGAAGACGCTCGAGCGCATTCGCGCCTGGCGCGCGATCTGCCCCGATCTGACGATCCGCTCGACCTTCATCGTCGGTTTCCCCGGCGAGACCGAGGACGACTTTCGCCTGCTGCTCGATTGGCTCGACGAAGCCAAGCTCGACCGCGTCGGCGCCTTCAAATATGAACCCGTCGCCGGCGCGCGCGCCAACGACCTCGGCCTCGAAATCGTTCCCGACGAAATCAAGCACAGCCGCTGGAAACGCTTCATGGAGCGCCAGCAGACGATCAGCGCCAAGAAGCTCGCCGCCAAGGTCGGCAGGCGGCTGCCGGTGATCATCGACGAGGGCGGGGCCGCCTCGGCCAAGGGACGCAGCCAGGGCGACGCGCCGGGCATCGACGGGGTCGTGCACGTTGCGACGCGCCGACCGTTGCGCGCCGGCGACATCGTCAGCGTCAAGATCGAACGCGCCGACGCTTACGATTTGTGGGGAACGGCCGCCTGAGGGCCGAGCCAGCGGCCGATCGTCGCGGCGTCCCTTTGAATTCTAAAGGATTCCCCGGCGAGCGCGGCCTTGGCGCGATGGCGTCCCATGCACTTTTCACAGCCCTGGCGCCCGCCGGCCATTTCCCGCTCGCCGAATCGAGTCCGATCGGCTAAGGCTCAAATCCCATGGCGCGGTACATCTTCATCACCGGCGGCGTGGTTTCCTCGCTTGGCAAGGGTTTGGCTTCGGCGGCGCTCGGCGCGCTGCTGCAGGCGCGCGGCTATTCGGTGCGCTTGCGCAAGCTCGACCCCTATCTCAACGTCGACCCGGGCACGATGAGCCCGACCCAGCACGGCGAGGTGTTCGTCACCGACGACGGCGCCGAGACNNGAGACCGATCTCGACCTCGGCCATTACGAGCGCTTCACCGGCCGCAGCGCCAACCGCCAGGACAACGTCACCAGCGGCCGCATCTACCAGGAGCTGATCGCGCGCGAGCGCCGCGGCGACTACCTGGGCGCGACGGTGCAGGTCGTCCCGCACGTCACCAACGCGATCAAGGAGTTCGTCCTCGACGGCAACGAGGGGGTCGACTTCGTGCTGGTCGAGATCGGCGGCACGGTCGGCGACATCGAGGGCCTGCCGTTCTTCGAGGCGATCCGCCAGCTCNNCATGTCGTCTACATCCACCTCACCCTGCTGCCCTACATCCCGACCTCCGGCGAGCTGAAGACCAAGCCGACCCAGCATTCGGTCAAGGAGCTGCGCTCGATCGGCATCCAGCCCGACATTCTGCTTTGCCGCTCCGACCGCGAGATTCCGCGCGAGGAGCGACGCAAGCTCGCCCTGTTCTGCAACG
>PLRT01000102.1 GCA_003164915.1 Hyphomicrobiales bacterium | reverse complement strand
GCATCGTCAAGCAGACCGGCGGCTATGTCTTCTGCGAGAGCGAGGAAGGGGCCGGCGCGATCTTCCGCATTCTCCTGCCGCGCTACATCGCCGAACCGGGCGTCGAGCCGGCGAAGAAGGAGCCGGCCAAGCCCGCCGCCGACCTCACCGGGCGCGGCGCGATCCTGCTGGTCGAGGACGAGGAGGCGGTGCGCGCCTTCGCCGCGCGCGCGCTCGCCTCGCGCGGCTATACGGTGCTCGAAGCCGGCACGGGCGTCGAAGCGCTGAAAGTCGCCGAGAGCGCCGGCGACATCGACCTGATCGTCTCCGACGTCATCATGCCGGAGATGGACGGCCCGACCATGCTGACCGAGCTGCGCCGGCGCGGCCTCAACACCAAGGTCATCTTCGTCTCCGGCTACGCCGACGACGCCTTCGCCCGCAACCTTCCGGAAGGACAGGAGTTCCTCTTCCTGCCCAAGCCGTTCTCGCTCAAGCAGTTGATCGAGACGGTGAAGAGCGCGATGAGTTGACCGGGAACGGCCGGATCGGACGGCCGGCCCGGCGTGAATCGAGGCGACGATGCGTTTTGAAGGCACGGCCACCTATGTCGCCAGCGACGAGCTCAAGACGGCGGTCAATGCGGCGATCCGGCTCGAGCGGCCGCTGCTGATCAAGGGCGAGCCGGGCACCGGCAAGACGCTGCTCGCCCAGGAGATCGCCGACGTCATCGGCGCGCCGCTGCTCGCCTGGCACATCAAGTCGACGACCCGGGCCCAGCAGGGGCTCTACGAATACGACGCCGTCGCGCGGCTGCGCGATTCGCAGCTCGGCGACGCGCGCGTCTCCGACATCCGCAACTACATCCGACGCGGCAGGCTGTGGGAGGCGTTTGCGGCGCCGCAGCGGCCGGTGCTGCTGATCGACGAGATCGACAAGGCCGACATCGAATTCCCCAACGACCTGCTGCTCGAGCTCGACCGCATGGAGTTCCACGTCTACGAAACCGGCGAGACGGTCAAGGCGGCGCAGCGGCCGATCGTCGTCATCACCTCCAACAACGAGAAAGAGCTGCCCGACGCGTTTCTGCGCCGCTGCTTCTTCCACTACATCCGCTTTCCCGACTCCGAGACGATGCGGGCGATCGTCGCGGCGCACTACCCGGGCATCAAGCCGCGCTTGCTCGGCGACGCGCTCGCCGCCTTCTTCGCCATGCGCGAGACGCCCGGGCTGAAGAAGAAACCGTCGACCTCGGAGCTGCTCGACTGGCTGAAGCTGCTGCTCTCCGACGACGTCGCCGCAGAGACCCTGCGCGAACAGGATCCGCGCAAGCTGATCCCGCCGCTCTACGGCGCGCTGCTGAAGAACGAGCAGGACGTGCACCTGTTCGAGCGGCTGGCCTTCCTCGACCGCCGCGAGCGGAACCGTTAGCGGCGCGCCGCCAGGCCGCCTTCGCCACAAGGACTCCCGATGCGCCGATTGCTGCTCCTCCGTCACGCCAAGGCGACCATCTCGACCGGCCATCACGACCACCGGCGCCTGCTGATCGACCGCGGCCGCCGCGACGCGGAGCGCATCGCCGCCTTCCTCGGGGCTTCCGGCCTCATCCCCGAGTTGGTCGTCCATTCCGACGCGGGGCGCGCGCAGGAGACCGCCGAGATCGCGCTCGAGGCCTGGCCGCGCCCGGTCGAGGCGCGGAGCGAGCCGCGTCTCTATGAGGCGACCCGCCCCGAACTCGAGGCGATCGTGCGCGGACTGCCCGACGCATTCGCCTGCGCGATGCTGGTCGGCCACAACCCCAGCATCGCCGACGCCGCCAACCATCTCGTCGGCGACGGCGCGGAGTTCGACTTGCTGCGGCTGTCGACCAAATTTCCCACCGCCAGCGTCGCCGTGCTCGACTTCGACGTCGCCCATTGGCGCGACGTCGCGCCGCGCTCGGCCAAGCTCGCCTGCTTCGCCACGCCCGACGATCCGAAAGTGGAGAAGGTGTGAGCGGCCCGCAGTCGCGCTGCCGGACGCCTCGCCCCCTCGCCGTCAAGCCCGCTTCGCTCGCCCGAGCGAAGCGGGCTTGACGGCGAGCACGGTTCGGGCGCGCGGACGGCGCCGCGCCTCACACCCCCGCCCGTTCCTTTATTCCCGCTTCCACTGCCGCAAGCGCTTCTTTCGCCTTGTCTCCGTCGGGGCCGCCCGCCTGGGCCATGTCGGGGCGGCCGCCGCCGCCCTTTCCCCCCAGCGCCGCCGAGCCGAGGCGCACCAGATCGACTGCGTTGAAGCGCGCGGTCAGGTCCGGCGTCACTCCGACGACGAGGCTCGCTTTGTTGTCCGAACCAATTGCCACGATCGCCACATTTCCCGAGCCTATGCGCTGCTTGGCCTCGTCGGCGAGCGACTTCAGGTCCTTCATCTCGACGCCGGTCACGACGCGCGAGTAGAATTTCACGCCTGCGATGTCGCGTATCGGCTCCTCGCCGCCGCCCGCGCCGCCGCCCATCGCCAGCTTGCGGCGCGCGTCGGCGAGCTCGCGCTCGAGCTTCNNTGCGCTCGTCGATCAGCGCCTCGAGCCGCCCGCCGACCTCGCCGATCGGCGCGCGCAGCATTCCGGCGACCTCGGCGAGCGAGCGGGCTTCCTCGTTGAGCCGATGGCGCGCCGCGTCGCGCGTCTTGGCCTCGATGCGGCGCACGCCGGCGGCGACCGCGCTTTCGCCGACGACCGAGACGAGACCGATGTCGCCGGTGCGCGCGACATGGGTGCCGCCGCACAGCTCGACCGAGTAGGGCCGCGGCCCGTTGTCGCCGCCCTCGATCGTCCCCATCGACACGACGCGCACTTCGTCGCCGTATTTCTCGTCGAACAGGGCGCGGGCGCCGGACGCGCGCGCTTCGTCGAGCCCCATCTGGCGAGTGATCACCGGCGCGTTCTCCAGCACAACGCGATTGGCGATGTCCTCGACCGCGGCGAGTTCCTGCGAGGTGATCGGCTTCGGGTGGGCGATGTCGAAGCGCAGGCGGTCGGGCGAGACGAGCGAACCCTTTTGCGCGACGTGATCGCCCAATACCTGGCGCAGCGCCTCGTGCAACAGATGGGTCGCCGAATGGTTGGCGCGCGTGGCCGAACGCGCTTCATGGTCGACCCTGAGCGCCAGCGCGGCGCCGATCTGCAGCGTCCCTTCCTCGACCTCGACCTCGTGAACGATCAGGTCGCCGAGCCGCTTCTTCGTGTCGAGCACGGCGAGCCGCAGACCGGGCGCAAGCATCCGCCCGACGTCGCCGACCTGACCGCCCGACTCGCCGTAGAACGGCGTCTGGTTGAGCACGAGCCAGCCGCGCTCGCCCTGCGCCAGCGAGCCGGCTTCGGCGCCCTCGCGCACGATCGCGCTCGCCACGCCCTCGGCGGTCTCGGTCTCGTAGCCGAGGAACTCGGTCGCGCCGAGCCGCTCGCGCAAAGCGAACCATACCGTCTCGGTCGCCGCTTCGCCCGAGCCCGCCCAGGCCTTGCGCGCCTCGGCGCGCTGGCGCTCCATCGCCGCGGCGAAGCCGTCGGCGTCGACGCCCATGCCGCGCGCGCGCAGCGCGTCCTGGGTCAGGTCGAGCGGGAAGCCGAAGGTGTCGTAGAGCTTGAATGCGACTTCGCCAGCGAGCTTGGCGCCGACGCCGAGCCCGCGCGTCTCGTCTTCGAGGATCGCCAGGCCGCGCGCCAGCGTCGCGCGGAAGCGCGTCTCCTCGAGCTTCAACGTCTCGGCGATCAGCGCCTCGGCGCGCGTCAGCTCGGGATAGGCCGCGCCCATCTCGCGCGTCAGCGCCGGCGCGAGCCGCCACAGCAGCGGCTCCTTGGCGCCGAGCAACTGGGCGTGGCGCATCGCGCGGCGCATGATCCGGCGCAGCACGTAGCCGCGCCCTTCGTTGGACGGCAGCACGCCGTCGGCGACGAGGAAGGCGGAGGCGCGCAGATGATCGGCGACGACGCGATGCGAAACCTTGTGCTCCCCATCGGCGGCGACGCCGGTGGCCTCGACGCTGGCGCGGATCAGCGCCTGGAAGAGATCGATGTCGTAATTGTCGTGCTTGCCCTGCAGCACCGCGGCGACGCGCTCGAGGCCCATGCCGGTGTCGATCGACGGGCGCGGCAAGTTGACGCGCTCGCCGCCGGCCAGCTGCTCGTACTGCATGAAGACGAGATTCCAGATCTCGATGTAGCGGTCGCCGTCGGCGTCGGGCGAGCCGGGCGGGCCGCCGGCAATCTTGTCGCCGTGGTCGAAGAAGATCTCCGAGCACGGGCCGCACGGACCGGTGTCGCCCATCGCCCAGAAATTGTCGCTGGTGGCGATGCGGACGATGCGCGAATCCGGCAGACCGGCGATGCGCTTCCACAAGCTGAAGGCGTCGTCGTCGTCGTGGTAGACCGTCACCCACAGCCGGTCCTTCGGTAGCCCGAATTCCTTGGTGATCAGGTTCCACGCGAGCTCGATCGCCAGCGGCTTGAAATAGTCGCCGAACGAGAAGTTGCCGAGCATCTCGAAGATGGTCAGGTGGCGGGCGGTGTAGCCGACGTTGTCGAGGTCGTTGTGCTTGCCGCCGGCGCGCACGCATTTCTGAGACGAGGTCGCGCGCGGCGCGGCGGGCGTCTCTGCGCCGGTGA
>PLRT01000173.1:1822-8544 GCA_003164915.1 Hyphomicrobiales bacterium | reverse complement strand
CGTCGCGCTCGCCCTTCATGATCTCGTTGAACTGGTTCTGGGTGACCGCTTCGACTGGAATGGAATCGCCGGCGTCCTCGACGCTCGGCGCGAACGCGAAGCCGAAAATGAGGAACCCCAGCAGCGCCGCGTGCATCGCGGCGGAGGCGTAGAGTCCGGCTTTAGTCGGCTGGTCGCTCACGCCGGAAACCGCCTAGGGCTTGCTGTCGGGCTCGGTGACCAGAGCGACCTTCTTGAAGCCGGCCGCGGTCACCGCGCCCATGATCTGGGCGACGCGCCCGTAGGTAACCACCTTCGAGGCGCGCAGGTAGATGCGCTGGTCGGTCGAACCGCCCGAAACATCCAGCAGCTTGGCGGTCAGATCGCTGTCGGCGATCGGCTGATCCATCAGAAACAATTGCCCCTGGTCGTTGAGACTGATCGCGATCGGCTTCTGGTCGACGTTGAGCGCGCTCGCCTTGGCCTGCGGCAGGTCGACCGAGACGCCGCTGGTCAGCAGCGGCGCGGCGACCATGAAGATGATGAGCAGCACCAGCATGACGTCGATGAACGGCGTCATGTTGATGTCGGCCATCGCGCCGTAGCGCGGCACCCCGCGCCGTCCGCGCGAGGCCCTGCGTTTCCCGCCTATCGCGACCGCCATCGGCCTGACCTCCTTTCGCCGCCCGTCAGGCCGCCTTGTCGCTGGAAAGATGGCTGTCGATCTGCCGCGAAAGGATCGACGAGAATTCGTCGGCGAAACTCTCCATCCGCGCCTGCGCGCGCGCCACGTCGCCCTGCAACTTGTTGTAGGCGATCAGCGCCGGAATCGCGGCGAACAGGCCGATCGCGGTGGCGAGCAGCGCCTCGGCGATGCCGGGCGCGACAACGGCGAGCGAGGTGTTCTTCGAGGCGGCGATCGAGCGGAACGAGGTCATGATGCCCCAGACTGTGCCGAACAGGCCGACGAACGGGCCCGCCGAGGCGACGGTGGCGAGGAACAGGAGATTGGACTCGAGCCGTTCGACTTCGCGCGCGATCGAAACGTCGAGCACCTTGTCGAGGCGCGCGTGCAGGCCCTGGAACGAGCTCGACGGGGTCTGGAACGAGCGCTTCCATTCGCGCATCGCCGAGACGAACAGGCTCGCTGCGCCCGAATTGGGCCGCTGCGACAGCGCGCTGTAAAGCTCCTCGAGCGACTGGCCGGACCAGAACACCTGTTCGAAGCTCTCCATCGCGCGACGGAATCGCGCGAACAGCAGCGTCTTGTTGACGATGATGGTCCAGCTCCAGAACGAGGCGGCGAGCAGGCCGAGCATCACGATCTTGACCACGATATGCGCCGACCAGAACATCGACATCAGCGTGGTTTCCGGGTCCACGACGGCGGCGGTCGCGGCGTCGGTTGCGTTCATGGCGTTGGGGACCTCGTCAAGGCGGGAGGGGCGGCTTTCAGATTTGGGCCCGTCAGCCGGCGGCGCGCCTCGCGGTCTGCGCCGGAAATGGGCCGAAACTTGGGCCTCTGCGATGGTTCGACGGCGCGCGCCGACGGCGGGCGGAGGACGGTTTCAGCGATCACGACTCATGCTCTGCCGGGGATTCCGCGCGCTCGCGGCGGCCGACCGGCGTCGGAAACGCTCATCAGCGAAGTTTAATCATTCGCAAAAGACCCTGATAGGGTTAACTTCCGGTTAGCAGTGGCGCTTTCGGCGTTGAAGCGGCTTGCATTTTTCTCTCCCGCGCCCCCAGCATGCGGCCTGCGGCCGAGGTCTGGCCGCGATTCGCAGGCCCCCAGCCGAGCCGAAAGCCTCCCGAGGTCATTCCTGTCATGAAGCGTCCGCCCCGTTCGTTCGTCGTCGAAGTCCGGCGGCAAAAGCGTCCGTCCGGCGAGGTTGCGTCCTCGTGGACCGAGGAAGCCCTGAAATCCAACCGGATGAAAGCGGACGGACCGCGCGTCCCCGCCGAGCCGTCGCCAGTGCGCGTCCCTGTCGCGCCGAGCGAGCCTGCGCCGGCGGGCGTCCCGGCCGCGTCGAGCGAGCCGCCCCGGCCAACCGGGCGCATCCTGCCGAGCCTGATCGAGACGCCGGCGCCGGCGCGGGCGCCTGCGGCCGCCGCCGAGAAAGCGAAGCCGACCAAGACGCGCGCGCCGCGCCGGCGTGGACGCCCCCCGGCCCCGGCCGTCGCCCCGGCGTCGACGGCATTCATGTTCCCCGAGCCGAAGCCGACCGCCCCGCCGAAGCCGGCCGCCGAGCCGTCGACCGAGACGGCGCGGACGCGCGATCTTGCGCGCCACCGGCGCATCCTCGCCCGCTACGTTTTCGGCGGCTCGCTCAAGTCCGGCGCCCGCTGGAAGCGCCGCCCGCGCAGCGACTCGCGCTGAGGCCGGCGCGCTTCATGCGCGGCGCATCGTCACGCCCCGCCCGGCGAGCGGCGGCGCTGCAAGGTCGCTCTGCGCCCTGGCGAGCGCGTCGAGGGCGGAACGGGTTTCGGCTCGCCACGCCGCGACGCGCGGCTTTGCGCCACTGCGATCGACCGACAGCAGGGTTTGCTCGCTGACAGCGAGCGCGACGCCGTCGCGGCCGGACATTTCCAGCCATACCCGCATGCGCTTCTCGTCATGCTCGAGCAGGCGAAAGCTGACCGCCAGCGGATCGCCCTGCGCCGCTTCGATAAAATATCTGTGCATAGCCTGCGCCGTGTAGAGCGTGCGGCGGCTCGCTTTGCGCTGGGCGACGTCGAGGCCGATGCGGTCCATCAGCGCGTCGACCGCGCGACTGAAGACCAGCGCGTAGGCGGCGTCGTTCATATGGTCGTTGTCGTCGATCCAGGTTGAATCGACGCGCGTTTCATAGACAAGCAGAGTCTCGCCGCGATGCATGGCGCCCTCCTCCGCGGCGGGCCGCAGCGCATGCGGCGCGGCCCTTCGCCGACATTTCAACACCGCCGCCGCCGGTCCGACAAGCGCAACGACGGCAAAGCTGACGATCGGCTGACGCAAACCGTCAGGTTCTCGCGGGCCGTCGCTCGTTAACCCTGACGAAGTCGACGGCTGGTCGACGCGAAATGGGAGAAACGAGGCGTCAGTAAATGCGTGGACCGCGACAAATCGACGTCGCCCCTCGATCGACCCGTCCGCTTGCCCCCGATGAGCGGAGAGCCCCAAGGGAAATCGATCGGCGCGTCGCGCCCGGTCAGCGGTCGTGTTTCGTGTTCCCCCTCTTCAAGCGTTCCCAGGAGGGGGGCGCCGCGATCGGGAAGCGTCCTGGCGTCGTAGCCGCAGTCGCCTTGCCGTGACGGTTCCCGCATTTCGCGCCCGAGGGGCGCCTGCAAGAACGCCCCGGGGGCTCCCTCCTCCGTCCCGCAAGCGGAGGAGGGAGCCGCGCGTGCGTCACGCGCCGCAGGGGGGCGGCGTCAAACGTGTTCTTGTCGCGAGGCGCAGAGAACCACTAGAGTGGAGCGCAGTCGTCTTGTCGGTCCGTACACGAAAGCTCACCGCCTTGGGATTTCGCTTTGCGGCGCTCAGGCCCATCGCGCTCGGCGTCATGTTGACGATCGCCGTCGCGCACGGCGTCGTCGGCGTCGAGCCGGCATGGGCGCAGGACACGAGTCCGAGCGACGACAACGGCGGCGCGAACGCGAACGGCGCCGCCCATCCGCAGGGCTCGCACGATCAATGGTTCGGCGCCGCCGGGCAGCGCTGGCTGACGAATTCGGCGACGAAGCTGACCGCGCCTTTGCGTGTTTTTCTCAAACGCACGCAAAGGGCCTCGGCGCACGCCGCCTCCGACCTGGTGAAGACGGGCCAATCGACGATCAGCGCGCCATTCAACTGGTTCGCCGGAAAGGTCAAAGCATCGCCCAACGATCAGGATAAGGCGATGGCGGCGGTGCGCAGCGGCGAGATCGTGCCGCTGTCGAGCGTGCTCAAGACAGTGGAGAAATCGGTGCCTGGCGACGTCCTCAATGTCGCGCTCAGCCGCGACGTGGTCGGGACCTGGAACTACACGATCACCGTGCTGACGCCGCAAGGCTATTACCGGGACGTCAACGTCGACGCCGGCCACAATAATGTCACGTCGATCAGGTCCCACTGATGCGCGCACTGGTTGTTGAAGACGAAGCTCAGATCGCTGCTGAGATCAGCGCCCATCTGACTCAAGCCGGCTACGTCGTCGAGACGGTCGCCGACGGCGAGGAGGCGTGGTCGCGGGCCGGCACCGAAGACTTCGACGGCATCATTCTCGACCTCGGACTGCCGCGGCTCGACGGGCTGTCGGTGGTCCGCCAGTTGCGAGCGGCCGGCGTGACGACGCCGATCCTGGTCCTGACCGCGCGTGGCACCTGGACCGAGCGGGTCGCCGGGATCGACGCGGGCGCCGACGACTATCTGCCGAAGCCGTTCCAGCCGGAGGAGCTGGTCGCGCGGCTCGGCGCGATCATCCGCCGCTCGACCGGCCATACCACGCCGACCCTCGAGGCGGGTCCGCTGCGCGTCGACACGCGGCGGATGATCACCACCGTCAACGGCGCGCCGGTCTCGCTGTCCCTGCTCGAATTCCGCGCTTTGCGCTATCTTATCCACAACAAGGGTCGGCCGGTGTCGCAGTTCGAGCTCGGCGAGCACGTCTACGGCGCCGACCAGGAGCCGGGATCCAATGCGCTCGAGGTGTTGATCGCCCGACTGCGCAAGAAAATCGGCGGCGAGCTGATCGAAACGCAGCGAGGGTATGGCTACCTCATCCGCGGTTGAACCCAGCGCCTCCGCGCCGGCCGAGCGACGGCCGACGTCGCTGCGCCTGCGGCTGCTGGCGCTCGCCGCCCTTTCGATCGCGGCGACCCTGACCGTCGCCGGTCTGTCGTTCGGCTACATCTTCGAGGACCACATCGAGCGGCTGATGGAGCAGGAGCTCGAGGTGCGTTGGCGCGAGCTTGCCGGCGCGGTCGCGCTCGGCGACGACCACAAGCCGATGCTGGTCCACGACCTCACCGACCCGCGCTACCAGTTGCCCGCCAGCGGCGCCTATTGGCGCGTCGCCGAAGGCGACAGGGTGTGGATGCGCTCGCGCTCGCTGTGGGACGAGGATCTCGGGCCGACCGCGACGGTCCATATGTCGCCGACCGGGCAGGCGATCGAACGGCGCGGGCCCAACGATTCCACCGTCTACATGATGGAGCGCGACGTGCGCTTCGAGGGCGACGGCGCGCCGCGCGTCTTCCGCCTCGCCGTGGCGCTCGACACCGCGCCGATCGACGCGCTGAGACGCTCGTTCGCCACCGACGTCGGGATTGCTCTCGCGCTGATCGGCCTGGTGCTGTTCGCCGGCGCCTGGCTGCAGGCGAGCGTCGGTCTGTCGCCGCTCGCCCGCCTGCGCGACGAGCTGGCGCGCGTCCACCGCGGCGCCAAACCGCGCCTCGCCGGCGGATTCCCGCTCGAAGTCGCGCCGCTGGCGAGCGACCTCAACCGCCTGCTCGACCGTCAGGAGCAGCTCGTCCACAAAGCGCGCGACCGCGCCGGCGATCTCGCCCACGGCTTCAAGACGCCGCTGACCATCCTGCAGGGCGAGGCGCGGCGGCTCGAGGCGGCCGGCAGTTTCGAATCGGCGGCGCTGGTCAAGCAGCAGGTCGAATTGATGCGCCGCCATGTCGACCGGGAGCTCGCGCGCGCGCGCACCATCGGCGCGACGGCGGCGGCCGGCACGCTGACCGACGCGCGCCGGTCGGTCGAGCGGCTGATCGACCTTGTCGGCCGCATGCCGCACGGCGAAGGCATCGCCTGGGACAACCGCGTCGACGCGGCGCTCAGGCCGCGCATGGATTCCGACGATTTCGGCGAGGTGATGGGCAACCTGCTCGACAATGCGCGCAAATGGGCGAAGTCGCAGGTGCGGGTGCTCTCCGAATGGCGCGGCGGCGCGGCGCAGTTCATCGTCGACGACGACGGTCCCGGCGCGCCGGAGGCGGTGCGGGCCGCCGCGCCGCGCCGCGGCGAGCCGACGAGCGGCGAGGACGACGAGAGCACCGGCCTCGGCCTGGCGATCGTCGCCGACGTGCTCGCGCAATACGGCTCGACCCTGACGATCGAGGATTCGCCTCTCGGCGGCTGCCGTGTGCGCTTCGCCGCGCCGACCTGACGCGATCGCCCGATAGAAACGCCTCGCCCGCGCCCCAATCCTTGGCGTAGAAGACGGCCGCGGCCGGCGGCGATCGCCCTGGCGGTCGGGTCTCGAGGAGCGGATGGCGCAAGACGACGAAGCCGATCGTTTCACCGCGCGGGCGCGACGTTACGCCAATCTCGGCGTCAGCGCCGGCGCCTTTGCAGCGCGCGCCGGCGCGCGGCGGCTGGTCGGCGGCGAGAGCGCCGACACTGCGCGCGACCTCGCCCAGGCGCTCGGAACGCTGAAAGGGCCGCTGATGAAGGTCGCCCAGATGATGGCGACCATTCCCGAGGCTTTGCCCGCCGATTACGCCGAGCAGCTCATCAGCCTGCAATCTCAGGCCCCGCCGATGGGGGCGGCGTTCGTCCGCCGCCGCATGCAAGCCGAGCTCGGCCCCGACTGGCGCGCCCGCTTCGCCGAATTCGACCTCGCGCCGGCCGCCGCCGCCTCGCTCGGTCAGGTCCATCGCGCCAAGGGCCTCGAAGGCGAAGACCTCGCGTGCAAGCTGCAATACCCGGACATGGCCTCGACCGTCGAGGTCGACATCGGCCAGCTCGAATTCCTGCTCAAGTTCCACCGCCGGATGGG
>PLRT01000173.1:0-1663 GCA_003164915.1 Hyphomicrobiales bacterium | reverse complement strand
GTGGTCATGCGCGGGCCTGAGGACGCACGCGAAGTCGAGGCGATCAACCTCTACGACTACGGCTGCGTGCGCATCTTTCCGCCGACCTTCGTCGGCGGCGTCGTCGAACTCTACCGCGGCCTCGCCGACGGCGACGAAGGCCGCGTCGTCCACGCTTATGAGAGCTGGGGCTTCGTCAATCTGTCGCGCGCAACCGTCGACGCGCTCAACATCTGGGCGCGCTTCATCTACGGCCCGCTGACCGACGATCGCGTCCGCAGCATCGCCGACGGCGTCAAGCCGGGCGAATACGGAAGGCGCGAGATCGCGACGGTGATGCAGGCGCTGAAGGCGCAGGGCGGCGCGCTGAAGGTGCCGCGCGAATTCGTCTTCATGGACCGCGCCGCGATCGGCCTCGGGGGCGCCTTCCTGCGGCTCGGCGCGGAACTCAATTTCCATCGCCTGTTCGAGGAGACGATCGCGGGCTTCGACGCCGCGGCGATGGCGGCGCGGCAGGCCGAGGCCTTGCAGCGCTTCGCGCTGGTCTGAACGACGAAGAGGTCCCGCTCGGGGAGCGGGACCTCTCGCTCGGGCCGCCTCGGGGGAGGACGACGGTCCGAAAGCCGACGGCTGTTAAGGCCCAGCGCCGCGGAGGGAGGGGACCGCGGCGCGCGCCGGCTCAGTAGCAGACGTTGACGTTGCGCGTGCCGACGTAGCGGCCCCATGCGTCATAGATCGGACGCGGCTGCCAGCAGGAGGCGCCGTAGGGGCTGGGGCCGTAATTGGGGCCGGGACCATAGTAGGGGCCGGAATTGGCGACCGCCGCGCCGGCCACCAGGCCGCCGAGGATGCCGAGGCCGACCGCCGGGCCCCACCAGCCGCCGCGCCAATGGCCGCCGTAATAGCCGCCATGGTGCCAGACCGGCGGCGGCCCCGCTTCGGCGGGCGCGCTCGTCGCGATCACTCCGGCCCCGAGGGCGAGCGCCGCCACCGCGGCGACGGCGGTTTTCTTGAAAGTTCCGTTCATCACTTCCTCCAGCTCACGCTTTGCGCCGATCGCCGGCGCCGTTATTCGCTGCGTCGGAGATTGTCGTCTCCCCGACGCTCGAGACGGATGCTCGTTCGAGAACCCGGCGAGCGTGAGCCAGAAAAACGGCGGTCCGGCGCCCTTTGGATCGCCGCAGTAAAAATATCGCGATCAGCGCGTGGTTTTCTGAACGTCTGTTCAGACAAGGTCTTACGCGCTGGCGCGGGACACGCTGGCGACGCCGGCTTTCCGTCAATTCATCGTCGGGATGACGAAGCTCGCGCCCTCCTTGACCCCTGACGGCCAACGCGACGTCACCGTCTTGGTCTTCGTGTAGAAGCGGAAGGCGTCGGGACCGTGCTGATTGAGATCGCCGAAGCCGGAACGCTTCCAGCCGCCGAAGGTGTAGTAGGCGACCGGCACCGGGATCGGCACGTTGACGCCGACCATTCCGACCTGGACCTTCGAAGCGAAGTCGCGCGCCGCGTCGCCGTCGCGGGTGAAGATTGCGACGCCGTTGCCGTATTCGTGGTCGTTGCACAGGCCGAGCGCTTCCTCGTAGCCGCCGGCGCGCACGACCGACAGCACCGGGCCGAAGATCTCCTCCTTGTAGATGCGCATGTCTTTCGTGACATGATCGAACAGGCTGCCGCCGGT
>PLRT01000131.1:21847-22316 GCA_003164915.1 Hyphomicrobiales bacterium | reverse complement strand
AGGCCCTGGATGACGTTGGTGCCGTGACCGGTGACCGACGCCTGAGCGATCGAAACCACCGGACGCTTGCCCGAGCCGGTGTAGTACTCGGTGATGACGACGATCAGGCCCGTGACAACGAGGCCGATCAGGCCGCAGACGAACAGCGCCCAGCCATTGACCGCGTGACCGGCGATGACGCCGATCGAACCCCAGCCGACAACCAGTTGCGTGGCGATCGCCAGACCGACGATCGACAGCAGGCCGGTGGCGACGAGGCCCTTGTACAGAGCGCCCATGATGGAGTTGTTGGCGCCGAGCTTGACGAAGAACGTGCCGATGATCGAGGTGATGATGCAGACGCCGCAGATCGCCAGCGGATAAAGCATCGTGTCGGCAAGGTTGGGCGCGCCGGCGAAGAAGATCGAGGCGAGCACCATCGTCGCCACGACCGTCACCGCATACGTCTCGAACAGGTCGGCGGCCATGC
>PLRT01000131.1:3127-21838 GCA_003164915.1 Hyphomicrobiales bacterium | reverse complement strand
CGCCGCCGAGACGGGCGAAGATCGAAATCAGCGAAGCGCCGAAGCCGAGCGCGACCAGCGCGTCGACCACCGTGCGGTCGGACACCGCGTAGCCGAGCGGACCGGTGAGCACCCAGTAGTAGACGGAGACGCCGAGCAGCGCGAGGCCGGCCACCAGAAGTCCGGTCACCGAGCCCGCCTTGTAGGCGACGTCGAGGCCGGCGGCGAGCGACTGGGTCGCCGCCTGGGCGGTGCGCACATTGGCCCGCACCGAGACGTTCATGCCGATGAAGCCGGCTGAGCCGGAGAGAACGGCGCCGATCAGGAAGCCGATCGCCACGGTCCACGACAACAGCAGGCCGAGGGCGATGAAGACGACCACGCCGACCGCCGCGATGGTGGCGTACTGGCGCTTCAGATAAGCCTGCGCGCCTTCGCGCACCGCAGCCGAGATTTCCTGCATTCGCGCCGAGCCGCAATCGGCGGCCATTAGCTTGCTGACGGTGTAGCCGCCGTAGACGAGCGACAAGACGCCGCAAATAATAATTAAACCCAAGGCCAACATTGGCGTCCCCCAGGGAACGGAATCGCGGCGCACATCGCCGCCCGCTTCAGACGGGCGGCTAATGCCAGAATCCCGATCCCAGGACAATGCGCAGGCTCAAATGACGCCGATTGTTGCGTCGCGATAAAATTTGGCGAAACCCTCGCCAATCAGCGGTCTGGACGGTGAAACGGCGCTTGGCGCGCACGGAGGCCGCGCCTTGCGGACCGCGCTAATTCGCCGCAGTCGAGGCCTCTTGCGGGGCGACGAGGCCTATCACTGCGGGTCGGGCTCGGCGAGCCGGTCGGCGAAGAAGGCGATCGTCTTGGCGTAGACCGGCGCGGCGTTCCATTCGAGCAGCGCAGCGAAATTGGGCTCGCCTTCGTGGAAGCCCTGGCCGCGCTTCCAGCCCTTCGCCTTGAGGAAATTGG
Organism: Hyphomicrobiales bacterium; assembly: GCA_003164915.1. GTDB lineage: Bacteria > Pseudomonadota > Alphaproteobacteria > Rhizobiales > Beijerinckiaceae > Roseiarcus. The sequence goes on along the minus strand of PLRT01000131.1, from coordinate 20,884 downwards.
CGGCCGAAGCGAGTGCGTCCGCCGAACTGCCGACGAGGTCGGCGACGTCGCCGCCGTCGGCGCTGGTGGCGTATTTGAGATAGGTCGAGGGCATGAATTGGGTCTGGCCGATCTCGCCCGCCCACGCGCCGCGCATCTCCTCAGGTTGCATATCGCCGCGCGCCACGAGCTTCAGCGCGTCGACGAGCTCTTCGCGGAACTGGCCGGCGCGGCGGCAGTCGTAGGCCAGCGTCGCCAGCGCATTAAAGGTCGGATAACTGCCGAGGCCGGCGCCGAACTCGGTCTCCAATCCCCAGATCGCCACCAGCACCGGCCCCGGCACGCCGAATCGCCGTTCGATCTTCTCCAGCGGCTCGGCGTAGGCGATGAGCATCTGCCGCCCCTTGCGCACGCGATAGGCGCTGACCCGCTTGGCGACGAACTGGTCGAAGTCCTGCCCGAACGAACCCTGGCGCCGGTCGTGAGAGATCACGTCGGGATCGTAGGCGACGTCGCTCAGCGCCGAGTCGATCACCGCCGGCGGCAGGCCGTCGATCTCGGCTTCCTGCTTGAAGCCCACGAGCCAGGCGGAGAAGCCGTCCGGCGTCTCGCCGCAGTCGGCCGGCGGCGCGGGCCGCTTGGCGACGACTGGCGCAGGCGGCGGCGCTGGGGCCGGCGCTGCGAGCGGCGCTGCGAACGGGGTTGCGATCGGTTGGGAAGACGACGCGGCGAGGGTGGCCTCGCCGGCGAGCGCCAGCGTTGCGACCGCCATGGCGGCGCGCGCGAAGGTCCGAAGACCCCGGGCGGCAATCTCGGCCCTTTCCTCCATCGGCGAACTCCGACCTCGTCCAGACACACTCTCGGCCAAACGTCGGCCGAAGCCAATGTGGAAAACGTCGCCGCAAAATAATGGCCGAAGCTTGGCGGGCGCCGCGCCGGCCCGGCTCAAGCCCGCGCGGCGCGCTCGGCGGCGGCGAGCGTGTTGGCCATCAGCATCGCCACCGTCATCCGGCCGACGCCGCCGGGAACCGGCGTGATCGCGCCGGCCCGCGCGGCGGCTTCGGCATAGGCGACGTCGCCGACGAGCCGCGTCTTGCCTTCGCCCTTCTCGGGCGCGGCGACGCGATTGATTCCGACGTCGATGACGATCGCGCCCGGCTTGATCCAGTCGCCGCGCACCATCTCCGGCTTGCCGACCGCCGCCACCAGCACGTCGGCGCGGCGCGCGACCGCCTCCAATTCGCGCGTGCGCGAGTGCGCGATCGTCACCGTGCAGTTGCGGGCAAGCAGCAGTTGCGCGATCGGCTTGCCGACCAGATTCGAACGACCGACGATCACCGCCTCGAGCCCATCGAGCTTGCGGCCGAGCTTGTCGCACGCCTTGTCGATCATCACCATCGCCCCAGCGGGCGTGCAGGGAACGATTGCGCGCTCGAGCGCACCTGTCGCCAGCAGCCCCGCGTTGACCGGGTGCAGCCCGTCGACGTCTTTTTCCGGGGCAATCGCCTCGACCACGCGCGCCGGCGACAGATGACGCGGCAGCGGCAGTTGCGCAAGCACGCCATGGATCGCCGGATCGGCGTTGAGCGCGGCGATCAGCCCGAGCAGCTCGGCTTCGCTCGTCTCGGCCGGCAGCGTGTGTTGCGCCGAGTGGAAACCGAGCGCGAGCGCTGCGCGGCCCTTGCCCGCGACATAGGATTGGCTCGCCGGATCGGAGCCGACCAGGACCACCGCGAGCCCAGGTTTGACGCCGCGCGCCTCGAGCCGGCGTGTCCCCGCGGCGACGCGCGCCAGGACCTCCTCGGCGATCGCCTTGCCGTCAAGCACGAATGCGGCGGAGGAAGCGGCCATCGGAATTCCTCAAGAATCGGCAGGTCCGCGCTCTTTGCCCGCTCACGGCGCGATTCTCAAGCGGCGAAATAGCGGTAGATCGCTTTGTGGCGCGCGCGCTCGCCCGGCGCCAACGTCCGCATCGCCGGCTTGTCGAACAGTTCGCCAGCGAAGCCCTCCGGATCGCTGTAGCCGGTCCAGGCCTCGAGGCAGAGGAACGGCGCGCCCGGCCGCGTCCACAATGCCGCGCGGCCGAAGCCGGTGAAATCCATTTCGATCGCCGAGCCGTCGGCTTGCTCGAATCGCAGCGAGCGGCTGGCCGGCTCGAGGAAGCATAGGGCGTCGCCGACGAAGAGCGCGTCGTCGAGATCGAGCGCGTTGCCGCGCAGCGGGAACGGGCGCGTCGCGGCGCTGATCAGGCCGCCCGGCGCGATCACCGGAACCACCGCCGCCTCGGCCCTTTCGAACACGACGCGCGCGCCCGTCCTGCCGCCGCGGGCGAACGGCCAGCGGAAGCCGGGGTGGAGCCCGCAGGCATAAGGCGCCGGCCCGTCGCCGGGATTGGCGACTTCCAGCGTCATTTCGAGCGCGGCGCCGAGGAGGCGATATTCGGCCGCGAGCGCGAAGGCGAACGGATATAGCGCGCGCGTTCTTTCGTTGTCGCGAAGGATCAGACGGGCGAACTCGTCCGTCGCCGCCTCGACCGCGAAGTCCTCGGCTGCGGCGAAGCCATGCAGCCCGAGCGGATAACTCTTGCCGCCGACGCGCGCGCCGTCGCGCGTCCAACCGACCACCGGATAGAGGATCGGACAGATCTGGCTCCAGATCGCCGCATCGCCCGGCCACAGCAATTCGACGCCGCCGACGCTCCAGGCGACAGCCTCGGCGCCGCGCGTCGCAATCGTCAGCCGCGCGTCGCCGTCGGCGAGCGCGACCGGCGGCGCGCTCATGACGCAAGCCCCGGAATCGCCGCGGTCGCGATCAGCGCGTCCTCGAGGCCGGGCGCGCACGCGACGATCGGCGCGCCGCGCCGCAGACCGTCGCCGGCGAGGAAATCGCTGACATAACCCCCCGCTTCGCGCACGAGCGCGACGCCCGCCAGGCAGTCCCACGCGTTCATGTGGTTCTCGCAATAGCCGTCGCGCCGGCCGCTCGCGACATAGGCGAGCGCGAGTGCGCCGGAGCCGCCGCGGGTCACCGCCGCGCCGGCTTCGACCACGCGCCCCATCAGGCCGAGAAAGGCGTCGCGGGCGGAGCGCATGTTCCAGCCGATCTCGACGATCGCCGTCTTGAGATCGCTCGTCGTCGCGGCGCGGATTGCAACGCCGTTGAGCGTCGCCCCGCCGCCACGGCGCGCCGCGAACAATTCGTCGACCATCGGATCGTAGATCACCCCGACTTCGACCTGGCGGCCGAGGACGGCGGCGATCGAGACGCAGAAATGCGGCGCCCCGCGCGCGAAATTCGAGGTGCCGTCGATCGGATCGACCACCCAGATCGGCGCCCCGGCCTTGCCGACCCGCCCCTCGCCCTCTTCGCCGATGAAGCCGTCGTCGGCGAAGGCCGCGTGCAGCCGCGTCGCAATGAAGCGTTCGACTTCGCCGTCAACCTCCGTCAGATAGTCCTGAGGCCCCTTGAAGCCGACGGTGAACGACGAACGATCGAGAAAGCGGCGCTTGGCGATTTGGCCGGCTTCGCGCGCCAGCGCTTTTGCGGCGAGCAGACGGTGGACGGAAACGGGCGCTTCGGCGGTCAACGTTCGGATTCCCTTCTTCAGAAGTGGCTGAACGACCCGCGCGCGAACTTGAACGTGCGCCCCTCCTGATCGACGAAGCGGGGCGCTCCCTCCCCGGCCATGGCCTCGCCGATCGCCGTCACGGCGACGCCGGCGGTCGCGGCGGCGGCCTCGAAGCCGGCGGTCGCGGCAGCCGGAACCGCCAGGATGAGTTCATAATCGTCGCCGCCGGTCGCGGCGAGCGGAAACAGGCTCGGATCGGCGGCGATCGCCGCCGAAGCGGCGGGCGACAGCGGCAGGCGCGTCATCTCGATCTTCGCGGTGACGCCGCTGACGCGCAGCATCTTGGTCAGGTCGCCGACGAAACCGTCGGACACGTCCATGCCGCCGCTGGCGAAACGCGCGACCACCGGAGCAAGCGCGAGCCGCGGCTGCGGCAACAGGTAGCGGTCGAGCAGCCAGCGGCGGTCAGCCTCGCCGAGCGCGGGCCCCTTCCCTGTCCGCTGCAGCAGGCCAAAGGCGGCGTCGCCGATCGTGCCGGTGACGTAAAGCCGGTCGCCGGCGCGCACGCCGCCGCGCGCGGCGAAGCTCCCCGGCGCGACCGCGCCGAGCGCAGCGATCGACAGCGTCAACGGACCCGATGTCCTGACCGTGTCGCCGCCGATCAACGGGCAACGATAGGCGGCCGCGTCGTCGCCGAGACCGGCGGCGAAGGCCGCGAGCCATTCCGCTGTCCAATCGTCCGGCAGCACGAGGCCGAGGGTAAAGCCGAGCGGTTCGGCGCCCTTGGCCGCGAGGTCGGAGAGATTGACCCGCAGCGCCTTGCGGGCGATCGCGCCGGGCGGGTCGTCGACGAAGAAATGGACGCCGCCGACCAGCGCGTCGGTGGTGACGACGAGGTCGCGGCCCGGCGGCGGCTCGACCAGGGCGACGTCGTCCTTGAGTCCGAGCCCGGCCGGGCCGGCGAGCGGCGCGAAAAAGCGCGCGATGAGGTCGTCTTCGCCGGGACGCTCGCTCATTGGCGCGCGCCCGGACGCGGATCGCGAAGCGCGATCGCCGCCGGCCGCGGCCCGTGTTCACGAGCATGCGAGAAGATCGCCGCGTCGAGTTCGTCGACGTCCATACGTTTTCTCCCATGCGTCGGAAGGCGCCGCGGGCGCAGGTCGGCCCCACTGTGCCTCTCGCGCGGTCGGTTGGGAAGAGGCCGGCTCGTCCGGTTGCATAACCGTCCGGGGCCTCCTAAACAACCGCCGCTACCGGCCCAGGAGCCAAAGGTGACCGACGCGTTCAAGCCCCGATCCGACTTCTTGCGCGTGCTGATCGAGCGCGGCTATGTCCATCAGTGCTCGGACTACGCCGGTCTCGACGCCAAAGCGCTGAGCGGCTCCCTGGTCGCCTATATCGGCTTCGACTGCACGGCGCCGTCGCTGCACGTTGGCTCGCTGTTGCAGATTATGATGCTGCGCTGGCTGCAGCAGACCGGCGGCAAGCCGCTAGCGCTGATGGGCGGCGGCACGACCATGGTCGGGGATCCGTCGGGCAAGGACGAGTCGCGCAAACTGCTGAGCGTCGAGCAGATCGAGGCCAACAAGACCGGCATCCGCAAGGTCTTCGACCGCTTCATCACGTTCGGCGACGGCCGACATGACGCGGTCATGCCCGACAACGCCGGATGGTTGGCGACGCTCAACTACATCACCTTTCTGCGCGAGGTCGGCCGCCATTTCTCGGTCAATCGCATGCTGGCGATGGATTCGGTGAAGCTCAGGCTCGGCCGCGAGCATGAGCTTTCATTCCTCGAATTCAATTACATGTGCCTGCAAGCCTACGACTTCGTCGAGCTCAACCGACGCTGCGGCTGCGTGTTGCAGATGGGCGGCTCCGACCAGTGGGGCAACATCGTCACCGGCCTCGACCTCGGCCGGCGCATGGGGACGGAACAGCTGTTCGCGCTGACCTCGCCGCTGATCACCACCGCCTCCGGCGCGAAGATGGGAAAGACCGCGGCGGGCGCGGTGTGGCTCGACGCGTCGATGCTCGCGCCTTACGACTACTGGCAGTTCTGGCGCAACTGCGAGGACGCCGACGTCGGCCGATTCCTCAAGCTTTTCACCGTGGCGCCGCTTGGCGAGATCGCGCGGCTCGAGGCGCTCGGCGGCGCGGAGATCAACGAGGCCAAAAAGGTCCTCGCCAACGAGGCGACCGCGATGCTGCACGGCCGCGTGGCGGCCGAAGAAGCCGCGGCGACCGCGCGACAGACCTTCGAGGAAGGCGCGCTGGCCGAGTCGTTGCCGACTGTCGACGTCGCCGCGGCCGAGTTCGAGGCGGGCCTCGGCGCCCTCACCGCCTTCGTCCGCGCCGGCCTCGTCGCCTCGACCGGCGAAGCGCGCCGGCAGATCCGCGGCGGCGGTCTCAAGGTCAACGACGTCGCCCTCGCCGACGAGCGGGCGGTGATCGGCCGCGACGCGCTGATGGCCTCCGGCGTGGTCAAGCTGTCGCTCGGCCGCAAGAAGCACGTGCTGCTGCGGGCGGTCTGACGATCCCTAGCGACCGAGCGAGCGGGTCGGCGCATAGGCGCTCGGCGCGTCCGCGGCGTCCGGCGACGCGTTCGCCGGCGTCGTGCCGTCGAGCGCGCCGAACACTTTGCGCAGGAAGCCGGGCGTCATCGCAGACAGCGGATTGACGTAGAGCGTCGGCCCGCTCGCCGGACCGACGATGCGGTAGTTGACGCCGAACAGGCCTTCATGCCGGCCGCCCCCGAGCAGCGGGCCGAACACCGGAATGTGGGTGACGAGGTTGTTGACCTGGTAGGCCGGCACGTAGGTGCCGTTGAGATCGACGTGGTCGTGGGCGAAATCGATGTAGCCCTCGGTCGTCAATCCGACGCGGGCGTTGAAGATCACCGCCTCGCGCAGCGTCAGCCGTCCCGGCGCGCGGACGAACGTCGCCGACATTTTGTCGAAGCGGGCCGCGTTGACGTCGAGCGTCGGTCGTTGCGCCAGCGCGCCTTCGTAGGGCGGCTGTCCCGCCGCTGCGAGTTGGGCGAGAGCCGGCTCGTCGCGCAGAACGAAGTTCGAGATGTTCGCCGTGCCTTCGCCGCCCTCCGCGTTCTGATGCAACGTCAGTTCGAGCGCGCCGCCCTCCATCCGGCCGTAGAGGTCGAGGAAGCGCGCCAGAGCGCCGGCGTCGGTGACGCGCGCGCGCAGCACGCCGGATTCGTCCTGTTGCGCCGACAGGGTTCCTTCGCCGATGCGCGCGTTGGCCTGCATCGCCTTGATCGCGCCGCGCCAGACGCCGGTCAGTTCGAAATCCCTCAACGACTGACCGTTGTCGCCGATCACCGAGCCGATCTTGGCGTCGACGTCGATGTCCTTGCCGGCGCCCGGCGGACCGCCGGCGCCGAGGAATCCCTTGATCAGCGCCCGCGCGTCGAACGTCGCGCCGCGCACCGTCGCCTTCAGCGCGCTCGGCGAATCCTCGATGTCGAGGCGCAGTTCGTCGGCCGCCGACAGGCGCAACTGGGTCAGCTTGGCCGAGACGAGCGCGCCGTCGGAGGTAAATTGCGCCGCGCCGCGAGCCGCAAGGCCGCCGGCGTCAACCACAATCGACGTCGCCGCGACGCCGCCGTCGGACGCCGGCTTGACGGTGAAGCTCGCCTTGCCAGGCTTGCCCGCCGATTTCAGCGGCCCGGTCTGCGGGCTGTCGATCGCGGCGCGGGTGAGATCGATTTCGATCTCGGCGCTCGCCTTCGACAGCGGCGCCTTGATGCGGACCGGCGTCGGTCCGCTGAGCAGGTCGGCGATCGGCAGGCCGAATTTGGCGCGGGCCGCGCCGTCGAGCGCCAGCGCGAGCGTGATCGCGCCTTCGTCGGTCGGCCCCTTGGCGACGTCGATCGCGACCGGCGCGCCGTAGATCTGGCCCTGGCCGATGATCTTGATAGCGCCGGCCTCGGCATCGACGGAGAGGGTCGCCTGATCGAGCCGCTCTGCGCCAAGAAAATGGTCGACGCGCAGGTTGGCGAGCGAGCCGCTGGCGCGGAACTGCTGGTCCTCCGGCTTGACGCTCTTGCCAAGCTTGAGGTCGATCGCGAGATCGCCCTCGAATTGTCCTTTGACCAGAGCGGGATCGAGCGTGAAGCCGGCGTAGCGCTTGAGCGCGTCGCGGCCCAGCAGATCGACCAGGGCGTCGGCGCCGCCCTGGAGATGGCCGCTCGCCTTGGCCGGCACGACCGCCGCCGGCGCCGTGTCGGGCACCAGATAGGCGATCTCGGAAACCTGGATGCGTCGGTTCGGCGTGAGCTCGACCACGCCGCTCTTGGCGTTGGCGGAAAACTGGCGGCCGGTGATGCGCGCGCTGGCGTCGGCGACGGTCAGCGCCGGCAGGCCGGGCATCAGGTCGACGACGACGTCGCGCGCCGACATCACGCCGAGCACGCTGTCGGCCGGCACCGCCTGCTTGTGGGCGGCGGCGGCGAACGCGGCAGCGTCCCAGTCGACCGTCATGGTCGCGGACTCGAGCTGGCCGCCGTGGATGTTCTGGATGCACCAGGCGCGCGCGTCGGCGTTGATGAAGCTCGGCCACAGGCGCAGCAGGTCGACCACTGCGCTCGAGCCGAGCTCGAGCTTCATCTTCAGCGTCGAGCCGCCGGGCGCGTTCCCGGTCTCCGCGGTCATCGAACCATTGACCGTCGGTCCGCGCACCGACAGCCGATCGAGGACCAGGCGCCCCTGCCCGGCGTAGTAGTGCGCGTCGAAACCCGCCTGCTCGATCACGATCGGCTTTTCGCCCGGGCGCTCGGGCGCAAACACGGCGTCTTTCGACTCGAAGTGGCTGATCCAGGCCGGTTCGGCGCGCGTCGGCGGGGACGCCCAGCCCACCGCGTAGACGTGGGTCGCGCCCGACAGCATCTGCAGATTGTCGAAGCGATAGCGGCGCGCCGCGGGGTCCCAGGCGACGTCCCCGGTCGCCTCGTCGATGAAGAACGGCTCGTGGTCGGGGTCCTCGAGTTTGAAATAGCCGGCGCCGAGGGTGAAGCGTCCAGACAGGCTCTCGATCGTCGAATTGGCGCGCAGCTTTGCGTCGAGGCGCAGCGAGATCGGCATGTCGGCCTCGAACGGCGGGCGATTGGCGTTGAAGAGCCGCACATCGTCGAAGTCGAGGTCATGCGCGACGAGCGACACCATCCGCTGCGATCCGCCCTGCGCCTTGGCGTCGACGCTCCACCGACCCTGCGGCCCTTTCGCAGCGAGTGCGACCGTCGCCGTCTCGTCGCGCCGCTCGAACGACAATTGGAAATCGTCGTAGACGGTTCGCTTGGCCAGCGCCTCGTTGAGCACTTCGAGATGGCCGTGGACGAGGCTGACGCGGTCGAGCGGCTGGTCGGCGCCAGTGATCGCGTCGATCAAGCCGATCGCCACGAGGTTGAAATCCGGCCCCGCGGTCGATTCGGAGTCCGGCTGGACCGGCGCCGGCAGATCGAAGGTGGCGGCGTCGGGATCGGCCGCCGCGGCGATCGACAGCGCCCCGTCGGGCCGGACGCGCAGGCGCAGGTCGAGCCCTTCGAGCTCGAGCCTGCGGACCTTGACCTGCAGCGTGAGCAGCGACCAGAGGTCGAGCCCGACCCGGCCGCCCGGCGCCGACAAAACGGGCCTGCCGGCGGCGTCGCGAATGGAAATGCCGCCGAAGCCGAGCGCGAGGCCGCCGTCGCCGCGCATCAGGGCGGTCGGACCGATCGAGACGACGTAGCGCGGGCCGAGTCGCTCCTGCAGGCTGCTGGCGATGCGCGGGTTGAGGCCTTCGAGGTTGATCGGCCCGGAGGCGAGCAGCAGCGCCAGGCCCCCGATCGAGGCGACAATCAGGAGAACTGCGACGACAACGACGCCGAGGACGGCGCGGCGCGCGCGCTTCCCCAGCATCGGCTGACGCCGAACCGGCAACGCGGCGGCGCCGCCGCTCCGCAGCAGATGCCGTATCGCGGCCCGCGCCCTGGACCTCGCCGCTGCGTCGATGCCGCCGATCAAACTCCGCAGGTCTCCGCTTGTTCGGCCCGCACCCTCGCGGGTCGGGCCGCCGCAGCGGCCCGCCTGTCACCGCGCCAAGTCGGCGAGCGACGCCCGCCTGCTCGCGGGGAATCGCCCCCAGCGTCAAGGTCTTGAGCCCACAGTCGACGTAGGTCAATCTGCCCCTGGCCACCCGGCGGCCTCTTCCCGCACCTTGCCGGGGAAATTGGCCTAAACGAGGACGAAATGGTCACAAATTTAGACGTCGGCGATCTTTCTCCGGATTTCGACCTGCCGACCGACGCCGGCCGCAATCTCCGGCTCGGCGATCTGCGCCGCCAATTCGTCGTGCTGTTCTTCTACCCGAAGGACGACACCCCCGGCTGCACCGCCGAGGCGCTCGATTTCAACCGCCTCGCGCCGCGCTTCGCCAAGGCCGGCGCGGCGGTGATTGGCGTCTCGCCCGACAGCGTGCGCCGCCACGCCAATTTCAAGCGCAAGCACGGGCTCGCGCTGACGCTCGCCTCGGACCCGAGCCACGTTACGCTCGAAGCCTATCGCGTGTGGAAGGAGAAAAGTCTGTACGGCCGCAAATACATGGGGGTCGAGCGGACGACCGCGATCGTCGACCCCGAGGGCCGGATCATCCGCCTTTGGCGCAAAGTGTCAGTCGCGGGCCACGCCGACGAAGTCCTGGCGGCGCTCGAAGCGGCGCAGGCGACGTTTGCCAACCATTAACCCTAATAGGCTGTAATCGCTCGACGGATGGCCCCGATCCCACGGGGTCGGAGCGTGTTTCAGCATGTCGTTGCGAGATCAGCGTTCTCAGGCCGCCAAGGTTAGGACGCAGTTCTACTTTTCCCACGCTCGCGGCGACGCCGTTCGGACGGTCGCCGTGCGGCCGCTCATCCTGTGGTCGGCATCGACGGTCGTCGCGTTGTCGCTCGTCTGGGCGGCCGCCGCGACGCTTTACCTCGCGTTTCACGACGACATGCTCGGCGCGCTCGCTGCGCGCGAAGCCGAGCAGCAGTACGCCTACGAGGACCGGCTTGCCGAGGCGCGCGCCGATCTCGACCGGGTCGCCGGCCGGCAGCTGCTCGACCAGAGTTCGTTCGAGGGCAAGCTGCACGAACTGTTGTCGCGCCAAGCGCGGCTCGAACAGCGCGGCGCGATTGTCGCCGCGCTCGCCGAGCAGACGACGCGCAGCCTCGCCGCCGCGGAGCCGTCACGCCATGGTTCGACGGTCGCCGCCGCCAAGCCGACCGCCGGATCGGCTCTGTTGGCGATAAGCGCCGCCAGTCCGCTCACGCCGACCGACAGCGTAGCGGGCGCCACCCGGGCTTTCGCGCCGATCGGATCGCTCGTTTCAGCAGAGCCGACCGTCGCCGCCGCCGCGCCGAAGCCGCGACCGCTCGACGAAGCGAAGCCGCAGCCGGTCGCCGGTCCGCAAGCCTCCGCCGACCGCGGCGTCGGCGCCGATCTGATCGCCGCCGCCGACAATCCCGATCTCGGCGCGACGGCGCGGCTCGGCCTGATGTCGCTTTCGCTCGATCGCGCCGAGCGCCGGCAGGAGAAGGCGCTTGACGAAATCGCCGCAGACGCGCGCACCGGCGCCGCCAAACTCGCCTCGGTGATCGCGCATACTGGGCTTGCCGCGGACTCGCTTGTCCCACCCGCCGTCAAGGGTGGCGTCGGCGGGCCCTATATTCCGCTCTCCGTCGATCCCGCCGCGCCCGCCTTCGACAAGACGCTCGCCGCTGCCGCGCGCGACGTCGCCGAGGCCGATCGCTTGAGCCGCCTGATGCCGATCCTGCCCGTGCGCGCGCCGCTGATCGGCGATGCCGTGGTGTCGTCGCCGTTCGGCTATCGCACCGATCCGTTTCTCGGCAAACCGGAGCTGCACCCGGGCGTCGATCTCGTCCAGGACTACGGCAGCGAAATCCACGCCACCGCCGGGGGCCGCGTGACTCACGCCGGGCCGATGGGCGGCTATGGCGACATGGTCGAGATCGACCACGGCAACGGCCTCGTCACCCGCTACGGCCACCTGTCGGAGATCCTGGTCGCGGAAGGCGAGGAGGTGACGGCGGGCGCGCTGCTCGGCCGTCTTGGCTCGACTGGCCGATCGACCGGCCCACATCTGCATTATGAGGTTCGGGTCGACGGCGAACCGGTCGATCCCGAACGATTCCTCGCCGCCGGAGCGCCGCTCTTCGGGACGACGCTCTGAGACGCGTCGTTTCAGCGAGCGGCGATCGTGAAGACCGTGCGCGCGTCGCCGGCTTCGCCCCAAGCCCGCTCGACGTCCGCCAGTGGAACAGCCTTCGCGGGAATGCGGAAGTCGCGCGAAGCGGCCGCCTGAAGGAATTCGCCGATGTCGACGGCTAGACGGCCGAGCGGAACGCTGCCGAGGCCGCTGCCCATCAGCGTAATCGCCTTGGCGCGCAGCGCGGCGCCCGGCAGGGCGATGTTCGACCCACTGATCGATCCGATCTGGACGAAACGCAGCGGCTTCCCGTCGGGCAGGATCTTCGCCGCGGCGGCGAGCAGACGCTCGGCGCTCTTGCCCCAGAGATAGTCGATGACGACATCGATCCCCGCTTCGAAAGCGCGGCCGAAGCTCGCTTCGAGCCCGGCGTCGTCATTGACCAGCGGGATCATCGCGTCGGCGTCGAGCGCCCGCAGCGCGTCGGGGTTGCGACCGGTCACGACCACCCGCTTCGCGCCGAAATGCCGCGCGATCTGGACGGCGAGGCGGCCGGCCGAGCCGGTCGCGCCGTTGATCAGCACGCTCTCGCCGGCTTCGAGCCTGGCGCGCTCCTTGAACGCCGCCCACGACGACATGCCAGGATTGGCGATCGCCGCCGCCATCACGTCGTCGAGCGCGTCGGGCACCGGCGCGCATTGGGTCGCGGGCGCGACCGCATGCTCCGCCATCGCGCCCCACGGCGGCCTCGGCGCCACGAAATACACCCTGCGACCATCGTCGAGCCGGCCGACTCCATCGACGCCAGCGACAGCGGGATAAGCGCCCGAGACGCTATAATGCGCGCCGGCGGCGCGCGCGCGCGCGAGCGGACTCAGCGCCGCCGCGGCGACCGAAATGCGATTCTCGCCCGGCGCCGGCGTCGGCTCGACGAAATCGCCATAGGCCGGCGTCTGGCCGGCGGCGCGAACAATGGCGGCTTTCATTGGCGATCTCCTCGTCCGCATGCGGCTGTCGACGCGGACCGACATAGGCGGGCGCGCGCCGGGCCGCCAGACGTCTCGCGGTCGCAGGCGGCGGGCGCGGACCGTTCCGCTCGGCGCGCGCGCCGGCTAAAGTGGCCCGATGGATCGGATCATCGCCTCGGGAATCGAGCTGCTCGGCGTCGCCATGGCGGTGGCGATCGTCGCCCGCCGCTTGCGGCTGCCCTACACCGTCGGCCTGGTGACCACCGGCCTCGCGCTGGCGCTGGCGCGGCTCAACCTCAGCCTCGCGCTGACCCACGACGTCCTGTTCGAGGTCATCCTGCCGCCGCTGCTTTTCGAAGCGGCGATCAGCATTTCGTGGCGAGAGCTCAAGCGCGATCTCACGCCGGTGCTGGTCCTGTCGACGATCGGCGTGCTGATCGGCGCCGCCGTCGTCGCGGCCGGGTTGATCGGCATTCTCGGTTGGCCGACGGCGCCCGCGCTCGCCTTCGGCGCGCTGATCTCCGCCACCGACCCGATCGCCGTCATCGCCATGCTGCGCGAGGCCGGCGTCAAGGGCCGGCTGCGGCTGGTCGTCGAGACCGAGAGCCTGTTCAACGACGGCGCCGCGGCCCTGTTGTTCGCGCTGATCTTGCCTACCCTCACCCAGAGCGGCGCGCCGACGCCGCTGGCGATCGCCGCGCAGGCTTTGCTGATCGGCGGCGGCGGCATCGCCGTCGGCGCCGTCGTCGGCGCGCTGGCGATTGCGCTCGCCGGGCGCACCGACGACCACCTGGTCGAAACCGCGCTGACGGCGGTCGTCGCCTACGGTTCGTTTCTGATCGCCGAGCGCATCGGCGCCTCGGGCGTGCTGGCGACGGTCGCGGCCGGCCTGGTGTTGGGCAATCTCGGCGGGCTCGCGGCCGAAACCGGCCGCTTCGCATTGAGCGCGCAGGGCCGGCAGTCGGTCGTCGTCTTCTGGGAGTTCGCCGCCTTCGTCGCCAATTCGCTGGTGTTCCTGCTGATCGGACTGGCGATGGCGGACGCGGCGACGCGCGGCGCCGGGTTCGGCGTCGGCGCCATCGCAATCGTTGTCGCGCTGGCGCTCGCCGGCCGCGCCGCGACCGTCTATCCGATCGCGTTCGCCTTCGCCCGCACGCGCTGGGCGTTCCGTTGGCCCGAAGCGCATTTCCTGTGGTGGAGCGGGCTGCGCGGGGCCCTGGCGCTGGCGCTGGCTTTGGCGCTGCCGCCCACAGCGCCGTACCGCGACGAAATTCTCGTCGGCGCCTTCGCCGTCGTCGCGTTCTCGGCCTTGGTGCAGGGCCTCACCGCCGGGCCGCTGTTGCGCGCGCTGGGGCTCGACGGGAAGAAGCCAGAGGAAGCCGGCGAATTGTAGGCGCGGTCGCCGACCGCGCCGACGCGGCCGGCGGCCGCGTCTTCCAGGAATGTTGTAGGCGCGGCCGCTGGCCGCGCCCTCTGCCGCGGTCAGCGACCGCGGCTACATTTCGTCACTTCTTCGCCTTGGCGACCTTGCCGGCGCGCAGGCGCGCGACTTCCGGTACGCCCTTGCCGAGCAGCGGCCGCAGGTAGTCGAAGAACTTCGGCGTGACGTCGTTGCCCGCCGGCGCGATCAGTTCGTCTTCCATGACTCGCGTCTTGCCGGCGACGTCCTCGAGCGGGATCAGCGGATAGTCGACCGCGTAATTGGCGACGCGGCGGATCGCCACCGAGCCGTTCTTGCCGGCCCACATCGCGTATTGCACCGCCTTCTCGCCAACTTCGCGCGCCTCGCGCTGATCGACGTCGGAGACGCAGCCGACGAAGGAGCGCTGCAGATAGCCGAAGGTGTCGCCGCGCACGCGCTTGATGCCGAGCTTGTTTTTCACTTCCTCGCACAACAGGTCGGCGAGCGCGCCGGTGCCGGAGAGCTGGACGTTGCCGTGCGCGTCCTTCTCCACCGCGCCGCCGGCAAGCTTGGTGATGATCGGCGCGCCGGATTCGTCGTGGATGCCTTCGGACGCCGCGATCACGCAGCGGCCGTACTTGGCGTAGGTCTCCTTCACGTCGGCGAGGAACTTGTCGACGACGAAGGTGCGCTCCGGCAGGTAGATCAGGTGCGGGCCGTCGCTCGGGTACTTGCGCGCCAGCGCCGAGGCCGCAGTGAGGAAGCCGGCGTGGCGACCCATGATCACCGCACAATAGACGCCCGGCAGCGCGGCGTTGTCGAGGTTCGCGCCGGCGAAGGCCTGTGCGACGAAGCGCGCCGCGGAAGGAAAGCCCGGCGTGTGGTCGAATCCGACCAGGTCGTTGTCGATCGTCTTCGGGATATGGATCGCGCGAATGTGTTCGCCGGCCTTGGCGGCCTCTTCGGCGACGATGCGCACCGTGTCGGAGGAGTCGTTGCCGCCGATGTAACAGAACGTGTCGATCTGGTGCGCCTTGAGGACCTTGAAGATTTCCTGGCAGTACTTGACGTCGGGCTTGTCCCGGGTCGAGCCGAGCGCGGCGGCCGGGGTGGCGGCGACGGCTTCGAGATTGGCGGTGGTTTCCTGGGCGAGGTCGACGAGATCTTCCTCGATGATGCCGCGCACGCCGCGCACCGCGCCGTAGACGCCCGTGATGTCCGAGAAGCGCCGCGCCTCGAGCGCCACGCCGGCCAGCGACTGGTTGATCACCGCCGTCGGCCCGCCGCCTTGCGCGACCAGAATCTTATGCGACATCGGAAAGTCTCCTCAGGAAGCCCAGCCGGGTCGAGCCCCCGGCGCCCTTTTCGCCCGCCCTGCCTTTAGGGCCGGACGCCGCAAGCGGCAAGTGGCGCAAAGCCTCTAGCCGCGGCGGCGGCGCGGGCTTTTGAGCGCCGTCAATGCGCCGTCGAATTGAACTGGACGACGACGACGCCGGCGATGATCAGCGCGATCCCGGCGCCCCCGGCGAGCGTCAGGCGCTGTCCGAAGGCCGCCCAACCGACCAGGGCGACGAGCGCCGTGCCGACGCCCGACCAGATCGCATAGGCGACGCCGACCGGCACCACGCGCAGCGCCAGGCCGAGACAGACGAAGGCCGCGCCATAGCCGACCGCGACCCCCGCCGCCGACGCCCAGTTCGGCGCGACCGCCGCGAGCTTGAGCATGGTGGTGCCGAACACCTCGAAAACGATCGCCAGAGCCAGGTAGAGCCAATGCGCCATGCGTCACCCGCCTCGACCCGCCGCGTCCTGCGCCGATGCGATCAGCACAGCTTGCGGCAGTCGCGCTGCTTGCAGGCGAAGAGTTTCATCCAGGTTCCGTCGGCGAAGCACATTTCGACCTCGCAGGCGGTCGCCGGCGCGCAGCTCGTATAGCAATAGTCGCCCGGCTTATAGGCTGTCCCGTCGACGCGATAGCAGAGGTTCGTCGGCGGCCCGTGATGGGTGCGGTCGTGCGCGACGGCGCTGCCGCCGACAGCCAGCGCCAAGACCAGCATCCCAACGCCAACAGCGCGCATTGTCCAAACTCCCCGCTCACCCGCCGGGGCGGCATCCTAGTGCGCGACGCCGGCAATTGGGACTCCTCGCCGGCGCGACATCGCGGCCGACGCGCGCCGCACCGCCGGCGGCGAAAAGAACGTCAATCATTTCAGACCCGTAATCCACAAACGAAAGACGCCGCGACGGTTCCGCTGCGCGTCCGCCGTCTTGCCTTTCACGCCCCGCTCGCGCAACATCGCGCGACTCGCGCCGCGGCCCTGGGGCTTGAAGACGGGCGAGCTTTTCGAGGGGGTTCTCGCCATGGGCTTTCTTTCTTGGATCATTCTGGGCCTTATCGCCGGTTTCATCGGCAGCAAGCTGGTCAACAAGACCGGGTCGGGATTGATCATGGACATCGCGCTAGGCGTGGTCGGCGCCGTTGTTGGCGGCTACATCAGCAGCGCGCTCGGCTACGGCACGGTCAACGGCCTCAACCTCTACAGCATCGTCGTCGCGGTGATCGGCGCCGTGGTCGTTCTATTGATCTATCGCGCCGTCGTCTCGCGGACCTGAGCCTCTCGCTTCAATCGCGCCGGCGCTTCGCTCAGGCGAGCGCCAGCGCGAACGGCTCGCCTTCGAAGCATTCCTCGCCCCGGCCGATCGCGGCGATCGCCTCTTTCATCCGCCCGCCGCGCGCGAGCGCCGCGTCGGCGATCGCGACGAGGCGCGCGTTCGGCGTCGCGGTCGGCGAGGCGGCGCGCAATGCGCGCGCGATCTCGCCCTCGTCGCGCTCGGGCGCGAGCGCGCAGGCGGCGATGAAGGCCGCGGCGGTCGAGCGGCTGACGCCTGCGTAGCAATGGATCAGCAGCGGCTCGGCCCGGTCCCAGGCGCCGGCGAAATCAACGAGTTCGCGCACATGCGCCTCGGTCGGCAGCACCTGGCCCGGCTGCGCTTCGACGATGTCGGCGACGCCGATGTAGAGATGGCGCTCGGCCGCAATCGCCGCCGGCCGCGCGACCGGCGTGCCCGGATTGAGCAGCGTCACCAGCGAGCGCGCGCCNNGAGCTGGTCAAGCTCGGCGAAGCGGCCGAGAAACGCCTCCTGCGCTCCCGCCGGCCGCAGCGGTTCGAGATAGCCGGCGAAGCTCCTGAGCGCCAGTTTCGGCGCGCCGAAGAACTTGCGCGCCTCGGCGACGCCGAAGCCGGCGAGCGCGGTCGCCTCGAGATAGGCGGCGACGCGGTCGGCCGCCTTGATCGCCTTGGCGACCTCCCCAGCCGGCTCGGCCGGCAGCCCGAAGCGAACGAGGATCGCCGCCATCAGCCGCTTCTCGACCAGCTTGTAATCGCCGCCGATCGCCGACTTGAATGGCGAGATCATGTCGCCGATCACGTATTCCGGCGCGTCGTGCAGCAGCGCCGCCAGTCGTGCGGCGCGCGGCGGCGCCGGCGTCTCCGCAGCGAAGATCGCCTCGACCAGCAGCGAATGCTGAGCGACCGAGAAGATCTCCGGCCCACGCGTCTGGCCGTTCCAGCGCGCGACCCGCGCCAGGCCATGGGCGATGTCGGCGATCTCGATGTCGAGCGGCGACGGGTCGATCA
>PLRT01000131.1:0-3121 GCA_003164915.1 Hyphomicrobiales bacterium | reverse complement strand
GCGCGCCGCGCGCCTTGAGGTCCTTTGAGATGGCCTGCGAGACGGCGGTCTCGGGCGGAACCTCGCGCGTCGATTGGCGCTGGCCGTCGACCGGCTTACCGTTGACGAAGCCCCAAAAATGGCGGGCGATGCCGCCCGTCTGGGCGAGGTCGAGCGTCACCCGAGCGAGCCCGATCGTCGCCTCGATCTNNGCGCTTGCGCAGGATGGTGATCCACGACAGCCCGGCCTGGAAGCCGTCGAGCGCAAGCTTCTCGAACAACGCGCGGTCGTCCCATTCCGGAACGCCCCACTCCTGGTCGTGATAGGCGACGTAGAGCGGGTCGGTCCCCGCCCAGGGACAACGATCGAGCCCGTCTTGATGGGCGACCGCCCCGCGGCGGAGCGTCTCGGAGCTTTCAGCCATGCCGCTTCATAGCCGGCCGCCCGGGCTTCGTCAGCCCCCGGACCGTTTGCTAACCTCGAGAGGTTGCCAAAATTAACCCTTCTTAAAGACACCGGTCGCGAGACGCAGCGGCGCGACGTAAAATGCTAACCAATGCTGCCGCCGCCAAAACTGACGATCGAGGAGCTCAGAGCCGCCGATGCGCGTCGCGCTGCGCTCGCTTACGTGAGCGAAGCGTTCGCCGAGGCCGTGCTCGACGGAATCGACGTCGACGCCTTCGCCGACGCTGCGCTCGGCGCGGTCTTCCGCGAGCTCATCGCCAATTACGGCGAGGAGCGCGCCGCCGCTTTGGCCGCCGGCCTGCCCGAGCGCATCGGCGCCGGCGAATTCTCCGCCCACGCGCAGCAGTAGCGACCGCGCCGCGGCTGGGCTAAGCCTCGCTCCGCCCGCTGGAGCGACTCATGTCCCCGCCTCGCTTCGATCCGCGCCTCACCCCGGCGCGTCCCGATCTCGCCGCCGAATTCCTGCGCGGCAAGGTCGAGGCTGCCCGCTATGCCGCGGGCGAGGCGTTCCGCGTCGTCGCGCCGATCGCGCCGCTCAGGCGGGCGCCCGATTCCGAAGCGCCGCTCGACAGCGAGGCTCTCTATGGCGAGGCGGTCGTCGTCTATGAAGCGCGTGGCGACTGGCGCTGGGTCCAGCTCGCGCGCGACGGCTATGTCGGCTATCTGCCGGCGGCCGCGCTCGGGCCCGCGCGCGCGCCGACCCACAGGATCGCCGCGCTGCGAACCCACGCCTATCCCGCGCCGACGATCAAGCGCCCGCCGCGCTTCGCGCTGTCGCTCGGCGCACTGGTCGACGTCGCGCGCTTCGACGGCGATTTCGCCGTAACCGCCGACCGCCACTTTCTCTATGCCAGGCATCTCGCGCCGATCGACGCGCGCGAGCCCGATTTCGTCGCCGTCGCCGAGCGTTTTCTCGAGACGCCCTATCTGTGGGGCGGGCGCACCAGCGAGGGGATCGACTGCTCCGGCCTGGCGCAGACCGCGCTCACGGCGGCGGGAATCCCCGCGCCGCGCGACAGCGACATGCAGGAGGCCGCGCTCGGCGAGCCGCTGCCCCATAGCGACGCGCTCGCTGATCTGCAGCGCGGCGATCTCGTGTTCTGGAAGGGCCATGTCGGCGTCATGCGCGACGGAGCGACGCTGCTGCACGCCAACGGCTGGGCGATGAAAGTGGCGAGCGAGCCGCTCGCCCAGGCCCGCGCCCGCATCGAAAAGAACGGCGGCGGCGCGATCGCGTCGATCCGCCGCCTGTAGAGGCGCGCGAGCGCCTACTTCTTGCCGAGGCCGATCGCGCCGAAGCGGGTGTTGAAGCGCGACAGACGGCCGCCGCGATCGAGCAGCTGCTGCGACCCGCCGGTCCACGCCGGATGGGTGTTGGGGTCGATATCGAGGTGGAGCGTCGCGCCCTCTTCGCCATAGGTCGAACGGGTCATGAACTCCTGGCCGTTGGTCATCACGACCTTGATCATGTGATAGTCGGGGTGCGTGTCGGCCTTCATCGGTCCGTCCTTAGGCAAACAAAACAAGAGCCGGCCGGGTCGCGGCGGCTCCGTGAATTCGGCGCCTCTATAGTCCACGCGGCGGCGGCGCACAAGCGCCCTCGGACGCTGTGCGGGGTTGATTTTGTCGCCCGGCGGTGAATTAAGCGGTGGCGTCGACCATTCCGGAGACTTGCGGACCGATGACATCCCCTGCCGACGCGACGGCCAAGCCGCCCCGTGTCTCGCTCAGCGCGCTGAAGCCGCTGCTTCCCTACGCCCTCGCCCATCGCGGCCGGGTGATCGGCGCCCTCGCCGCACTGATTGTCGCCTCAGCCGCGACGCTGGTCGTGCCGGTCGCCGTGCGGCAGATGACCGACTACGGCTTTTCCGACGCCCATTCCGGCGCCATCCATCTCTATTTCATCGGCCTGATCGGCGTCGTCGCCGTGCTGGCGATCGCCTCGGGCGTCCGCTACTACCTTGTGATGACGCTCGGCGAGCGGGTCGTGGCCGACCTGCGCGGCGACGTTTTCGGCCATCTCACCCGCCTCGACCTCGCCTTCTTCGACGTCGAGAAGACCGGCGAACTGGTTTCCCGCCTGACCGCCGACACCACCCAGCTCANNTCGTCGGCGTCGATCGCGCTACGCAATTTTTTCATGTTCATCGGCGCGGTGGCGATGATGGTCGTCACCTCGCCCAAGCTCTCCGCCTACGTGCTGGCGGCGATCCCGATCATCGTGCTGCCGCTTTACGCCGCCGGACGGACGGTGACGGCGCGCTCGCGCCGCGCCCAGGACCGGCTCGCCGACGCCACCGCCTTCGCCGCCGAGAGCCTGTCGGCGGTGCGCGTCATGCAGGCCTTCGTCGCCGAGGCCTTCGCCGCCGCCCGTTTCCGCGCCGCCGCCGAGGAGGCCTTCGAAGCAGCCCGCGCCATGGCGCAATCGCGCGCCGTCGTCACCATCGCCGCGATGTTCCTCGCCTTCGCCAGCGTCGTCGCCGTGCTGTGGCTCGGCGCCAACGACGTGGTCGGCGGCCGCATGACCGGCGGCGAGCTGTTGCAGTTTGTGCTCTACGCCGCGTTTGGCGCCGGCGCGCTCGGCCAATTGTCGGAAGTGTGGAACGAGGTGTCGCAGGCCGCGGGCGCAGCGGCGCGCATCGGCGAGCTCATCGCCGTCGAGCCGCGCATCGTCGC
>PLRT01000054.1 GCA_003164915.1 Hyphomicrobiales bacterium | reverse complement strand
CCAGCATGGTCTCGCCCGATTGAGGACGCCGGCGTATCGGCATGAGATGAAAACGAGCGCAGGCGCGGTCGGCGACCGCGCCTGCAGCCGAGCGGCGGGACGCGTCGCTCGCAGGACGCTGTCGGGGTCGCGACCGGAACGCCGGCCTTCTTCGCCGGGTCGTCCGGCAAGCGGCGACGTCCAAGCGCGACAATAAGCCGCTGCGACGCGCCGATGGGCGTCAGTCATAGGGAATTCGCATGAACGCGCGGCCGCGCGGGGCTTGCGAGCTTGTGCGGCGACGCCGACCGTCCGGGGCGCGGCGACGAGCCGGCCCAGCGATGTTTGCGCCGCGTCATTGCGAGCGGAGGACGGGACCGTAGCCTCCATCGCGCACGGAGGTTCGCCATGTTTCTTTCCGACGCCGACGCCGCCGACGTGGTCGCCTTCCGCCACGAACTCCATCAACGACCCGAACTGTCGGGCGAGGAGCGCGAGACGGCGCAGGCGGTGCGCACGTTTCTCGAGCGGACGCGGCCGGACCGGGTGATCGACGATCTCGGCGGCCACGGCCTCGCCGCCGTCTATGACGGCGCCGCGCCGGGGCCGTGCGTGATGTTCCGCGCCGAGCTCGACGCGCTGCCGATCGACGAAGTCTCCAGCTCGCCCTATCGCTCGAAGGCGCGCGGCCAGGCGCATCTCTGCGGCCACGATGGCCACGCGGCGACGCTCGCCGCGCTCGGACTCGGCTTTGCGCGCCAGCGGCCGCAGCGCGGGCGCGTGGTTCTGCTGTTCCAGCCGGCGGAAGAGATCGGCGCCGGCGCCGAGGCGGTGATCCTCGACCCGATGTTCTCCACGATCCAGCCGGACTTCGTCTTCGCCTGGCACAACATGCCGGGGATGCCGCAGGGCGAGGCGTCGATCGCCAACGGCTCCGCCGCCTGCGCCTCGCGCGGCCTGCGCGCGATCTTCAATGGCAAGACCGCCCACGCTTCGGCGCCAGAAGCCGGGCTCTCGCCGATGCGGGCGCTCGCCCGGCTGATGCCGGAGATCGCCGCGCTCGGCCGCGGCGGGCCGATCGACGAGGGTTACAGCCTCGTGACGATCACTCATGTCGAGATGGGCGCGCACTCGTTTGGCGTCGCGCCGGGCCGCGGCGAACTGTGGGCGACGCTGCGCTCGGTGACCGACGCGACGATGGCTTCGCTGGTCGAGCGCGCCGAGGCCCTCATCCGCGACGCGGCGAGCGCCGACGGGCTCGACGTCGAGATCGTCTATCAGGACGCCTTCGATTCGGCGGTGAACGCGCCGGAGGCGGTGGAGCGCGTGGTGCGCGCGCTCAAGGCCGAAGGCGTGAAATGGAAGTCCGGGCTGCCGATGCGCCCGTCGGAGGATTTCGGCCGCTTCTCCGCCGAGGCGCCGTCGGCGCTGTTCCTGCTCGGCGCCGGGGAGTCCTGCCCGAGCCTGCACAACGCCGATTACGACTTCCCCGACGCGCTCATCCCGATCGCCTCAGGCGTGCTGATGCGCATCGCGCGCGACGCGCTGGGTTGAGCGCCAAACAGGGACGAGACGTTCCGATCCGCGCTCGCGCCGGCCCCTTCCGCGCCCGGCGGAGAGGGCCGTTCGCTCGCCCGCCGCATCCGTTCTAGACTGGCTTCGACCCGCACTTCGGAGCCTGCGATGAACAAGCCCCAAGCCGCTTCCGCCTTTTCGCCCGACTGCGCCGTCGTCCGCGCCGGCGAATCCTTCGTCGGCAAACAGGGGTTCACTTACGCTGCGGCGATCTCGGCCGAATCGGTCGGCGCCGGGGCGCTGCACATGCAGATCCTCGCCATGCCGCCCGGCGTGCGGGGCAAGGCGCACAAGCACGCAGCGCACGAGACGGCGATCTACGTGCTGTCCGGCGAGGCCGGAACCTGGCACGGCGAAATGCTCGAGAAGCATTTCGTCTGCCGCGCCGGCGATTTCGTCTACATCCCCGCCAACACGCCGCATCTGCCCTACAACCTGAGCGCGACCGAGCCCTGCGTCGCGGTCGTCGCGCGCACCGATCCCCACGAGCAGGAGAGCGTCGTCCTGCTGCCGGAGCTCGACTCGATCCACCCTTGAACGAGCCGTCGGCTCGCGCCTCACATCCTGGTCGTGAAAGCGGCGCCCCAGAAGGCCGGGCGACTTCTCAGCTGCGCGCGGGCCGGCGCGTCAACGACGTCGCGGCGGCGGCGGCGAGGCGCTGCAGCGCGCGCGCGTCGGCGCGCGAGGCGGCGGATTCGTCGTCAGCGGCGCGCGCAGCAGCCCGTTTCGCCGGCGGGCGCGGCGGCGGATTGGCGGGGGCCGGCGCGGTCTCGGCGAGCCGGGCCTCGCCGAGCCGGCGATAGAGCGCGGCATAGGCGGCGGCCGATTCCGCCCAGCCGAAGTCCTTGGCCATCGCCGCGCGGCGCATCGCCTGCAATTCGAGCGGCGCCGCGAACACGGCCAGGGCTTCGTCGATCGCCTGGGAAAACGCGGCGATGTCGGGCCGGTCGAACAGGAACCCGGTGCGCCCCTCGTCGATCGTCTCGGCGAGGCCGCCGGTGCGATGGGCGATCGGCAGCGCGCCGAACCGCTGCGCATACATCTGGCTGAGGCCGCACGGTTCGTAGCGCGACGGCATCAGCAGGAAATCGGCGCCCGCGAACACGGCGCGCGCCTCCTTGGCGTCGTAGCCGATGCGCGCGCCAACGGCATGCGGATGGCGGCGGGCGAGCGCCTCGGCGGCGCGCTCGGCTTCCGGCTCGCCGCGGCCGACGATGACGACCTGGCCGCCGCGCGCGACGATCGCCTCGCTCGCCTTCAGCACGAGATCGAAGCCCTTCTGGTGGACCAGCCGCGCGACGAAGGCGAACAAAGGCGCGCCGCAGAGCTCGAGGCCGAAGACGCCGCGCACGAAATCGGCGTAGCGCTCCTTCCACCGGCGCGCGTCGAAGCGATAGGGGTTGCTCTTGTCGGCGCGCGGGTCCCAGCTCGCGTCGACTCCGTTGCGGATGCCGGTCAGCCGCGCTTCGCGCGCCCGCTCGGCGAGCAGGCCATTGAGCCCGCAACCGAACTCGGGGCGGGCGACGTCCTCGGCGTAGGTTGCGCTGACGGTGGTGACGTGGTCGGCATAGACGACGCCCGCCTTGAGGAACGAGATGCGGCCATAAAATTCGACCCCGTCGAGGCGGAAGGCGGACGTCGGAATGGCGAGATCGGCGAGATAGGAGGCGTCGTACTGGCCCTGGTGGGCGAGGTTGTGGATCGTCGCCACCGTCGGCGTCCTGCCGCCTCGCCAGCGCAGATAGCCGGCGGCGAGCGCGGTCGGCCAGTCGTTGAGGTGGAGCACGTCGGGCCGCCAGCCGGCGATCCCGCGCATCGCCAACTCTGCTGCGGCGAGGCTCAGGCGCGCGAAGCGGATGGCGTTGTCGGGGAATTCATGGCCGGCCGGGTCGGCGTAGGGCGAGCCGTCGCGATCATAGAGCTCTGAGCACAGCACGAGATGGACAATGAGCCCGTCGGGCAGCGTCAGCGCGCCGATCGAGCAGGGCGGAATCGCGCCGGCGCCGGGCAGGTGAGCGACGATGTCGATCGCCGCGACATCTTGAAGAGCCGGACGATAGGCTGGAATGAGCACGCGCGCGTCGCAGGCGGGGCGCAGCGCGCGCGGCAGCGCCGCCGAGATTTCGCCGAGCCCGCCCGCCTGAAGAAAATCGCTCGATTCCGGCGTGACGAACAGCGCCTTGAGCGGCGCGTCGAGCCTCGTCGCCGGCGCCGCCGGACCGTCGACTTCGCGCTCGAGTCGAACGAGAGGGGGGGCGGTCGGAATCGACATGTGTTCTCGCAACGTCACTGCGTTGCAAGCTAGAGTCCCAACCGTAAGAACAGGGTTAATGCCCGGTTGACCGGCGTGAAAAAACGGACCTGCGTCGTCCTGTCACGCCGCGATGGCGTCGGCGAGGCTGAGCGCGACGTCGAATCGACCGGCGGCGTAGCGCGCTTGCCGCGCGGCTCGGGAGGAAGAAGCGCTTGGCGAGCGTGCGATTCCACTCAAGCGCCGCGCACCCTGGACGCAAATCAACCGCCCCGGGCGGGGCGGCCCGGCCTGAACGGTCAGATGCGGGTCTCTCGGCTCAGGCGAGCGGCGGCAGCCAGATGCGGCAGCTGCAATGCTCGCTGATCGGCCCCTGAACGTCGAGGCAGGACGAAGGCGCCTGGAACAGCCGGCAATTGCCGCATGTCTTGTCGCCGCGTGGCCCGTCGAGGAAGGCGACGCTGGCCTGTGACACTTTCGGCGGCGCGGCGAAGGCGCCGATGGCCAGAAGCGCTGGAGCTGCGCCGCAAGCGCTTAACAGAGCGCGACGGGAGAAGGTCGTCGAGCGTGCAGTCTTGGTGTCGCTCATGGAGCGTCTCGTTCGTTTGCAGGGATGCAAAAGCGCATCCTTGCCCATTCACCGCATAGTCCCGCCACGATCGGCTCGCGACGCGGCCTAACGCCGCATGTTTGCCCCGCTCGCGCGACGTCGCGAACGTCAGTCTCGCGGCTTGCGAAGCGGCGCCGAAGCGCGCTAACATGCCAGCGACGCTTTGTCGCTTGACCGTCGACGCCGCGGCAGTGTTGATGCCCGCCATTGGCTGGGCCGTGGCGCTGGCCGGCCGGGAGGCTTGCGTGTCGGTTTCCTCGCTGCTGCTGTTCGCGGCGGTCTATTTCGCCGCGGTGGCGACGCCGGGGCCTGGCGTGGCGGCGCTGGTTGCGCGCGTGCTCGGCCATGGGCTGGTCGGGGTCGCGCCGTTCATTCTCGGCTATGTGGTCGGCGATCTGATCTGGCTGGCGATCGCCGCCACCGGTCTCGCCGCGATCGCCCACCTGTTCGCCGGCGCCTTCGTCGCGCTCAGGCTCGCCGGCGCCGCCTATCTCATCGTCATCGCCTGGGGTATGGCCCGCTCGTCGTTCGCCGACGCCGAGGAGGCTGCCGCGCCGCCGAAGGCGACGCGCGGCTGGCGCGCCTTTTCCGGCTCGCTGTCGCTCACCCTCGGCAATCCGAAGGTGATCGTCTTCTTTCTGTCGATCATGCCGCTGGTCGTCGATCTCAACGCGCTGACGCCGACCATTTTCGTCGCGACCGCGGCGATCGCGGTCGTCGTGTTGTCGGCCACGCTCGCCGCCTATGCGCTCGCCGCCGACCGCGCGCGCCGGCTTCTGCGTTCGTCCCGCGCGATGCGCTACGTCCGCCGCGCCGCCGCCGGCGTGATGGCCGGCGTGGCGATCGCGATCGCGGCGCGATGACGGCGGTCGAGACGCGCCGATGAAAAGGAGATGAAGGGTATGACCGTCGATCGTTTGACTGTGCTGACCGCGATGATCGACCAGGGGGTGATCCNNAGGCCTGCGCCAACGGCGGCGCGAAGTGCATCGAGTTCACCAATCGCGGCGAGTTCGCCGCGCATGTGTTCTTCGAGGTGACGCGCCATTTCGCCAAGGCCGACCCGAGCGTGATCATGGGCGTCGGCTCGGTGGTCGACGCGCC
>PLRT01000277.1:12065-19486 GCA_003164915.1 Hyphomicrobiales bacterium | reverse complement strand
CGATGAACGCGCGGCTGCGCGCCGCAGTGATCGCCGCGCGGGCCGAGAACATGCCCAAGGACAACATCGAGCGCGCAATCAAGAAGGCGTCGGCGACCGACACCGAGACCTACGAGGAAGTGCGCTATGAGGGCTACGCGCCGGGCGGCGTGGCGATCATCGTCGAGGCGCTGACCGACAACCGCAACCGCACCGCCGGCGAGGTGCGCTCCTATTTCACCAAGGCGGGCGGCTCGCTCGCCGAGACCGGCGCGGTGTCGTTCATGTTCGACCGGGTCGGCTCGATCGCCTACGACCGCAAGGTCGCCACCGACGACGCGATGCTCGAGGCGGCGATCGAGGCCGGCGCCGACGACGTCGTCTCCGAGGACGACGAGCACGAGATCATCACCTCGATCGAATCGCTGCGCGAGGCGCAGAAGGCGCTGGAGGCGAAGTTCGGCGAGCCGCACAAGGCGGCGATCGTCTGGCGGGCGCAGAACACGATCACGGTCGACGACGAAACCGGCGAGAAGATCGTCCGGCTGATCAACACGCTCGAAGAGAACGACGACGTCCAGACCGTGTCGGCGAATTTCCAGGTTTCGGAAACGCTGCTCGCCAAGCTGGAGGGCTGAGCGAGCGGCGTTCGCGCCTTTCCGATCAAGCGCCGCGAAGGCCCGGACGGGCTTTCGCGGCGCCTCATTTTCTCGTTCAGCGCGTGGCGCGCCTTCAAGGGCTCATCGCCGCGACGCGAGCCTCACCACCAGCAACGCCAATGGCCCCAACGGTCCCACCCGCAACGGCGATGATGCTGCCAGCGCCAACCCGGACCCGGGCCCCACCAGCACGGGCCGGGATGGCCCTGCTGCCAACAGACGCGATCGATATTTGAGGCCGCGATCTGCGGCGCCAAAGACGGCGACGTCACCGTGAAGGCCGAAGCGGGCGCGGACGAGATCGCCAGCATCGCCGCGCCGGCCAGAGCCGCCGCGAACCCGCCAACCAACAAACGACTCTTCATCAGACCCTCCTATAGCGAATTCCCCTGCCAGCGCGCCGAAATTACGGGACGCGGGCTGAACTCGCCGTGAACGGAGCTGTCAGCCGCCATTCACCAAAAGCGGCAGTGCCGATGCCCGTGGGGGCCGACCCAGCAGCGGCGGTGGTGATAGCCCCAGCGGGCGCGCGGACCGGGATGCCAGCGGCCCCAGCGGTCCCACTACGCCTTGTCGACGTTCGCGCCGGCGACCGACGGCGCGATCGACGGCGACGGCGCCGTGAAGGCCGAAGCGGGGGCGGGCGAGATCGCCAACATCATCGCGCCGGCCGCAGCCGCCGCAAGTCCGCCGACGCATCTGCGATTCACCATCTGAGCCTCCATGTGAGGCCCCCAGCGCGGTGAATTTAGGCGGCCGAGCCTGACCTTAGGGCGAATGGAGGTCAGACCGGGACGAGCTTGCCGCCCCGCCCTCACCGCCCCCTCGCCGTCACCCCCAGCAGCCCGCCCAGCCGGTCGAGCGCGACGCGCAGGCGGTCGGCGAGCACGGCGTCGGCGCGCCAGGGGGTGGCGATTTCCGGCGCCAGGCGGCGGCAGTCGCGCAAGGACGCGCCCTCGATGACGACGCGCACGAGCACCGGCCAGGCGGCGGGGCCGGCCGCCTGTTCGGCGGCGTGCAGCTTGTCGCGCGCATGGAGCGCGATCTCGCTCGCCGGCAGGCCGGAGCGCGGCCCGGGCTGGCCGGCGCCGCCGACCCGGTCGAGCGGCGCGGCGCGCAAGGCGTCGAGGTCGGCGCGGCGATGGACGCGGCGCAGCGCTTCGCCGATCAGCCAGCGGATGTCGTTGAGCCGCGGATCGTGCGGCGCCAGCGCGCGGGTCGAGCGCATGACGTCGAAGGCGTCGACCAGGCGCCTGAGCTTGTCGGCGCCGCGCTCGACCTTGTGGCCCGCTTCGGCGGCGCGCGCGAGCCGCTCCGGCGTCGCGTCGAGCCGGCCGCCTTCTTCGCGCGCCTTGGTTTTGACGCGCCGCGCCGCCTTGCCGGTCATTGCATCAACTCCGCGCACAGGGCGGCGGGCGAGACGCAAGAGGAGGATGTTTCGGCTGGCGCGATCCGCGCCGGGACGGCGACGCGCTCGACCGCGACGTCGGCGGGCGGCCGGCGATGGACGCGCTTGAGGTCGCGCAGATGGGCGGCGCAAGCGGCGGCGACGGCCTGGCGATTGGTCCCGCTGCGGGGACGGCGGCGGCGACGGGGCAAGCTCTTCTCCTCGATAAGCGCCGCGGCCGACGGCCGCTTTGTTCGCTCTTTGTTCTTTATTTTCTGGAGATCCGCATGAAATGTCAAGAGATATTTCTGATATTCATGATTGCAGGCATTCTGAAAAGCCGAATAATCAGCACATGACCGTCGATTGGATCCGCGCCGCGCTCGATGACACCGGCAAGACCCGCTCGGGCCTCGCCCGCGCGCTCGGCCGCTCGCCCTCGGCGGTGACCGACCTGCTCAACGGCCGCCGCCGCCTGCGCGCCGATGAGATCGCCATCGCCGCCGCCTATCTCGGCGTCGAGCCGCCGCGACTGGTGGGCGGCGGCCGCGCGCCGCCGACCCGCGCCACCGTGCCGCTGGTCGGCTATGTCGGCGCCGGCGCGGTCGCCCATTTCTACGCCGACGGCCAGGGCCCGTTCGACGAGGTCGCCGCGCCCGACGCGGCGAGCGCCAAGACGGTGGCGGTGCAGATCCGCGGCCACTCGCTCGGCGCGTTGTTCGACAATTGGCTCGTGTTCTACGACGACGTGCGCGAACCGCCGGGCGACGATCTCGCCGGCCGCATGTGCGTCTGCGGCCTCGCCGACGGCCGCGTGCTGATCAAGGCGCTCAAGCGCAGCCATATCGAGGGGCTGTGGACGCTGCTGTCGAACGCCGAGCCGCCGATCTACGACGTCGCGCTCGACTGGGCGGCGCAGGTGCGCGAAATGCGGCCGAGATAGGCCGCATGGCCAACCCGCCCTCCGCGCTCGACATCGCGCGCGCGCTCGTCGCTTTTCCCTCCGTCACGCCCGAAGACGCGGGCGCGCTCGGCTATGTGCGGGGCCTGCTCGGCGCGGCGGGCTTCGCCGTCGAGATCGTTTCGTTCGCCGAAGCGGGAATGCCGACGATCGAAAACCTGTGGGCGCGCTTTGGCCGCGACGCGCCAAATTTCGTCTTCGCCGGCCACACCGACGTCGTGCCGCCGGGCGATTCTGCGCGCTGGCGCTTCCCCCCATTCTCAGCGACGCTCGCCGATGGCGCGCTGTGGGGCCGCGGCGTCGCCGACATGAAGGGCGGCGTCGCCGCCGCGCTCGCCGCCGCCTTGCGCTTCGTCGCGCGCGGCGCGTTCACAGGCTCGATCTCGTTTCTGCTGACCGGCGACGAGGAAGGCCCGGCCATCAACGGCACGGTCAAGCTCATCGACTGGGCGCGTGCGCGCGGCGAGCGTTTCGACGCTTGCCTGCTCGGCGAGCCGACCAGCCAGGCGGCGCTCGGCGACACGATCAAGAACGGCCGGCGCGGCTCGCTCAATGGCCGGCTGACGCTCTCCGGCAGGCAGGGCCACGTCGCCTATCCCCAGCTCGCCGACAATCCGATCCGCGCGCTCGCGCCGGTGCTCGAAGCGCTACAGGCGCCGCCGCTCGATTCCGGCACGGCCGATTTCGACCCGTCCAATCTCGAGATCGTCAGCGTCGACGTCGGCAATCCGGCGACCAACGTCATTCCCGGCGAAGTTCGCCTCGTCTTCAATGTGCGCTTCAACGACCGCTGGACGCCGGCGACGCTCGCCGCCGAAATCGAGCGGCGCGTCGCGGCGGCGGCGCAGGGCGGGCGCTATGGGCTCGCCTTCGATCCGACCAACGCCGTCGCATTTTTGACCCGGCGCGGGCCGTTCACCGACCTCGTCGCCCGTGCGATCGAGGAGACGACGGGCGTGACGCCGAAACTGTCGACCAGCGGCGGGACGTCGGACGCCCGGTTCATCAAGAGCGCCTGTCCGGTGGTCGAAGTCGGTCTCGTCGGCGCGACGATGCACGCGGTCGACGAGCGCGTCGCGGTCGACGACCTCGAGGCGCTGTCGCGCGTGTATGAGCGGACACTGGAGCTGTATTTCAGCTAGCCAGAGGGCGGCTGAACGGAGGCGCGCAGACGCAGCCAGAGCGCCGTCATTGCGAGCGAAGCGAAGCAATCCACGAGTCGCAAGGCGCAGGCGGAAGCATGGATTGCTTCGTCGCTACGCTCCTCGCAATGACGATTCCGATTGGCCCGCCGCGTACTCCACCCGCGCGAGATAGAGGCCTGAGGCCGGCGCGACGTGGCCGCAGCGGCTGCGGTCGGCGGCCTCTAGCGCCGCCTTGAGATCGGCGGGACTCCAGCGGCCAAGGCCGACTTCGACCAGCGAGCCGACCATCGAGCGCACCTGGCGATGCAGGAACGACCGCGCGGCGACCGAAAAAGCGATCCGTTCGCCGTCGCGCGCGATGTCGAGGCGCGACAGCGTGCGCACCGGCGAGTTAGCCTGACATTGCACGTCGCGGAAGGTGGTGAAGTCGTGCCGGCCGATCAACGCCTTGGCCGCTTCCGCCATCGCGTCGACGTCGAGCTCGCGCTTCAGCCGCCAGGCCCGGTCGCGCTCGAGCGTCAGCGGCGCGCGGCGATTGACGACCCGGTAGACGTACCAGCGCATGACTGCGCTGCGACGCGCGTCGAAATGGTCGCCGGCCGCCTGGACGCCGAGCACGGCGATCGGCAGCGGCGCGAGCTGGCCGTTGATCGCCTCCTTCAGCCGCCAGCCCGCCCAATTGCGATCGAGATCGACATGGGCGACCTGGCCGAGCGCGTGCACGCCGGCGTCGGTGCGCCCTGCGCCGGCGACGAGCGGCTCTTTCTGGCCGAGCCGCGCCAGCGCCTCCTCGAGCGACTGCTGGATCGATGGGCCATTGCCCTGGCGCTGCCAGCCGGCGAACTCGGTCCCGTCGTACTCGATCGTCAACTTGTAGCGCGGCATCAGAGCGTCAGGACGATCTTGCCGACATGATCCGGGTTCTCGATCCGTCGATGCGCCTCTGCGGCCTTGTCCAGTGGGAAGGTCGAGTCGATCAGCGGCTTGCAGCGGCCCGCCGCGAGCAACGGCCAGACGTTCGCTCTCAGCGCGTCGATGATCTCGGCCTTCTCGGCGACCGAGCGCGGCCTGAGCGTCGAGCCGGTGTGGACGAGGCGCTTGGCCATGATCGCCTGCAGGTCGATCTCGACCTTGCGGCCCTGCAGAAAGGCGATCTGGACGATGCGGCCGTCGAGGGCCGCGGCGGCGTAATTGCGCGCGACATAGTCGCCGCCGACCATGTCGAGGATGACGTCGGCGCCGCGGCCGCCGGTCGCCGCCAGCGTCGCGACGACGAAATCCTCCTGCCGATAGTCGATCGCCAGATCGGCGCCGAGCCGCAGGCAGGCTGTCGCCTTTTCGGCCGTGCCGACCGTCGTCGCCACGCGCGCCTCGAACGCCTTGGCGAGCTGGATCGCCGTCGTGCCGATGCCCGACGTCCCGCCGTGGACGAGCAGCCACTCGCCGCGCTTCAGGCCGCCGCGATCGAAGACGTTGGTCCACACCGTGCAATAGGTCTCGGGAATCGCCGCCGCTTCGATCAGGCTGAGGCCGGCGGAACCCGGCAGCGCATTGGTCTCATGCGCGACGCAATATTCGGCGTAGCCGCCGCCGGCGACCAGCGCGCTCGCCGCCTCGCCGATCTTGAAACGCGTTGCGCCTTCGCCGAGCGCGACGACCTCGCCGGCGATTTCCAGGCCGGGCAGATCGGACGTTCCGGGCGGCGGCGCGTAGTAACCCTGGCGCTGCAGCACGTCAGGCCGATTGACCCCGGCCGCGGCGACGCGAATGAGGATCTCGCCGGCTGCCGGATGCGGACGCGGCCGTTTCACCGGCGTCAGCGCATCCGGACCGCCGGGCGCGGCAATCGCGACGGCGCGCATCTCATCGGGCAAACCAGGCATGGCTCCGTCTCCTAACGCGGGCGGTCGCTTAAGACCCGCTGCTGCGGGCAAGTCAATGCGTCAGGACGACCGGCGCGGCGAGTCCGTCCGCGGCCGGCGCCTGGCGGAAGGCGGGCAGCGCCTCGGCGCGTGCGGAGAAGGCGCCGAGCCGGCCAAACTGGGCGGCCTCGACGAGATCGCCGATCACGCCGCGCACGAAGCCGAACGCGCAGGCCGCGGTGATGTCGGCGATGCCGAGCTCGGGGCCGGCGATCCAGCCGGACGTCGGCGTCTCGCGATCAAGCGCGACCAGCGCGGCGTCGAGCTGGCTGGCGACGCGTGCGCGCCACGGCTCGTGCTGCTTTTCCGGCGGCCGTAGCGCGCGCTCGTAGTGAAGCTGCACCGCCTTCTCCATCGCCGTCAGCGCGAGGCCGGTCGCGCGCGCGGCGCGCAGGCGCAATGCCGGCGGGCTCGGCGACAGCGCGGCGATCCTGGGAAAGACGCAGCCGAGATAGTCGAGGATGACGCCCGAATCCGTCACCACGGTTCCGTCGTCGGCGACCAGGGTCGGCGCCTTCAGCAGCGGGTTGATCTTCGAGAAGGCGTCGATGTGGCGGAACAGCGAGATCGGTCGATGGACGAACGGAACCTCCGCCGTCAGCAACGCCACCGCGACCCGCCGCACATAGGGCGAATCCAGCATGCCGATCAGTTCCACCGCGCTCTCCCTTCGCCAGGCGCCGCGATTGACGCGCGCCGCGTCGCGCCCGTCAAGCCGTCCGCGACGTCACCGCGCCTCCAGCGTCTCCCGATTGGTCAGCGCGCCGCTGGCGAAGGCGATGGTCGCGGCGGCGGTCAGCGCGTCGCTGTGCGCCTTCGCCTTGGCGAGCTCGGCCTGCAGCAGCGCGGTCTGGGCGCTGGTCGCGTCGGTGAGGGTGCCGAGGCCGTGGTCGTAATAGTCGCGCGCAGCGCCGGCGGTGACCTCGCTCGCTGTGACCAGCTCGCTCGCGGCGGCGAAGGCGGCGAGGCTGGTGCGCAGCGTGTCATAGGCGACGACGATTTCCTCGGCGCCGGCGTTCTGGATCTGCGCGAGTTCGCTGGCGGCGGCGGAAGCCTGCGCCTCGGCAGCGCGCAATTGTGCGTCGCGCGCGCCGCCGTCGTAGATCGGCACGCTGAGGATGAGGAACGCGTCGGCGTTGGGCGCATCGAGGCGGGTGCGCGTCGTCAGCGTCGTCAGCGTGTCGGTGACGCTGCCCTCGCCGATGTTTTGGCTGAGCGCGCCGGTCGCGGCGATGCGCGGCAGGAAATCGCTGCGCGCGCGCTCGACGTTGCTCTTGTCGGCCATCAACCGCGCGAAGGCCGCCTGCGCGTCGGGACGGCGGCGCAGCGACGCTTCGACCAGCCGGTCGAGGTCGAGGCTCGGCGCGC
>PLRT01000277.1:5328-11976 GCA_003164915.1 Hyphomicrobiales bacterium | reverse complement strand
ACGGTCTCGGTCGCGATCGCGACCTGCGCGTGCGCCGCGGTGAGCTGGTAGAAGGCGGAAGCGACGTCGAAGATCAGTTTCTGGTGCGCGCCGTTGAACACGACGTCGGAGGCGACCGACAGTTGCCGCGCGCTCTCCGCCGCCGCGGCGCGGCCGCCGAAATCGAACAGCAGCCATTGCAGGGTCACGCCCGGCACGACCTCGGTCGCCTGGGNNGTATTGATAGCCGCCGACCACCTGGGCGCTGAGGCGCGGCAGGAAGGTCGACTCGGCGACGCCGACCGCCAACGCCGCCTGCCGCGCGCGCTGCCAGGCCGCCTTGGTGATCGGGTTGCTCGATTCGGCGATGTCGACCAGCTCGGGCAGCGTATAGGCGCGGCGCGGATCGACCGGAGGCTTGGGCAGATCGATCGGCATGTCCGCCTGCGGCGGCAGGCCGTAATCGGCGACGCCGGGCGGCGCCGGCGCGGAATCGGCGACGTTGGGAACATACGGCGTCTCGGCGCTCGCCGGCGCGAGCGATTCCGATTGCGGCGCGCAGCCGGCGAGAATCGCGGCGACGGCGAACGCCGCGGCCGCACGCAGGCCCGCATCGGCGATCGCGTTGAGGCCTTCTGGCAAATCGTCACCCCGCCTCGTCGAGCCGCCGCACGCCGGCGTCGATCAGCCGGTCGGCGGCGTTGCGCCGGCCCAACGCCGCGGCGAAGGCGACCGGAACCGCGACGTCCGACGCCGCGACCGCCTCCAGCACGCCGCCGGGCGCGCCGCGCCAGCGCGAATCGGCGGCCGTCGACCCGCCCTCTATACGAGACGCGTAGGCCGCCAGCCAGCCGGAGACGGCGCGGCGAAACGCCGTCTCGGCGCGGCGGGCCGGCTCGGGTAGAAACTCGTCGAGCGCCGTGGAGTCAGGCGCGCGGCGCGCGGCGATCAGCGCGCCGGCGAGCCGCTCGAGCCCGTCCTCCTCCGCGGCGGCGACGCCGAGCGCGCTTTCGTCGGCCGCCGCGCCGCCCGGCTCGAACGCGCGCAACTCGCCGACCCGCCGCGCCTCGGCGAGCGCGACGCCGAAGCGTTCGGCTTCGTCGTTGGCGTCGTGCGCCTGCGGATCGGCGAAGCGCGCCAGCGCGCGCGCGCCGGCCGCCAGCGACCGGCCGACCGCGCGCTGCACTCGCACCGGCCAGACCGTGGTGAAGACGACCGTCATGACGAGATTGCCGAGCAGGATGCCCAGCACCCGGTCGCGCGCAGCCACGAGATCGGAGCTCGGGCCGAAATTGTTGAGCGTGCAGAGGAAGAAGGCGAAGGCGATCTGCCAGCCCATGTAGGAGATGCGCGGCGAGCCGGCGGCGACCCAGGCGGCGACGAACGACACCGCGCCGACCATCAGCATCAACTGGCCGATGTCGGTCATGACCGGCATCAGCGCAACGATCGCCAACACACCGAGCCCGGCGCCGATCAGGCAACCGACGATGCGCAAGGTCAGCTTGTGCACGGTTTCGCCGACGCTCGACAGCGCGACGAAATAGCAGGTCACCATCGCGGTGTGGATGCCGAACCAGTCGAGCCCCGTGTAGATCGCGTAGCAGACGAAGGCGGCCAGCGCCGTCTTGAGCCCGAAGCGCAGATGGTCGGGATTGTCGAATGCGTCGGCATGGAAGAACGGTTCGCGCGGCGGCCGAGCGCGCAGCGCGACGAAGCCCGGCGACACCGCCGCCTCGACTTCGCCGACCAGCGCGGCGAGGAGATCGGAATCCTCGAGACGCGGCGGGTCGTGGCGCGGCGGCGGGTTCGCGCGCAGCTGCTTCGCCGCCAGGGCGACGTGATCGAGCCGCGCGGCGAGAGCGGTGGCGCGCTCGGGCTCGAGATCGGCGCCCGCGCCGCCCCAGGCCAGCGCCGCCAGCAGCGCATAAGAGCTGTCGAGCAGCGCCAGAATCCGCCGCCGGTGATTGGCGTTTCCGGAATAGAACAGCCAGGCGGTTCGCTGCCGCTCGCGCGCCTTGCCCGCCTCGGGGCCGAGCAGCTCGCGCGCCTGGGCGACAGCGCCGCGCTCGCCTCGCAGCAGCGCCGCGGCGGTCGCGATCCGTGCAATCGCGGCGCGCCTGAGCAGCACCTGGGCGCGCGGCGCGCCGAAGGCGGCCACGACGATGATCGCGACCGCGGGAATCGCGACCGCCTCCCACAGATAGAGCGCGCCGCGCACCACCAGCTCGGGGATCGGCACGATGTCGAACAGCGTCACCGCCAGCGCCAGCACGAAGCCGGCGGTGCTCGCCATCGACCCGAGCGTGGTCGCCGACGCGAGGAACATGCCGCCGACGGTGAAGGCGATCATCAGCGACGCGCGCGCGAGCGGCTCTTGGGCCGAGAACCGCATCGCCAGCGCGCCGACCAGGATGCCCGCCCCCGCGCCGGCGATCAGCCGCAAGCCGGTGACGATGGTCGAGGCGGCGTCGTCGCGCGTCGCATAGAGCACGAGATAGCAGGAGACCGCCGTCTCCGGGACCTGCAGCGCCATCGCCGCGGCGACCGTCAGCATGCAGGCGATCGCCACGCGCAGCGCAAAGAGATCGCGGCCGGGATAGCCGGCGAGCTCGCGCTGCAGCCAGCGCGGCCGGCCGTCAGCGACGCGCGCCGTCAGAAGCGTCATCGCCGCGTCTCAGCACCACCACCGCCGATTCGCCGATCCGCATCAACTCCTGGGGCGGATCGACCAGCTTGACCGTCACCGGAAAGCGCTGCGCCACCCGCACCCAGTTGAGCGAGCGGGCGACGAACGGCAGGCCGAGCACATTGGCGGTCTCATCGGAGCGCACGCCCCAGCCGACCCCTTCGACTTCGCCGCGGATCAGGCGATTGCGATCGGCCATAACGAAGACATAGGCCTTGTCGCCCGGCCGGATGCGGCCGATGTCGGTCTCGCGGAAGTCGGCGACGGCGCGCCAGCCCGCGGTGTCAATCAGCGAGCCGAGCGGCTGGCCCGTAACGACGTATTCGCCGGCGACGAGATGGAACCCGGTCGCCTTGCCGTCGAACGGGGCGCGCACGACGGTGTCGGCCAGGTCGCGCTCGGCGAGGGTCAGCGTCGCCTGCGCCGCGGCGAGCTGGGCGCGGCGCGTCTCGAGCGTGCCGATGACCTGATTGGCGCCGGACGATTGGGCTTCCGCCTGCTGCAGCGACACCGCCGCGTCGTTGCGCGCAGTCGTCGCCTGGTCGACCTGCTGCGCGGTGACATAACCCTTGGGCAGCAGCGGGATCAGCCGGTCGAGCGACTGCTGGGCGAGCGCGAGGTTTTCCCGCGCGCGACGGATCTGCTCGTCGGCGACAGTCGCGTTGGCGCGTTCGCCGGCGAGGTTGCGGCCGCCCTGGTCGACTTCCGACTGCGCGGCGTCGACCTCGGCCTGGGCGAGATCGACGCGCAATTTATAGGGCGTCGGGTCGACGGCGAACAGCACGTCGCCCCGCTTGACCGCCGCGTTGTCGGCGACGCCGACTGTGACGACGCGGCCGGGCGTGCTCGGCGAGATATGGACGACTGGCGCATCGATCTCGGCCGCGTCGGTGCGCGGCGAGCGATCGATCGCGACGGCGACCGCGAAGATCTCCGCCGCCGCGCCGACCACGGCGAGGCCGGCGATGACCAGGGCGGCGATGCGCCGCGCTTCCGCGCTCACGCGGGCGCCCCTGCATAATAGAAAAGCCAGACCGCGAGGCCGAAGGCGATCGCCAGGCAGAGATAGACGACCAGCCTCAGCGGCAGGAACTCATCGACGCCGAGGCGCGCGAGAACGAAGCGGGCGATCACCGCGCCGACCACGCCGGCGATCGCGCAGACGATCCAGGCGGGAAAATAGGAGCCGAACACGACGACCGACGGCGCCGCGGGATCGGCCGCCCGCGCCGCCCCGATCGCCGCCGTAGCCGCCATGAAAACCAGCGCGCCCCGCCCGGCCCCGCCCGCACGAGCACCGGCGCGGCGAGCTGCAGCCGCTCGACGCGCGGAGGGGCATGGCCAGCCGGCGTGAGCAGGGCCGCCGCCGCCCCGCCCGGCGCGGCGGCGCCGATCGCCAAAGCGACCGCGATCAGCAAACTGAAGGTTACACGCACAGAACGCCCCGAACACTTCAGAGTCCGGGCCGTTCTACATGGGTGCTATTTCAATATAGTCGGATAAGTTAATTGAATTGCGCGGCGTAAACTAGACGTTTTTTAACCACGGGCGCGCGGGCGGGCCGGCCCGCGCGACGCCTAGGAGCAAGCCGGGCGTCGGAAAGCGGTTGGCAGCAGAAGGGGTGGCGAAAAGGCTATGCGCCTGTGACGTCGGCGACCGCCTGGGGCGGCAGCGGCCCGCTCGCCGCGGCGAGCGCCTCGGCCGCTTCATCGCGCTTTCCCCACTTTCGCGTCCTCACGCCCGTGCGGATGACGACGGCCGGGTTGCCGCTAACGACCGAGCCGGAAGGCACGTCCTTGGTCACGACGGCGCCGGCGCCGACGATGCATTCGTCACCCACCCGAACGCCGGGAAGAATGATCGCGTGCGCGCCGATGAAGCAGCGGCGTCCGATATAGGTGTGGGTGTGGAGCTCGCGCGACATGTCGTGGGCGAGGATCACCGCGCCGAACGCGACGTAAGTCTCGTCGCCGATATGGACGCCGCGCGGATTGGTCCAGTCGAGATCGGCCCGCAACGACAGGCTGACCCCCCGGCCGAGGTCCATCTTATAGACGGAGCGCAGCCACCACAGGCGAAAGTCGACCAGCAGGGATCGCACGCTCGCCTTCAGCTTCTGCGCGGGCGTCTTATCGTAGGGGGTGATCCGCTCTCTCGTCATGCCCTTCCCAGCCCGGCGAGGCGCAAAAGCGGCGGACGCCAACTCGGGGCTTCCGTAGCGATAACAAGCAGCGACGCGCGACTCAAGGCAAGTCGGCGTCAATCTCCCGCCGCACAACCCGTCAAGGCGACAACCGTCCCGAGCGGCGTTACAGGCGAGCGCCGTTCTGGGCGTTTGATGGACATTGCGTCCGACCGAAGATCGACAACCGCGCCGCGCCCTATTGAAAATTGCTTCCAATCAAATGGCGCTCGCTCAAGCCCCCGCCGCCGACCCCGGCGCGAAATCCAACGACGACCGTTCGCCAACGCGAACGGCGGCGATCGCCCCGGCTGACCAAGCCGGGGCGGCGCCGCCGCGGACGCCTACCCGTCCACAGGGATAGACCGGCAGGAGCCCGCAGGCGTCTTGGTGATCCAGGTCTCGACGGGCGCGTGGCTGTTCATCGCCCGCCACACGTCCTCGCTGCGGATCGGCATGTGGGTGAGCTCCGCTCCGGTCGCGGCGAGAATCGCGTTACCGAGCGCGGGCGCAACCGAGATCATCGGGTGCTCGCCGACGCCGCGGGCGCCGTACGGTCCGTCGACCTGCGCCCGCTCGACGATGATGCATTCGATCTCGTCGGGAAGATCCTTGCTGGTGGGGATCTTGTTGTCGGTGAACGAAGGATTCAGCAGGCGCCCCTGCTGGTCGTAGATGTAGCCTTCGCACAGCGCCGTGCCGAGCCCCTGCACCATGCCGCCGACGCACTGCCCGCGGATCAGCTCCGGATTGATCGCCTTGCCGACGTCATAGGCAGAGGCAATCTTCAGGATGTGGTAGGCGCCGGTCGCCGGGTTGACCTCGACGATGATCCCGTGCGCGCCATAGGTCCAGTCGAGTGCGGGCAGGCCCTGGCCGGAGTCTTTGTTGAGGTTGGTGAGGCCCTGGGCGATGTAACGCCCGACGCCGATCAGCGGGCCGCCGACGCCGCTGCCGTCTGGGTGGGTATAGCCGAGGGCGAGCTGGGTGAAGAGGACGCTGTGCTCGAGATCGTGGCGGACGAAGATCTTCTCCCCGTCGTGGTCGAGATCGCGGGGGTGGGCGCGCAGCGCCTGGCCGGCGAGCTCGTAGGCGCGGGCGAGCAGATCCTCGCAGGCGAGGATCACGGCGTTGCCGGTGATGATCAGCCCCTTGGAAGCGACCGTTTGCCAATCGTAAGGATCGCGGTCGGTGTCTTTCTCGATCGTCACCTTGACCTTGTCGAGCGGAAAGCGCAGCCGCTCGGCGGCGATCTGGGCCAACGCGGTGGTCGAGCCCTGGCCGATGTCGGTCAGGCCGACATTGGCGATCACGCTGCCGTCGGCGTTCATCTTCACCACCACCAGGGTGGCTGTATTGGACGGCATCGCCGGCGCCTTGTGCAGGGTGGCGACGCCTTTGCCGATCTTCAGTCCGGTCTTCGCCTCGCGCGCCTTCTCCGCCGCAGTCAGCGCGCCGTAGCCGATCGCGGCGGCGACGGAATCGAGGCACTTGCGGATGTCGCCGGTGTGATCGGTGATCTTCTCCCCGGTCAAGGTGATCGAGCCGGGCTTAAGCAGGTTCTTCCTGCGGAACTCCAGAGGATCCATGCCGATCGTCCGGGCGATCAGCTCCATGTGACGCTCGAGGCCCCAGAAGAACTCGACATGGCCGAAGCCGCGATAGGCCGTGCCATAGGGCTTGTTGGTGTAAAGCGTGTAGGCGTCGACCCAGGCGTTGGGAATCTCGTAGGGGCCGCCCGCCGAATAGCCCGAGGCGCGGGTGACGTTGACTGCATAGTCGGCGTAGGCGCCGGCGT
>PLRT01000277.1:0-5321 GCA_003164915.1 Hyphomicrobiales bacterium | reverse complement strand
CCAGCCTTGCGCGACAGACAGGCGACCAGCGGCTCGATCCCGATGCCCGCCTTGCCGCCGAAGCCGCCGCCGACGTTGGGGATCATCACCCGCACGTTGTTGAGCGGCAGCCTGAACGCATGGCAGAACAGGCCACGCACGGTGAACGGCGACTGCGCGCTCGACCAGATGTCGACGCGGTCGCCGATCTTCCATTGCGCGATCGCGACATGAGTCTCCATCGGCACGTGCTGCACCGACGGGTTGGTGTATTCGCGCTCGACGATCCACTCGGCCTGGGCGAAGCCCTTTTCGACGTCGCCTTTGCGGGTCACGGTGAGGTTGGCGATGTTGGTGCCGGGATGCGGCGAGAACACCGCCTTGACGTAGTCGTAGGCGCCGAGATCCGGGTGCACCAGCGGCGCGTCCGGCGCCAGCGCATCCATGTGGTTGAGGACAGGCCGCAGGACTTCGTATTCCACCTCGATGAGCTCGACTGCCTGGTGGGCGATCGCCAGCGTGTCGGCCGCCACCGCCGCCACCGCCTCGCCGAAATGCCTGACCTCGTTCTTGGCCAGGATGTCCTTGTCGACCACGTAGAGGCCCATCTTGTAGTCGAGGTCGTGGCCGGTGAGCACCGCGCGCACGCCCGCCAGGCGCTCGGCGCGCGAGACGTCGATGCGCTTGATCTTGGCGCGCGCGTGCGGGCTCTTCTTGACCTGGGCGTAGAGCATGCCGGGCAGGATCATGTCGCTGACGTAGATCGCCGCGCCGGTCAGCTTGTCCGCCGCATCGCTGCGCGTGGGGCTGCGGCCGACCTGCCGGAGGGATTCGGAATTTGCGGTCTCAAGCATGACTGCGCTCCTCGATGCTCGGCTCCTGCCCGGTCGCTTCGAGAACGGCTTCAATGATCTGCACATATCCAGTGCAGCGGCAGAAATTGCCCTCGAGGCCTTCCTTGATCTCTTCGACGTTCGGCTTGGGATTGCGCTCGATCAACGCGCGCGCCGACATCACCACGCCGGGCGAGCAGAAGCCGCACTGCACCGCGTGACGCTTGACGAACGCCTGCTGCAGCGCGGACGGCTTGCCGTCGCGCACCTCGCCTTCGATCGTCCGCACCGACCTGCCGTCGACCTCCGCCGCCAGCACCAGGCAGGAATTGACGGCGCGGCCGTCGAGCAGGACGGTGCAGGCGCCGCACTCGCCGCCGCCACAGCCCTCCTTGGCGCCGGTGAGGCCGACGTATTCGCGCAGGAAGTGCAGCAGGTTGACGGTCTCCGGCGCTTCGCGCTCGTAGAGCGCGCCGTTGATGGTGACACGGATCTTCATGACCTCACCTCGTCGAGAAGCCGGCGGACGTAATATTCGACCATGTGGCTGCGATATTCCTTGGTCGCGCGCACGTCGCTGATCGGATTGATCGCCGCGAGGACCTTGGCGACCACTGCGTCGGCGGGCAGCGAGGATTCGAGCCCTTCGACCAGGATCGGGGTCGGCGCGCAGGAGCCGATCGTCAGCCGCATTTCGCCGCTGCGCTCGACGCTGAGCGCAACGCCGACGATGCCGAGGTCGTGGCCGTTGATCCGCTTCAGCTTGTAGTAGCCCGCGCGCGCGCGCGCCGAGGCGGCGGGCACGACGACGCGCTCGACCACCTCGTCCGGCGCAACCGCCGTCTTCTTGACGCCCTTGAAGAAGGCGCTGAACGGAATCTCGCGCTCGCCGCGCTTCGACCCGATGACCGCGCGCGCGCGCAGGCACAGCAGCGCCGGCGCCATGTCGGCGCAGGGCGAGGCGTTGACCACATTGCCGACGACCGTCGCGCGATTGCGGATCTGGTGGGAGGCGAGGTCGCGCGCGCAGGCGATCAGCAGCGGATAGTCGTTCTGCGTCCTCGCGTCGGCGAGCAGCGCGTTGATCGTCACGCCGGCGTGGATGACGAGCCCCTCGCGCTCGCTCCAGGCCAGGCCGGCGAGCCCTTCGACCGTCTTCGCGTCGACCACGATCTTCGGCCGCGCGAGGCCGGCGCGGATGTTGACCAGCAAGTCGGTTCCGCCCGCAAGCAGCGAAGCGGCGGCGCCGTTGTCGGCCAGAACGCCATGCAGCTCGGCGCGCGTCCTGGGCGCCAGATAGGTGAATTGATGCAGCATAGGACCTCCGCCGATGTTCGACCGCCTTAGCCGGTCGCCCCGCCCGACCCGTTTCCCATGCCGCCGAGAGCGCGCGCCGGGTCGACGACGCTCCCTTGTCGCGCCGTCGCGTCCGCCCCGACGCTGCGCGACCGCAAATCCGCGGCGTTTTTGTCGAGCGCGTCGCCGGCCGACGCCGCCGCCAGCTCGCGCATGCGCGCGAGGTCGACCCGTCGACCATGGCTGACGACGTGACGAGGCGGGGCATGGAACCGCAAGGCCTCGACGACGTCCGGCTCGCCGAGCACCACCAGATTGGCCTGCGCGCCGACCGCGAGACCGTAGCGAGCCAGATTGATCGCATTGGCCGGTGCGACCGTCGTCATGTCGTAGAGACGTTCGAGGTCGTCGCGGCCGGTCATCCACAGGAGGTGCGCCGCGAGGAACGCGACTTCGAGCATGTTGTTGCGACCGAAGGGATAATAGGCGTCGGAAATGTCGTCCTGGCCGAGGCAGACGTTGACGCCCTCCTCGATCAGGTCCCTCACCCGCGCGTGCAGCGGGCCGGTGTGCGGGTCGCTGACCACTGAGATCCGCGCCTTGCGCAACAGGCCCGACAGGCGTTGCAGATAGGGCGACGGGTAAAGCGCCATCGCGCGGCAATGATGAGCGAGCGCGCGTCCGCTCCAGCCGCGCCGCAGCGTCTCCGTCGCCATCATTTCGAGCGTGCGCAGGCCCGGATCGCCGGCGTCGTCGAGCAGCATCGAAATATCGGCGTCGTGCTTGGCGGCGAGGTCGAAGCAGAAGGCAATATGCTCCCGCGCGTCATCGTCGCAGAACTCGATCCACGGAATGCCGCCGACGACGTCGGCCCCAATCGCCATCGCCTCTTCCATCAGGCGATCGGCGCCCGGCTCCCTGACCAGCCCGTCCTGGGCGAAGGCGACGACCTGAAGGTCGACGACGCCGCGGAATTCGTCGCGCACCGCGATCAGCGCCTTGACGCCTTCGAGCCGCGCCTTGTTGTCGACGTCGGCGAAGGCGCGGATGTGGAGGACGCCGTGCAGCGCCGCCAGCGCCGTGGCGCGGCGGGCGTTGGGCGCGATCCACGCCGCGTCGTACTTCGCCTTGATCGCGCTCGCGAGGTCGATCGCCTGCAGCGCCTTGCCCATCCCGGCGCCGTGGTAGGCGGCGAGCGCGGCCCCGTCCATCATCGGTAGCGTCCACGCCTTGCATAGGTGCAGGTGCGGATTGACGAACGACTCGGTAACCAATCCGCCCTCGGCGTCGATCTCGTCGCGCGCCGACGCGCCCAGGCCTTCGCCGATGGCGACGATCCGCCCGTCTGCGACGCCGATGTCGACCAGCGGCGCTGCGACGCGCCGGAGGCGCGCATTGCGAACGAGCAGGTCGAGCGTCTCGCTGGTCATGGCCTGCTCATCTT
The DNA here is from genome assembly GCA_003164915.1 of Hyphomicrobiales bacterium. Taxonomy (GTDB): domain Bacteria; phylum Pseudomonadota; class Alphaproteobacteria; order Rhizobiales; family Beijerinckiaceae; genus Roseiarcus. Next base: position 1,769 of record PLRT01000277.1, on the reverse strand, counting down.
CCCGCCGCCGCGAGGGCGGACCGATCGGCGGCCGCCTGCGGGAGCCAGCCGGCGCGCGGCTCGCCGTCGGCCGCGCCGCGCCAGATCGCTGCGCCGTAGAAGAAGCCGGTCGCCGCATCCAGGCCGGAGCTGTGGCCGACTTCAGCGAGTCGCAGAATGGCGCTGTCGAGATCGCCGTCCGGAGCGTCGGCGCAGGCCTCGGCGAGCGCGGCAAGCGGCCGCGAGAAGCGGCCGGCGAGCGCGCTGCGCAGGAAGGCGGCGCTGATGTCCGTGGTCCCGCCGAGCAGCGGCCGCATGGCCTCGGCGAAGGACGCGAGCCGCCGCGACGGCGCCGGCCGCGCGACACAACGGGAATAGGCGGCGGCGAGGAAGCCGCAGAGGAAGTCGTCGCCGGCGGGCGTCAGGCCTGGGCCGAGGCCGACGAGCCGCGCGGCCGCGTCGCACATGGCGTCGCGCCGTCCGGCCCGCACGCTGCGGCCGAGATCGAGCGCCGCGTGGGTCAAGCGCTCGCTCATCGCGCCAACCGGCGCCTCGCCGAGAAGAAGCGGCGCAACGCGCAGGTCGGTCGCCGCGCGCTTCTGCAGCGCGTCGAGCCGCGCCAGACCGGCGCGCCAGCGTCTCCCGTCGCCACGAAGCGCCGGCGGCGCAGAGCCCGCGAGCCGGCGAGCCGAAGCGCAATCGATCCGCAACGCGCCGCGACCGCCCGACCGCTCGAGCACGATCGCCTCGGCGCCGAACACGCCCGCATCGCCGGTCGCGAGCCCGAGCGCGGCGAAGTCCTCCGCCGAAGTCAGGCGCACGCCGCGCGGAACATCGCCGACTTCCGCGCTGAGCAGGCTCAACAGACCGCCCTCCGGTGGACGCAGGTTGACGGCCGCGCGGAAGACGCTGTGGACGCGCACCGCAAATTCGCCGCTCGGAACCTCTGGCCCCAGCGTCGCGGCGCGAAGCATTCGATCAACCGTAGATCGCATGGGCGTTCGCCAGGGCTTCCTTGACGGCGCTTTCGGCCTGAATGCGGCCGCCTTCGAGATTGCGGCGCAGCACCGCCACCGCCTTCGCGGCGTCGCGACGACGGATCGCCTCCAGAATTTCGAGATGCTGCTCGCAGGTGGCCGCGAGACGGTCGGCGTTGGTGATGTCGAACGTCCGCACGAAGCGAATGCGGTCGTCGATCCCGCGCAGCATATCCATCATCGCCCGATTGCCGACCGCGCGCGCGAGAACGTCGTGGAAAGTCTCGTCGACCGACACCGGATCGACGATCATTTCTGGCAAGGCCTCCTGTAACTTGATCCAGCGCTGCTCGAGCGCGGTCAAGGTCGCCTCGTCCAGCCCGGTCTTGCACACCTGCTCCATGATGTAAGTCTCGAGCGCGAGCCGCACGTCGTAGAGCTCGTGGATCTCGGTGAGATTGAGCTGCTTGACGACGTAGCCCTGGCGCGGAGTCTTCTCAACCAGCCGCCGATCGGCCAGCATCTGGAGCGCCTCGCGCACGGGGCTGCGGCTGACCTTGAATTCGGCGCACAAGGTTTCTTCGGTGAAGACGCTCTCCCGGCAGATAGCGCCAGTGAAGAATCCGGTCGCTCACGCTGTCGAAAATGGCTTGGCTGAGATTGGTTTCCGACATGCTGGCTCTCCCATCTGCCTAATCGCCCTCGTCGCCGGGAGGCGACGAGGGCCGTTGCTGAAAGATCGCGTCCCGCGCGGCCGATCCGGGACCGGCCCCGGCGAGCGCCTTGCGCCTCAATCGGGCGAGACCATGCTGG
>PLRT01000240.1 GCA_003164915.1 Hyphomicrobiales bacterium | reverse complement strand
CGCCACCGCGCGGCGGCTCGCGGCCGCGGCGCAGGGCGAAAGCCGCCGCGGGCTGGAGCGGGCGCATTCGCTGGGCCAGATTGAGGGCCGATTGCGCCGCGCCTTGTTCGAAGCGCAGCGCCGGCGCGGCGAACGGCTCGCCAAGGCCGAGCGCATGTTCGCCGCCGTCAATTATACGAGCGTGCTGGCGCGCGGCTTCGCGTTGGCGCGCGACCCCGCCGGCGGCCCGCTGACGCGCGCCGCCGCAGTCGCGCCCGGCCAGGCTTTGCGCATCCAGTTCGCCGACGGCGAGATCGGCGCGACCGCCGACGGCCGCGTCGAACCGCATGCGAAACGAGGCAAGCCGCGCTCGGGTAGAGACGACCAAGGGTCGCTGTTCTAGATCGCGCCACCGCGCGCGCGCAGACCTCAGCTCGGCGAGGCCGCGGCGAGACCTGTCCCGACTTCGAGCGTCGGCGCGGAGCGCCAGCCGCGCGGCGCGCGCTCGAGCGGCGGCGGCGACGCGGGCGCCTCGCCGGCGACGAGCGCGCCGTTCAGCCACGCCGGCAACATCGCCGCGAGCCACAGCGCGACAGCGCGATCGTAGCGAAACCAGCCCTCGAGGTGTTCGGGCCGCGGCCGCGCGCCCGGCCGGCCGAGCCGCTCGGCCCCGCGCGTCGTCCAGCGGCAGATCATCGCATAGGTGACCTCGGGGTGGAACTGCAGCGCCAGCGCGCTCTTGCCGAAGGCGAAGGCCTGATTGGGGAAGTCGCCCTCACGCCGCGCCAGCAGCCGCGCGCCGCGCGGCAGCTCGAAACCGTCGCAATGCCAGTGATAGACGCTGCGCGGAAACGGCGCGGCGCACAGGCGATCGGCCTCCGCAGTCGGCGCGACCGGGTAGTAGCCGATCTCGCTGCGCTTGTCGGGGAAGGTGAAGACCTGGGCGCCCAAATGGCGGGCGAGCATCTGCGCCCCGAGGCAGACGCCGAACAGCGGCTTGTCCTCCTTGAGCGGGACGGCGAGCCAGTCGATCTCGCGCTTGACCCAGTCGAGGTGGTCGTCGTTGGCGCTCATCGGTCCGCCGAAGACGATCGCGGCGGCGTGGTCGGAGAGCGTCGCGGGCAGCGGATCGCCGAGGCTCGGGCGGCGGATGTCGAGCGCGCAGCCGAGCCGCTTGAGCAACGCGCCGACCCGTCCGGGCGTCGAATGGTCCTGGTGCAGGACAATCAGCACGGGGTCGCGCCCGTCGCGCTCAAGCATCATGCTGCTCCGTCGCGGCGCAAAGCCTTACGCCGCCTGCGAATCGCCCCGATGATGAAGCAAGTTCCGCGCCGTTTTGTTAACGCGCCGCGCGGCGGAGCGCCAGCCCCCGGCGAACGGCGGGAGACGGCCGCGCCGCCTTCCCGGTCGAGCGCCCGCGGGGGTCAGCGCCCGAACAGGGGGTCGCGCAGACGGCTGAGCCAGGCGGCTGCCTCGCCGCGGCGGTTGGCGAACTGCAGCGCCAGCCGCATGCGATCCCGCGTCGGCAGACGGATCGCGATGTCGAGGACGTGACGGAAATTGCGCTCGACGAGCGGATGGTCAGGAAACAGTTCGCACGCGATCTCGACGATTCCCTCATCGTCGCCGGCATCGCTCGGTTCTTTCGGCCTGCCGTACGTTCGCCTGCGCCTGGACACCGGCCGACTTGGCCCTTGTCCGTCGCGATGCGCGCCCCTGGCGTCGCTCGGTCGATCAAACCATATTGATCGCCGCGCGCCGCCATCGACGCGCGGCGAGCGAGGCGTTGCGATGATCAACCGAACTGCCGCCGTTCTGGCGCTTCTCGTCGCGCCGACGCTCGGCGGCGCCCTTGCCGACGAGGCTCGCGTTGCTTACTCCCCGACCGAATATCTGAAGAACTTCGCGTTGAGCGTTTGCTTGGCCGACGGCTATACGTCCGCGGAAGCCAAGAAAGACAGTCTGGCTGCCGCGGGCGGCTATTCGGAGCTCGGCAGCCTGCCGATTGAGGCCTATGAGCGAGCCGAGGCGCTCGCCAAGCAGTTCCTGGCCAGGAAATACGCCAGTATTTCCGGTGGAGACCTGGTTCTGATGAAATGCATCGACTTGTTCCACAGTCGGGAACTGGATCAGATTGCGATGAAGTACTACCGGAAGTAGAATTTGTGTTTCATCGATCCGCGCTCCGGCTGACGTCTTCCGGTTTCCGCGCGCTCCGTCTTTCGCGCGCGGCGCCTGCGGCGTCCTCAGCCTTGCCCTGCGCCCGCCGCGCCATTATAAGCCCGGCTTCGCGCCGTTTCCGACACCCCTGGAGGCGTGGCGCGATCAGAAAAGGACATACGACATGGCAGCGATCAAAGAGCTCGCGGCCGTGACGCGCAGCGGGATCGGCAAGGGGGCCGCCCGCTCTGTTCGTCGCGAAGGCCGCGTCCCGGGCGTCATTTATGGCGGCGGCGAAGCCGCCGAGCCTATCTCGGTCGGCTTCAAGGACCTCAGCAAGGCGATCTTTTCAGGTCACTTCCTGACCTCGATCTTTGACCTCGACGTCGAAGGCCGCAAGCAGCGCGTGCT
>PLRT01000140.1 GCA_003164915.1 Hyphomicrobiales bacterium | reverse complement strand
GAGCCCGTCGCGCGCCGCCGCGCCGACGCGCCGCGCCGACGCCGGCGGCCGCACGCGACGCCGCATCGGCGTCCTCGCGCATGCGCTGCTACAGCGCCTGCCCGACCTCGCGCCCGAACGCCGCCGCGCCTTCGCCGAATCGTTCGTCGCCGCGCACGACGGCGCGCTCGCCAAAGCGGAATGCGGCGCGCTAGTCGACGCTGCGCTCGCCGCGCTTGCGCTGCCGGCTCTCGCGCCCTTGTTCGCCGAGACCTCGCGCGCCGAAGTGTCGATCGTCGGCGCGGCGCCGCTGGCGAACGGAGCAGCGCTGCCGTTCGTCGGCCGCATCGACCGCCTCGCCGTCGCGGCGGACGCCGTCTATGTCGCCGACTTCAAGAGCGGCGCGAGGCCGCCGGGCGGCAATCCGTCGGCCTACGTCGCGCAACTCGCGCTCTATCGCGCGGCGCTCGCGCCGCTCTATCCCGATCGCCCGGTGCGCGCGTTCCTCGTCTGGTTGACCGGCGCCCAAGCCGTCGAGGTCGCGCCCGCAGAACTCGACGCGGCGCTCGCCGGCCTTTCCGTAAGCTGACAGGAATGCGGCGAAGCCGCGGCTTTTTTCGTGCGCCGAATGCCCCGCTAAGGCCCTGATGAGGCCAAATTTTCCGACTTGACTGCGGGCATGACGATCAGCGTGAGACGGCGACGAAAAGGCCAGCGCGTAGCGTCTGCCGACCAACCGCCAAGGCCCCTCACTGAACGCAATCGCTGCGCTTGCCTCCTCGCAGCCGCGCTGGCGGTCGCCGCAGCCGCGCCGACGTTTGCGCAGACAGCGCCGAGCGATTCGGCGCCCCCCAGCGCGGACGCGGCACAGACCGCCAACGAGGCCAAACCGACTGCGAGCGCGACGCTGCAAATGCCGCCGGGCATGGTGCGCTACGATCGTCCGGTCTTGCGCAACGGCAAGCTCATCCTGTGGCACGGCGCCTGGCGAGGCAGAGCGAACGCGAGCGATCTGCGACAGGCCGCCAAGACTCAAGCTCCTGTCGCCAAAGATCAGGCCAAGAGCGCCGCCGTTGCCGCGCCGCTGAAACCCGGCGGCGGCGGCTTTGCGCTGCTCGCCGATCCGAGCGACGCTTGCGCCAATCGGCTCGCCGGCGACGTCGTCGCCGCGCTGCAGGCCGCTGGGACACAAGGCAAGGTCGTCGCCGGCGGCGTGTCGGCGGCAGCGCTCGGCGCCGCGATCGACGGCGACCGCGCCGATCTGGCGATCGCGCCGCTCGACGCGCTGGTCGGCGATCCGCAAGCGAGCGCCGGCTGGCGCGAGCGCGCGCCGCTCATCGCCAAGCTGATGGGCGAACCGATCGAGATCGTCGCCTCACGCGACGTCGCCGACCTTCATCAACTCGCCGGCCGCGAAGTCGGCTTCGGCGTCGCCGACAGCGCGGAGGCGACCAGCGCGGCGACGCTGTTTCGCGCATTCGGCGTCGCGCCGCGTCCTGCCTACGAGCCGCTCGCCGACGCGCTCGGCGATCTCGCCGCGGGGCGGCTCGCCGCGGTCGTCGTAGTCGACGGACGCTGCGCCCCGACGATCGCCGCATTCGGCGCCGACCGCCGCTTCCATGAGCTCGCCGTCCCTTGGACGCCGGCGCTGCGCGCGGGTTACGCGCCGGTGCGCCTGACCGCCAAGGATCGCCCCAACCTCTTCGCCGACGGGGAAGAAGTCGACACCGTCGCCGCGCCGCGCGCCCTGATCGCCATCGATGCCGCGCCCGGTTCGCCGCGCGCCCAAGCGACCGCCGCGCTGGCCACAGCCTTTCTCGCCGGCTTCGACCGACTGCTTGCGCCCGACAAGGACAGCGCCTGGCGCGACGTCAATCTCGCCGCCGAGGCGCCGTGGCCACGGCTTCGAGCGGCGCAGGAATGGCTCGACGCGGCGCGGCCCGCCTCCGACGCGTCGCTCGCGGCGTTCCGCGGCCTCGCCCGCTCCGCCGCCAGCGCCGACGGCGGGCCGGCGGCGCAGGATTCCGATCGTCTCTACGACAGTCTGATGCAATGGCGCGGNNTACTGGCCGCAGGGCCAAGACGTCACGAGGGTCGCGCTGCGTCCCGCCGTCGAGCGGCCGCAGACGGCGGCGCAGACCGCGCCGGCGGCGGCGATCGACAGGACGGCGCTCGACAAGCTTGCCGAAGCGTTGCGGAGCGCGCAGCCCGACGCGGCGCAGGCCGCGGCCGGCCAGGCGCGCGGACTGACCCTTTCGCCGACTGACGTCAGCCTCGAAAGCCCCAGCGATGACGCCCGCCGCCTCCGCGCTCAGGGCCTCGTCGCCCTCGCCGGCGGCGACGTCGTCGCGGCGCGCGCCTTCCTCGAGCGCGCCGCGGAAGCGGGCGACGCGCGTGCGTTGCTGGTGCTGGGCGACGCCTACGATCCCACGACGCTGACCCGTCTTGGCGCGATCGGCGTCCGTGGCGACGCGGCGCGCGCACGCCAATACTATCAGCAGGCGAGCGAAGCCGGCCTCTCCGTGGCGCGCCAGCGCATCGCCGCGATCAACGAGGTTTCGCAGTAGCGGCGAGCGGCGCCGTCAGCGGTCGACGCGCGACAGCGCGTCGGCGAGCGGATCGCGGGTCCAGGCGAGGTTGACGAAGTCGTCGTGATTGACGTCGCCGGAGTCGACGAAGGCGACCACGCCCGGACTCAGGTCGTTCGGCAAGTCGTTCTCGACCGCGACGCCGTCGCGCTGCAGCTTGGCGCGTAACGCCGCATTTTCATCGTGGGTCGAACCCGAATAGGCGCTGAGGAAGAAGGCGCCGCCGCGCGCCTGCTCGATCCAGCGCTCGAACTTGTCGACTTCGCCATAGAGCGCGTCGAGCAGGATCACGCCGCGCACGCGTTCCCCGGCCCCGCCCTCGGCCAGCGAATAGGCGGCGGGCATGTACCCTCCGCTGTAGGCGACGACGACGACCGGCATGCGGCGGAAGGTCCCCCGTGACGTTCCCGGGAACTCGTCGGCCAGCTTGCCATCGGCCTCGTCGAGGAATTGCGCGAAGGCGCCGGGCCGCCAGAAATTGCCAGCGCTCGAATCCTGCGCGTCGACTGCGAGTTGCGGCGCCACCAGAACCGCGTTGAGGTTCGATTGCCCGAGTTGGCGCACGATCTGCTGACGGTCGACGACGTCGCGCGCCAGGATCGTCTGGTTGCCGTGAAAATAGACGATCATGACGCCCGGCCGGTTCGGGTCGAAATCCGGCCCGGCGGCGAGCAGCACATGACGATCGTTGTAGTTCGTATCTTCCCACAGGAGCCCGCCGCGCGGCGAGCTGTGGCCGAGCCGGCCGTCGGCGTTGACGTCCAGGAAAGGCCTCGATTTCTCGTCGTTGTCGGAATCGGCGGGGACCATGCCGCGATAGGGAAATGCGGAGGTCTTGAACTCCGCATAGGCGACATTGCCGCCTCCGGCCGCCTGCATGCCAGTTCCCCCTGTCACGGCCGCCGTCGGGCCCGGGCCACCGGCGTTGCAGCCCGCCAGGGCCAACGTCAACGCGGCCCCGGCAACATAGAAAAGGACGCGAGTCGGCCGCAAGCTCATGCCGGACCTCCGTCTGGTGAAATCGCCCGCTAGGCCGCCCGCCGCGGCGCCGCCTCCGATATTACCCCGAAGAAAGCGGGCAGCGCCAGCAAGTAGGCGCAGCCGGCGATCTCGATCACCGAGCCGAGGCCGAAGTTGGTCGCCAGCACCGGAGCGGCCGCTGCGCCGATCACCGAAAAGCAGCCGTTGACGCCCCACGCCCAGATGAACAGGTGCTCCTTGCCGAGCCGGCCGAGCGTCGTCATTGCGGTGGGCATCGGAAAGCCCATCAGGAACGCCGGCGGGGCGATGAAGACGAAGCATAAGGCGAGGCGTTCGACGTAAGGCAGCGAACCGATCGCGTCGAGCGCGTCGTTGAGACGGAACGCGTAACCGATCAGGATCGCGCCGATCGCCAGGAACAGGATCGGCATGAAGACCCGCTTGATCGGCAGGATGCGCTCCGAGATCAGCGCGCCCAACCCCGAGAACACCAGCATGCCGGTGATCAGGATCGACGCCGAGACCGTCGGATTGCCGAGCGCCATGACGAAATGGGCGATCAGGCCGACCTCGACCATGATATAGCCCGCCCCGAGGCAGGCGAAATAGACGACGCTCAGCGCCTTGCCCGGCGTCTTGGCGAAGATCGACCGCCAGCCCCAAATGACCGGGATCGCCAGCAACAGCGTGGCTGCGGCGCAGGCGACGCCGAGCGTCGCCCAAATCAGCAGATAGCCCCATTCGTCCTGCAACGGCTCGAGCCGATCGGGATCGAACAGCACCTTCGGCAGATCCTTGGTCTTCACATAGGCGGCGAAATAGGGCGCGTCGTTGGTCAGCTTGCGCGTGTTGAACACATAGCGCTGGGCGATATCGGGCCAGCCGCCGTTGACCAGCGTATGCCAGGCGAGCCGCCCCATCACCGTCGAGGGCAGCACGCCCTGGTCGTCGCCGCCCGGCGGCCCGGACGACGGCTCGGCCGCCGCGTCGTCGTTGGGCGCGGTCGGGTCGACGTCGCCGTTGGCCGCGCTCGGTTCGCCGTTGGCCGGATTCGAGAAGAACTGCGCGACATAGCCGGAGAGCGTGCGGTCGGTCTGCGAACCGTCGTAGAAGAAGCCCGGCGAATAGATCTCGTCGAACGACATGTCGTGCGTATGCTTGCGCAGCGCGGCGATTTCGCCGGCGGTGAAGCCGCCGCGCTTGTAGAGCACGGTGGCGGTCGACAGATAGGACGAAGCGACAAAGAACGAATCGGCCATCTTGTCGCCGTCGATCGCGCGCGAGGCCGCCGCCATCGTCGTGTAGAGCTTCAACACCGACTTCGGCGGCTCCTCCTTGTTCCAGATGGTGACCGCCAGCACGCCGCCGTCGGCGAGCGCGCGCATGTAGGTCTCCATCGCCTCTTCGGTGTAGGCGAACTTCTCGACCACGGCGAAACCGCCGGGATTGGAGAGGCCGGTCGAGTCGGCGAGGCTCAGGTCGATGACGTCGAACTTCTCCTTGGTCTGGGCGAGGAAATGGCGGCCTTCGTAGTCGATGACATGGACCTTGCTGAGGATGTCGCCGGTGAAGTCGCGGAACACCTTGCCGCGGAAGGCCTCGAGAATGGCGCGGTTGCCTTCGGCGACAGTGACGTCCTTGGCCCCCTCGCGCAGCGCGACCTCGGTCGAGATGCCGCCGCCGAACTGCACGATGAACGCCTTTTCGGGCGCCTTCTTGACCACGTAAGGGTAGTACATCGGCAGGAAACGGAAATAGGCCGTCTCCTTGTCGTCGAGATGGCGCATGACGCCGATCGGGCCGTCGCTGTCGACGTAGAGCCCGAGATAGGCGTTGGCCGGCATTTCCGGCAGGTTGAATCCGGCGTTGTCGGACAGGCCCGGCGCGAAATGGAGATACGAGGTCGTGTAGGCCTCGAGGTAACCGAACGGCGACCAGCTCTCGTAGACCTTCTTGGCCTCCGGCAGCCGCCGCGCGTAGGAGGCGCCCTTGTAGTCGTTGACCGCCAGGCGCGACAGGCCGAGCTCCGGGGCGACGACGAAGTGTCCGCCGAAGGCGACCACGGCCGCCAGGACGAATGGCGCAAAGGCGCGACGCGCGCCGGGGACGAAGCACCACGACAGGCAGGAGGCCGCCCACAGGGTCAGCGGCGCAGCGATCAGGTCGACCGGCGGAAAGACGTACATCGCGCCGAGGAAGACGAGGCCGCTGAGGCCCGAGCCGGCGAGGTCGGCGAAATAGACGCGGCCGAAGGTCTTGTTGCTTTTGAGGAAGACGCAGCCGAGGAAGACCGCGCCGCCGAGGAACGGCGTCAGCGAAGCGAGGAAGATCTCGGCCAGCTTCCACTTCTGGGTGGGATCCGAGACGAGATAGATCGGGTTGAAGCCGAGCCGCTGGATGTAGAGATTGGCGCCGACGGCGAGCGGTCCCATCAGGCCGAGCGCGACCGAGGCGATCGCCAGCCAGTGGCGCGAGAACCAGTTCGTGGCGATCGCCATCACCGCGCTGGTGAGGCCGAAGCCGAGCATCGCCAGAGAGACGACCAGCGAACCGAAATGCGTCCAGTTGCCGACGGCGAAGACGCGCATGATGTCGATCTGCAGCGCGATCACCGCGCCGGCGCCGAGGCCGACCGCAAGATAGAGGGCGAGGCGGCCGCCCGCCTCGAGCTCGACGTCGGCCGGGCCGACGATCGTCGCGGCCGCGTCGACGCGCTCGTTCATTCGCTGGTCTCCAGTGGGAAGGTCTTCGGCGTCGCGCCCCGCGCCAAGTCGGCGCGGGGGCAGGCGCGGCCCGCCAAGCCGATCAATTGTTGTGGGTGCCCTTGATGGCGTCGCCTTCGAGCTTGGTGAAGGGCACGAAGGGCACGATGCGGCCGCCATAGATGTCGGAGCGCGACACGGTGATCGTGCCGTCCGCGGCCAGGTTCTTGACCACCTTGAGTACGCGCTGCGCGCCGGGCGGGCCCACCGGAATCACCATGATTCCGTTCGGCTTGAGCTGCTGCAGCAGCGGCGGCGGCACATGGTCGATGCCGCAGGTGACGATGATCTTGTCGAACATCATCGGCTCGGACGCCGCAGCCGCGGGCGTCGCTGAGGCGGCCGGCGTCGGGCTCGCGGCGGCCGCGGGCGTCGCGCTTGCTGTTGGCGCCGGGGTCGCGGCCACCGCCGGCGTCGCAGCCGGGCTCGGCGCCGCGTCGGGCGCCTCGACCCAGCCGTAATAGCCGTCGGCGTTGTGCGTGTGGATCGCCTTGAACTCGACGTAGCCGTCGGCAATCAGGCTGTCGTAGATGCCGCGCGTGCGCTCGGCGAGCGGCTTGATGATCTCGATCGTGTAGACCTGATCGGTCAGGTGGGAGAGATAGGCTGACTGATAACCCGAGCCGGTGCCGACCTCGAGCACCCTCTCGCCCTGCTTGGGATCGATGGTCGAGGTCATGCGGCCGACGAGGTGCGGGCCGGAAATCGTCACGCCGTAGCCGATGTCGAGGAAGTCGTGCGCGTAGGCGCGGCCGAGGTTCTGCGGCAGCACGAATTTCTCGCGCGGGGTGAGCAGGAAGGCGCGCTTGTGGCGATCGTTCCAGATGTCCTCGTTGCGCACCATCGCCACGAAGCGATCGAACCGTTCGCCGAGGAACTTCGGGTCCTCGCCGCGCTGGGCGACGCCCCATTCGATGAATTTTTCGCGACTGTCCATCGGCGGCGACATGTCGAAGGTGAACGGGGTCGGCACCTTGGCCAGCGCGAAACGCGGGATCAGCGCGCCGCCGAGCAGCCCGGCGGCGCCGGCCAGGAATTGTCGTCGCTCCACGAACGCCTCCTCGAATGAAGCAGGGGGAAGAAGAATGCTGCGCCTGATAGCGCAAATCACGCCGAAACGCGACAGCCGAATTACCGAACGGCGACGCCGAGCGGACGGCGGAAAAGCCGGATCAGCGAATGGCCGGCGAATCGGCCGGCTCAAGCTCCAGCGCCCGGCCCATTGGCAGCGCAATGACGCGTAGCGAAGGCGCCGCGGCGAACTCCGGCCCGCCGCCGATATGGATCACCGCCCCTTCCCGGCTGACCAGCTGGTAAAGCGTCGCGGCGTCGCGCGGCGACAGGCGAATGCAGCCGTGAGAGGCCGGCCGGCCGAGCTGGTCGGTCTCCAAAGTGCCGTGAATGGCATATTGGCCGTGGAAGAAGATCGAATGCGGCATCGGTTCGTTGCCGTACTTCCACGAATGGACCATCGGATAGAGCGCGTAGGGGCGGAATTCGCCGCGCGGCGTGGCGCGGCCGAAGCTGCCCGAGGAAATCGGCCACTCGTAGGTTTCGCCGGCGCTGACGGAGACCCGCATGACTTGCACGCCGAGATCGACGTCGATCCGGACCTGCGCCGCGCCGGGCTCCGCTGCCGCCATCACGACAAGCGCCAATCCCAGGCCGCCCTTCCAACCCATGCCGAGCCCCCAGCCGCGCGCGCCTGCCCCGACGCGATTCGGGCCGGATGACGGGCGCGGCGGCGGCGTTCATCGCGCTTTTTTCGCGACTGCGCAATCGTGATCCTGGAGGTCCTCGGCATGGCCGCCTTGCGTCAGTTCAGCGCGGTCGGCGAGCAGGACGAAGCCGTCCTGGCCAGCGAAGGTCGCACCGACCGCGATCAGCGATTCGCCGGCCATGTGGGTCTTGGCGTCGGGGACGCCATCGGCGAGCCGAACGAACGGCCGGACGCCGGAAAGGTCGTCGGAAAGGACTCGCCGCGCCCAATAGACCCGTCCCTTGAGCGGCTCCGCCATCGGCCGCCAGGTTTCGTCGAAAGCCCCCGCGTCGGCGGCCAGCTTCGCGGCAACGTCCGCGTCGAGGCAGTCGAGATGGAGATGGAGCTGGTCCTGGCTGCGGGCAAATTCGGAGTTGATCGCGATCGAGACGTCCCGGCGTGGAAGCGGACCGCCGAGCCGGGCGGCAAGCGCGTCGCGCGCGCCCCAGGCGAAAGCGAAATAGTCCGGCGCCGCCGGATCGAGGACCAACGGATCTTCGATCCCGGTCACGCGGCGGGTCGGGATGGCCAAGAACTGGGCGACGCCGACGCGATCCTTGAGCAGCGCAACCCCCTGCGCCTCGCCATGCGCGAGATCGACGCGCTCGCAGGGCGCCGGCCCCCGCCCCGCTTCGACATGCGCGACGCACTGGCCATGAACGATGTTCCACAGCGCCAGCCGATCGGCGCGGGCGGGCCGGGCGAGACACGGCGTGAGCGCGACGAGGCCGATGAGCGCCAAGCGCGCGCCGGTCAGCGTGGTCATCGATCGCCTCTCCTGTCGGGGCCCGCGCGTGCGCGCTCCCAGCCAAGCGTCGCAACGCTGTCGCGGCGGGACGGCGCCCCTTCTAGCGGAAATGCGGCGACGTCGGAATGACGCCGGCCGCCGGCCGCCTGGGCAGGCTGCGTCATTTGTGTCACACTGTGCCGCCCGGCGCCGGCGGCGCGGGCGCGAGCCTTGGCGGCACGACGAACTTCGGCGCCGGACGGCGATGGGGAACACCAAGATGCAAGGCGACCCGCACGTCCTCGATTACCTGAACAAGGCGCTCCGCCATGAGCTGACCGCCGTCAACCAATATTGGCTGCACTATCGAATTCTCGACAACTGGGGCTTCAAGGACCTCGCCAAAACCTGGCGCAAGGAATCGATCGAGGAGATGCAGCACGCCGACCTGCTCATCGCCCGCATTCTGTTCCTCGAAGGCCATCCCAACATGCAGCCGAGCGACGGGCTGCGGGTCGGACAGGACCTCAAGAACCTCCTGGAATGCGACCTCGCCGCCGAAGTCGGCGCGCGCATGCTCTACCTCGAAGCCGCGCGGCACTGCGACTCGGCGAACGACCGCGTCTCCAAGAACCTCTTCGAGAAGCTGACGGCGGATGAGGAGCACCACATCGACTTCCTCGAGACCCAGCTCGAGATCATTCGCCAGATCGGCGTCGAGCTCTACGCCCAGAAGCATATGGGCGGCCTGGAGGAGTAGAGGCGGTCGAGCAAGGCCTTCTTAAGCGCCAAGCGCCCAATTCTCGATCGCCAATCCGGGCACGTCGGCGAAATCCGTCGTGTTGGCGGTGACGAGGATGCGGTCGCTCGAAATCGCGTGCGCTGCGATCATGCGATCGAAATCTCGACCTTTGGCCCAGCCAATTTGAGCAATCACCTGACCGTAGGCTTCCGCCGCGACCGCGTCGAACGGCAGAACAGGAATCGATCGCAGAATGACGGCTAGGCGCGCCTGCCTGATCGCCCAAAGCTGCGGCGACTTGTAGAGTCCGCGTTGCAGTTCCGCGAGGCTCAACGCGGACATCGCCACGGCGTCGCGATGTTCGGCAACCTTGTCCAGAACCGGCTCGAGACCGTCGCGTAGATGGATCGCGATGTTGGTGTCGATCAGGTACAACGCCCGTTAGTCCCTCTCGCGATCTGGAACCTCGATCGGCTCTCGAACTTCGATCTCGGAAGGCCTCGGCATGGCGCGCAAGGCGGCGACCATGTCCCGCAAGCCGGGACGCGCGGGCTGGATTACGATGGTGTCGCCGTGACGCGTGATCGTCAGATCGACGCTGGTGTCCTCATAAGCCAGCTCGGCCGGTATGCGAACGGCTTGGCTGTTGCCGGATTTGAATGCGCGGGTCAGCGGCATGAGGAAACCCGAGTATGGTGCACGAGCCTAAGATAAGACGCCGCGCGCACGGTGTCAATCCATGTATATACATCTTGGCGCGATTTCGCTTAACCGTGCTCTACGACGCCTTCGGGCCCCCAATCGCGCGCTGGTCCCCAGGGCACGGCGGCTGGATCCTGTTCTCCGTTCAATCGCTTGCAAAATAAGAGGTCTCTCGTCCGCCGGCCCACCGATCCCTTGCGCGCCGCGATGGCGCCACTGAGGCTGTTCGCAGCCTGGACGGTTCCGCCGGATATGTTGAACCGTTGGCGAAGGTATTGGTCAGCCGCCCGATCGCTGTTCTTTCCCGACGACCACCACAAAGGTGCGTCGACGCCAACGGCAAGAACTGTCACGACCTTTCGGCACAGCCACGCTATCGCATCGTCGGCGCAGGAAACGACCTCGCTCTCGAACGCCCCGTCAGGTCGCTACAGCGCGACGCCGAACGCATTCGCCCCGCCTGGAGCCGCGCCGAACCAAGCCATGCGTCTTTCGCCCTGACGTCGCGACTGCGATCGTAACTGCGACGGAGTTCGCCCATCACACGTGGATCGCCCGCTTCGCCACCGCCAGCGCGGCTTCCTTCACCGCTTCCGACATGGTCGGATGAGCGTGGCAGGTGCGGGCGAGATCTTCGGACGAACCGCCGAACTCCATCAGCACCGCCGCCTCGTGGATCATCTCGCCGGCCCCGAAGCCGACGATGTGGACGCCCAGCACGCGGTCGCTCGCCGCGTCCGCCAGCACCTTGACGAAGCCGTCGGTGTGGCGCATCGCCCGCGCGCGGCCGTTGGCGGTGAACGGGAACTTGCCCACCGCATAGGCGACGCCCGCCGCCTTCAGCTCTTCCTCGGTTTTGCCGACGCTCGCCACTTCGGGACTGGTGTAGACGACGCCGGGAATGACGTCGGTGTTCACGTGGCCGGCCTGGCCGGCGAGGATTTCGGCCAGCGCCATGCCCTCGTCCTCGGCCTTGTGCGCCAGCATCGGGCCGCGCACGACGTCGCCGATCGCATAGACGGTCGGAACGTTGGTGGCGAAATGATCGTCGATCTTGACCTGGCCGCGCTCCATCGCCACGCCGAGCGCCTCGAGGCCGAGACCTTGCGTGTACGGCCGGCGGCCGATCGCCACCAGCACCACTTCTGCTTCGAGCGTCAGCGGCGCGCCGCCGGCGGCGGGTTCGATCGTCGCCTTGACGCCCTTCGCGGTCTTCTCGACCGCGGCGACCTTGTGCGACAGGTGGAACTTGAAGCCCTGCTTCTCCAGCAGCCGCTGGGTCTGCTTGGCGACCTCGCCGTCCATGCCGGGGAGAATGCGGTCGAGGAACTCGACCACCGTCACCTCGGCGCCGAGCCGGCGCCAGACCGAGCCGAGTTCGAGCCCGATCACCCCTGCCCCGACGACGATCAGCGACTTCGGCGGCTTGGCCAGCGCCAGCGCGCCGGTCGAGGAGACGATCTGCTTCTCGTCGATGTCGATCCCCGGCAGCCGGGCGACGTCGGAGCCGGTGGCGACGACGATCGCCTTGGCCTCGCAGGTCGTCTCGGCGCCGTCGGCGCCCTTCACCACGACGCGGCCCGGCGCGGCGATGCGCCCCTCGCCCTGCAGCGAGTCGATCTTGTTCTTCTTGAACAGGAACGCGACGCCGTTGACGTTGGCGGCGACGGTGTCGTCCTTGTGCTTCATCATCGCACCGAGATCGAGCTTGGGCGGCGCGACGACGACGCCGAGCGCGCCGAGCCCATGGCCCGCCTCCTCGAACATCTCCGAAGCGTACAGCAGCGCCTTCGAGGGAATGCAGCCGATGTTGAGGCAGGTCCCGCCGAGCGTCTTGCCCTTCTCGACCACGGCGACCCTCATGCCGAGCTGCGCAGCGCGGATCGCGCAGACGTAGCCGCCCGGACCGGCGCCGATCACCACAACATCGTATGCCATTCGTCCGCTCGCTTTCCCTCTATTCCGCTCAGAGCAACGCCAGCTGGACGAGCATCATCAGCAGACCGATGAGGCCGATCGCCCACAGCGCGGTGCGCACGTAGATCCATCCCAGCACATAGGCCGGCAGATAGACGAGCCGCGCGATGACCCAGATCCACGCTCCCACACTGCCGGCATGATGGGTCGTGATCAGCGCGAGATCGACGGCGACGAACGGAACCCAGTTCTCGATGTAGTTGTCGAGCGCGCGCTTGGCGCGGCCGCACGCCAGACCTTTGGCCGGGGGAAAGTCGTCGCGCGGCGTGAACAGCCATGCGTCGCCGTACTCCGCGCGTGACGTCAGAATCTGGGTGAACAGGTAGACGAACCACAGAACGACGCTCAACTCGAGGCAAAGAAGTTCGCTCATCGTTTCCCCCGTCTTGTTCGCCCGGCCGACTAGAGGTCGAGCACCAGCCGCGCCGGGTCCTCCAGCGCTTCTTTCACGCGCACCAGGAACGTCACCGCTTCCTTGCCGTCGACGACGCGGTGATCGTAGCTGAGCGCGAGATACATCATCGGCCGGATCTCGATCTTGCCGGCGACGACCACCGGCCGCTCCTGGATCTTGTGCATGCCGAGAATGCCGGACTGAGGCGCATTGAGGATCGGCGTCGACATCAGCGAGCCGTAGATGCCGCCGTTGGTGATGGTGAAGGTGCCGCCCTGCATCTCCTCGATCTTCAAAGAGCCGTCGCGCGCGCGCCGGCCGACGTCGGCGATCGCCTTCTCAATGCCGGCGATCGACAGCGCGTCGCAGTCGCGCACCACCGGCACGACCAGGCCGCGGTCGGTGCCGACCGCGATGCCGAGGTGGTAGTAGTCCTTGTAGACGAGGTCGGCGCCGTCGATCTCGGCGTTGACCGCCGGAATTTCCTTCAGCGCCTGGACGCAGGCCTTCACGAAGAAGCCCATGAAGCCGAG
>PLRT01000099.1:3655-3781 GCA_003164915.1 Hyphomicrobiales bacterium | reverse complement strand
GCGCGTCGACCGACATCCGATACGCCCCGCGACCCGGATTGGCGCCGTGTTCGCGCATCGCTTGGTCGACGGCGCGATATACCTCTTCGGGCTTCGGCCAACTGGTCGCCGCGTTGTCGAGATAGA
>PLRT01000099.1:0-3538 GCA_003164915.1 Hyphomicrobiales bacterium | reverse complement strand
TCGCGCGCCATCGGCAAGGCGGAAAAGTCGTTGTTCCACAGATCGAAGTGGACGAGGCAAGTCGACGCCGCATCCGTCTTGCCAACAATGATCTTGATGGCTTCGGCGCTCTGCCACGCCGCAATCCATGCCGCGATCGGGCCGAGCACGCCGACCGTTTCGCAACTGAGCGGCGGCGTGGTCGCCTGTGCGACTTCGGGCAGCAAACAGTTGAGACAGGCGGAAACCCCAGGAATGACCGTGGCGGCGTTGCCAAAGGTCCCCAGGCACGCGCCGTAGATCCAGGGGATTGCGTGCTTGACGCACGCCTGGTTGACGAGCGCCCGCGTGTAGAAATTGTCCAACCCATCGATGACGACGGTCGCCCCCGCGACGATCCGCTCGACGTTCCCGGCGTTGATGTCGTCAGTGACGGCTTCGTAGCTTATCGACGAGTTGACCTGTTTCAGGCGCCGCGCCGCCGCTTCCGACTTCGGCAACGAATGGGCGGCGTCTTCCTCGTCAAACAGCGATTGGCGCTGCAAGTTGGTCCAGTCGACGACGTCTCTGTCGACAAGCCGCAACGCGCCGACGCCGGCGCGCGCCAATAGGTTCGCGCTATTGGAGCCGAGCGCGCCTAAACCGATCACGACGACCGTCGAAGCGCCGATCATCCGCTGTCCGGACTCGCCGATCTCCTTCAGCACGGTCTGACGCGCATACCGCATCTGCATGGGCGCCGCCGCCATTGTCGCCGCCCGCTATCGGTCCGTGCACGAGAGGCACGGATCGAGCGACGCCTGGATCAACGAGATGTCGCCAAGCTGCTGTCCGGCGGTCATCGCCTCGAGCGCAGGAATGTTGACGAATGACGGCGTACGAATCTTGACGCGCGCCGGCGTTCTGCCGCCGTCGGAGGCGACGTAGTAGAAGACCTCGCCGCGCGGCGCCTCGGTGAGCGCAATCGCTTCGCCCGGCGGGATGCTCGGCATTCCCTCGAAAGCGCGCAAGGGTCCGGGCGGAAGATTGCGTAACGCTTCGGTGATGAGGCGGATGCTTTCGAGCAGCTCCAGGGCGCGCACAACCACGCGGGCGCGGACGTCGCCTTCCGGCTGGGTGACGCTCTTGAACCCGAGTTCCTGATAGGCGAGGTGGGGATGGTCGTTGCGGACATCGATGTCGAGGCCGGAGGCGCGCGCGACCGGCCCGACGACGCCCCACGCGATCGCGTCCTCCTTGCTCAACGGGCCAACGCCCGTCATTCGCGCCTTCGCGGTGGTGCTGGTCATGAAGGCGGGAACGACGTCGCTCTCGATGACCTTGGCCATAGCCTGGACAGTGGCGATCGCCGCCTTGGGGTCGGCGATGTCGCGGTTGACCCCGCCGATGCGGTTCATGCCGTAGTTCACCCGATTGCCGGAAATGGTCTCCAGCAGATCCATTACCTGCTCACGCAGCGTGAAGATTTCCATGAACAACGTCTGGAAACCCATGTATTCGGCCGCGAGTCCGGCCCACAGAAGGTGGGAGTGCACGCGCTCGAGCTCGGCGATGATCGTTCTGATGTAGAGGGCGCGCTTCGGCACGTCGATCCCGGCGATCCGCTCCGCGGCGCGACAGAAGGTCATGGCGTGCACGTTGGAGCAGATGCCGCAGACGCGCTCGATCAAGGTGACGTCAGGAACCCATTCGCTGCGCTGCGCCAACAGTTCGATGGCGCGGAAGCTGAACCCGACTTCGACGCTGACCTGCTCGACGGTTTCGGCGACGCAGCGGACGCTGACTTTGAACGGCTCCTCGAGCGCGGGATGGTAGGGGCCGACCGGGATCGTAAAGGGCATGGGCGCCTCACCTACTTCGTTGACGGGGTTGAACCGGGCGCCGGCTCGCGAAAGAATCCTTCTTTCAACTCCGGCGGACGCAGCAGCGGGGCGAGGTTCGGATGGCCGATGAAGTCGACGGCGAAGAAATCGTGGATTTCGCGCTCGATCCATGACGCTGGATGCGTGATCAGGGCGAGCGAAGGAATCGCGCCGTCGCGGGTGGCGGTCTTGAAATTGATGGTCTCGTGTCCGCGCACGTAGTGGTAGATGATGGCGGTCTCGCCGTGGTCCCGCGCCAATCCGGTCATTGTGACCAGACGGCAGCCGAGCGCCTTCATTTCGCGCGCCATCGCTTCGACATCGAGCGCGGGCGCCGATACCCATAGACCGTCGCCGCGGTCTTCGACCGGCGCAGAGCCGGGAATCGCCGCCAGTCTGGCGATGAGGTCAGCACGTTGCATATCGCCTTCATGCTCTTTCATGTGCGCCACTCGGCCTCAAAAACGCGTCGTGAATATTCTGGCTGGCCGCCTTGCGNNTCGGGTATCGGAATGATCGGGCGACCACAGCCGGTGCAAGGCTGATAGCGGATCTCATGGGCGACCCTGAGCTGCGCCTGATCGCCGGTGACGGGCGGCAACTTGCCGTGGTTGGCAATCGCGTGGGTCGGGCAAAATTGCACGCACAACCCACAGAACGAGCATTGGCCGGCGAAGAATTTCCAGGTAATTCCGGTCGGCTGCTCGTCGTCGAACGAGATCGCCTTGGGAGAGCAGACAGTGGCGCACGCCCTACAGCCCGTGCACAAGCTCGCGTCCTGCTCAATCAAGCCGCGGAATGGCGCCGGGGTCGCGGGCATGTCGTCGGGGCGGCGCGTGCGCGCGCTGCGACCGAAATTCCGCCAGACGATGCCGAGAATGCCCATCCGCCGACCCTTTAGCTCACGACCGCGGCGACCATCGCCGCCGCCGCCGCCACGCCACCCCAGACCCAATAGAAGCGAAACGCGCGCATCACCGTGAGGCGCGCGGTCGTCGCGGCCAGCAGCGTGACCAAAGCGATCAGGACTAGGCCGACCGCCAGATACAGCGCCGCGTTAGCCAGCGGGTTGTTCAGCGAGGGCGCGAACAGCACGAAGAACACATCGAACAGCAGCACTACTTCGAGAGCGTGCGACAATTCGAAGATCGCCAGAGGAGCGCTGTTGTACTCGACGTGCGCCCCGGCCACGATCTCTTGTTCGGCGTTGGGAATCGAAAAGGGATTGCTCTTCAGACGCGCCGGAATCGCCAACAGGAACGCGATCATCGCCAGCGCAGTGACCACGCCAAAATGTGCGTGTTGCAGATCGCCGAGGCGGAAGCTGTGGGCGCTCTGCGCCAACGCGATTACTGCGGCGAGCAACGGCAGATTGTAAGCGAGCGACAGCACGGCTTCGCGCATGGCGCTGACCTGGCCGTAAATGGACTGGCTGACGTAACCAGCGAGCACGTCGCAAAGCACGGGAACTTCGAGCAGGTAGAGCAGCAGTACAATGTCGCCAGGAAACGAACTGAAAGAGTTTCCAGGCGCCGGAACGATCACCAGACCGAACGCCGTCGCCAGCAGCGACAGGTAGGGCAGGGCGTAAAACAACGGTGCGTTCACGCCCTTGGGGATGACAGTCTGCTTGCCCAACAACTTCACGAAGTCGAAGAACGGCTGAAAAAAGGGCGGGCCCTTTCGGCCTTGCAGCC
>PLRT01000085.1:7803-12269 GCA_003164915.1 Hyphomicrobiales bacterium | reverse complement strand
CCGGCGCGATCACCGGCCGCGCGCTCTACGACGGCCGGCTCGACCCGCGCGAGGCGTTGGAACTGATCCGTTCGGCGGAGGCCCAGCGAGCGTAATGAGAATCGAAGACGTCATAGGGAGCGCGATTTCTCGGGCTGGCGTCGTGCGGGTTCGAAGCGCTCTGAACCCTTTCCTTTGGTGCTTCGTATGGACGGTGGCTTTCCTTATTGCGACCTATTTCCTTAAGGACGACCCGATAAAGAGCTACGCTTGTCTCTGTCTTGCCGCACTCCCACTACTGATCGCGTTGTCGGTCGGCGTTTTCTTCGCCTTGAAGCATCCAGATCGGCTACAATCTGAGGAATTCGTAATCCGACAACGGGAACTGCAGATGCTCTACAGACAGGGGGCGAGCGCCGAAAGAGTTGATGTGACGCGCGAGACTCCGCGAACGGAGAGGTTGACCGGTGGAACCAGCGACGGAGACAAGCCGTGAAGAGACATCTTCTTGTGTTCGACGATGGCAGCGGCAGCGAACTTGACCTGCGTAAGTTTGTTGATTCGCTCGACGCGGGCGCTGAAATGTACACGCTAGACGGTCACGTATGCTTTCTGAAGAGTCGTCTCTCGGCTTCCGAAATTTCAGACCGGTTCCTCAAATTCGCCGGCTCCCGCCTGTTTTTCGTCGCCGACGTCACTTCGTCCGACTCTGCGGGCCTCATGCTTGGAATCTTCTGGGATTTCATCAAGAGACCTGCGTTGGAATCGGCCGCTGAGTAATGCTTAAGGCGCGCGTCATCCCCTGCCTCGACGTCAAGGACGGCCGCGTCGTCAAGGGCGTCCAGTTCGTCGACCTGCGCGACGCCGGCGACCCGGTCGAATGCGCCGTCGCCTACGACAAGGCCGGCGCCGACGAATTGTGCTTCCTCGACATCACCGCGAGCTACGAGAACCGCGGCACGCTGATCGACGTCGTGCGCCGCACCGCCGCAGTCTGCTTCATGCCGCTGACGGTCGGCGGCGGCGTGCGCAAGCTCGACGACATCCGCAATCTCCTGCTGGCCGGCGCCGACAAGGCGTCGATCAATTCCGCCGCCGTCGCCGACCGCAAGTTCGTGCGCGCCGCGGCGGAGAAGTTCGGCAGCCAATGCGTCGTCGTCGCAATCGACGCCAAGCAGGTCACGACGCCGCCGGGCGCGCCGCCGCGCTGGGAGATCTTCACCCACGGCGGCCGCCGCCCGACCGGCATCGACGCCGTCGATTACGCCCGCGAGGTCGTCGCGCTCGGCGCCGGCGAAATCCTGCTGACCTCGATGGACCGCGACGGCTCCAAGCTCGGCTTCGACCTCGCGCTGACCCGCGCCGTCGCCGACGCGGTGACGGTGCCGGTCATCGCCTCGGGGGGCGTCGGCACGCTCGACCATCTCGTCGCCGGCGTCAGCGAGGGCCACGCCAGCGCGGTGCTCGCCGCGTCGATCTTCCATTTCGGCGAATTCACCATCCGCCAGGCCAAGGCGCGCATGGCGGCGGCCGGCGTGCCGATGCGGATGGACTGAGGCGCTCGCATCACAGATACGCCGACAGCTCCTTCGCCGTGTCGCCGGCCGGGCGCTGCAGGTCGAGCGTTTCGACGAAGTCGCCGTTCTTGTCCATCAGGTAGACGACCGACGAATGGTCCATGCTATAGCCGCCGTCGCTCTGCGTCGGTCCCTTGTGCGCGTAGACGCGAAAGGCCTTCTCGACCGCCCCGATCGCCTCCGGCGAACCCGACAGGCCGACGAAGCGTTGGCCGAAACTGCTGACGTAATCGGCCATCGACGCAGGCGAATCGCGTTCGGGATCGACAGTGATGAACAGCGCGCGGATCGGCGCGTCGGGAATCTTGCGCAATGCGTCGGCGATGTCGGCGAGCGTCGTCGGACAGACGTCGGGGCAATGGGTGTAGCCGAAATAGACGAGGAACGGATGGCCTTTGAAATCGGCGTCGGTGAGCGTCTTGCCGCCGGCGGTTTGCAGCGAGAATGGCCCGCCGATCAGGGCGGTCGGGTTGCGCGCCGGCCGGGCGGCGAGAAAAGCGCCGGCCGCGACCAGGACGACGATCGCGACGGCGATGACAAGCCTCCGCGACGAAAGTCCGCCGCCTCCCGCATCGCCCTTCCGCTTATCAGCGCTCACTGGTGGTCTCCTCAACGTTCCCTAACCAGCCCGATGCGGTTCAGCGGGCGAACCGGACGGCGACGCTGCGGCGCAAATCGGGAGATCGTGTGGCGAGGAATTCAAATCGTCGCCGCCGCCTCGCGATCGCGATCGGCGCGCACCAGGTCGCGGGTGGCGACCAGCAACGTCTCGAAGGCGGCGAGCTTCTCCGGCGCCAGCTTGCCGAGCGTCGCGCCGATCAACTGGTGCTGCAGGGCGATCGCCCGCTCGGCCGCTTCGCGGCCGGCGGCGGTGAGATAGATCGCGTACTGACGGCGGTCGGCGGCGATCGAGCGACGCTCGACCAGGCCCGCCTGCTCGAGCCGATCGAGCAGGCCGGAAATATTGCCCTTGGTGACATAGAGCCGCTTCGCAAGCTCCTGCTGGCTGATCCCCTCCGCTTCGGTGAGCGTCGTCAGCACGTCGCATTGCGGCACCGACAGGCCGATCGCGCGCAATCGGTCGGCGACCGCAGACCGGATTCGACTTTCCAGCCTGAGGAAGCGGAACCAGACGCGGATCGCGCGCTCTTTCGATTCTTCGTCGGTCATGCGCCTCCAACTCCGGCGCGTCGCCGGCTTGTGCGCCCCGAGCCTATAGCGGCGCGCATCGCCCGGCAATTTGCCTCGCCGGCCGCGACTTAAGTCGAACCGGAGCGGCTGGCGCGCGTTCGGCGACCATGGTAATAGCACGGAAATCAAGGAAAACCGCGCGCCGCCGGCGAAGAACGCGCGCCGAAACGGGAGGACTGCGATGCTCGGGCTGATGCAAGATTGGCCGTTGCTGATTCACAAGATCATCGATTTCGCCGCCATCCAGCATCCGGGCCGCGAGGTCGTCAGCCGGCTTGTCGAAGGCCCGATCCATCGCACCAACTATCGCGATCTGCGCGGCCGCGCGCTGAAGGTCGCGCAGCGGCTCGCGCGCGACGGAATCAAGCTCGGCGACCGCGTGGCGACGCTCGCCTGGAACAACCACCGCCACCTCGAGGCGTGGTACGGCATTTCGGGGCTCGGCGCGATCTATCACACCGTCAATCCGCGGCTGTTTCCCGACCAGATCGGCTGGATCATGAACCACGCCGAGGATCGGCTGGTGTTCGTCGACCTCACTTTCGTCCCCCTGCTCGAGGGGCTGGCGGCGAAGTTGCCGTCGGTCGAGCGTTACGTCGTGCTGACCGACGCCGCGCATATGCCGGCGACGAAGCTCGCCAACGCCGTGCCCTACGAAGAATGGTTGGCCGAGGTCGACGGCGACTTCCGCTGGGCCGAATTCGAGGAGAACACCGCCGCCGGCCTCTGCTACACTTCCGGCACCACCGGCAATCCCAAGGGCGTGCTCTATTCGCATCGCTCCAACGTCCTGCATTCGCTGATCAGCGCGGGGATCGACTGTCTGGCGGTCGGCCCGGAATCGACAGTGATGCCGGTCGTGCCGATGTTCCACGCCAATTCCTGGGGTCTCGCCTTCACCGCCCCGATGCGCGGCGCCAAGCTGGTGATGCCGGGCGCGCGGCTCGACGGCGCGTCGGTTTACGAACTGCTCGAGACCGAGCAGGTCGATTTCACCGCCGCCGTGCCGACGGTGTGGCTGATGCTGCTCGCCTATCTGCAGAAGGAGGGCAAGAAGCTCACCTCGCTGAAGTCGGTGGTCATCGGCGGCTCGGCCTGCCCGCCGTCGATGATCCGCGCCTTCGAGCGGGATTACGGCGTCGAAGTGCGCCACGCCTGGGGCATGACCGAGATGAGCCCGCTCGGCTCGGTCGGTTCGATCAAGCCGACGTTGGAAGGCGCGACCGCCGAAGACATTTTCGCCCGCAAGATCAAGCAGGGCTGGGCGCCCTTCGGCGTCGAGATGAAGATCGTCGACGCCGAGAACAGGGAACTGCCGTGGGACGGCAAACGCTTCGGCCGCCTCAAGGTCGCCGGTCCGGCCGTCGCCAGGCGCTATTTCAAGGAGGAGCGCGACGTCCTCGACGAGAACGGCTTCTTCGACACCGGCGACGTCGCGACGATCGATCCCGAAGGCTACATGCAGATCACCGACCGCGCCAAAGACGTGATCAAGTCGGGCGGCGAATGGATTTCGTCGATCGACATCGAGAATCTCGCCGTCGGCCATCCCGACGTCGCCGAGGCGGCGGTGATCGGCGTCGCCCATCCCAAGTGGGACGAACGGCCGCTGCTGATCGTCGTGCCGAAGGAGGGCAAGCATCCGAACTCCGCCGAGGTGCTGAGCTTCCTCGAAGGCCGCATCGCCAAATGGTGGATGCCCGACGACATGCAGACGGT
>PLRT01000085.1:0-7744 GCA_003164915.1 Hyphomicrobiales bacterium | reverse complement strand
TGCCTTCGCCTATATGTCGCCGGTAAGAATTCTCATAGCTTCCGGTCGGTGACGATCGGAAGAGATTTTGAGAGTGGGCCCCGACCGGGACCCGCTCTTTTTTATTTCTGCAAGGACCCATGGACCAAGTCTCCGCGCCCGAAGAAGGTCTCGACGAGCCGCGGCTGATCGTCGAGGGCGGCCTGGCCCAGCGGATCGGCCGCAGCGCCGAGCCGACGCTGCGCGCACTCGGGCTTCGCCTGGTGCGGGTGAAGATCTCGGCAGGCCAGGGCGCGACGGTGCAGATCATGGCCGAAAGGCCGGACGGACTCATGACCATCGACGATTGCGAGCGGGCCAGCGACGCGCTGTCGCCGTTGTTCGACGTCGAGGAGCCGGTGCACGGCGCCTATCGGCTGGAGATTTCCTCGCCCGGGATCGACCGGCCGTTGACGCGCGTTTCCGATTTCCGCCGCGCGCTCGGCCATGAGATGAAGATCGAGATGGCCGTCCCGGTGGACGGCCGCAAGCGTTTCCGCGGCGCGCTCGAGGCGGTCGAAGCGCGCCAGGGCGGAACTTTCGCGCGGCTGCGCCTGCCTCCTGACGAGGACGGCGAGGCGGCGAGCGCCGAACTGGCGATCGCCGACATGAGCGAAGCGCGGCTGGTGCTCACCGACGACCTGATCCGCGCCGCGCTGAGGCGCGAGAAGGCGGCGAAGAAACAGACCAAGGCGGAGCGTTCCGGCGCGGCGGCGAAGGCCGTCGCTCCGCGCGCCGCGAAGCAACCCGCGCCCGCAAGGCGCGACACGCGAAACTGAAGGGTTTTTGCGGCCCGGCGGCCGCCCATCGCCGCTGCAAGCCGGATTGAAGGAGAAAACGATGGCCGTCAGCGCCAACAGACTCGAGCTCTTGCAGATCGTCGACGCCGTCGCGCGCGAAAAGTCGATCGACCGCTCGATCGTGCTCGCCTCGATGGAGGACGCGATGCAGAAGGCGGCGCGCTCCCGCTACGGTCAGGAGACCGAGGTGCGCACCGAGATCAACCCCAAGACCGGGGAAATCCGCTTCTCGCGGCTGCTGCTGGTGGTCGACCTGGTCGAGAACGACGCGACCCAGATCACCCTCGCCGAAGCGCAGAAGAAGAACCCTTCCGCGCAGATCGGCGACTGGATCGCCGAATCGCTGCCGCCGTTCGATTTCGGCCGCATCCCCGCCCAGGCCTCCAAGCAGGTGCTGGTTCAGAAGATCCGCGAGGCCGAGCGCGACAAGCAATACGATGTGTTCAAGGACCGCATCGGCGAAATCATCAACGGCCAGGTCAAGCGGGTCGAATACGGCAATGTCGTCGTCGATCTCGGCGGAGCAGGCGGAGAAGCGGTGGTGCGCCGCGACGAGTTGATCCCGCGCGAGATGTTCCGCCCCGGCGATCGGCTGCGCGCTTATGTCTACGACGTCCGCCGCGAGGCGCGCGGGCCGCAAATCTTTCTCTCGCGCACCCACCCGCAATTCACCGCCAAGCTGTTCGCGCAGGAAGTGCCGGAGATCTACGACGGCATGGTCGAGGTGAAGGCGGTCGCGCGCGACCCCGGCTCGCGCGCCAAGATCGCCGTCGTCTCCAACGATTCGTCGATCGATCCGGTCGGCGCCTGCGTCGGCATGCGCGGATCGCGCGTGCAGGCGGTGGTCAACGAGCTGCAGGGCGAAAAGATCGACATCATCCCGTGGTCGGCCGACGCGGCGACCTTCATCGTCAACGCGCTGCAGCCGGCGGAAGTGATGAAAGTGGTGCTCGACGAAGACTCGACCCGCATCGAGGTCGTCGTGCCCGACGACCAGCTTTCGCTGGCGATTGGCCGTCGCGGCCAGAACGTGCGGCTCGCCTCGCAGCTCACCGGCTGGGACATCGACATCCTCACCGAGGCCGAGGAGTCGGAGCGCCGGCAGAAGGAATTCGCCGAACGCACCAGCGCCTTCATGGCGGCGCTCGACGTCGACGAGACGGTGGCGCAGCTGCTCGCTTCGGAAGGCTTCCGCACTGTCGAGGAAATCGCCTACGTCGATACGCGCGAGCTGGCGGGCATCGAGGGCTTCGACGCCGAGACCGCGGAGGAAATCCAGGCGCGCGCTCAGGGTCATTTGGCCCGCATCGAGGCCGAGCACGACGCGGAGCGCAAGGCGCTCGGCGTCGCCGACGATCTCAAGGAGATCGACGGCCTGACGACGCCGATGCTGGTCAAGCTCGGCCAGAACGGCGTCCTCTCGGTCGAGGATCTCGCGGGCTGCGCCAGCGACGACCTGATCGGCTGGACTGAGCGCAGCGACGCCGGCGAGAAGAAATTCGTCGGCTATCTCAGCGAATTCGGACTGTCGCGCGAACAGGCCGACGCGATGATCATGGCGGCGCGGGTGCGCGCCGGTTGGGTCGACGAGGCGGCGCTCGCCGCGCCCGAAGAGGGCGAAGCGGGCGACGAAGCGCCGACGACGACGAACTGAGGCTAGGCGAGGCGGCTTTTGGCCAAACGCGACGCGAACGACGAGGAAAGCGGGTCGGAGCGCACCTGCGCGGCGACGGGCTTCAAAGGTCCGCCCGAGGCCCTGCTGCGCTTTGCACTGTCGACGGACGGCGTGGTGACGCCGGACATCCGTCGGCGCCTTCCCGGCCGCGGCGTTTGGATCCGGCTCGACGCCGCGACCGTCCGCCAGGCGGCGGCGAGGCAGGTATTCGCGCGCGCCTTCCGCGCCAAAGCCGAGGCGCCGACGGGACTCGCCGAGGAGATCGACCGCCTGCTCGAGGCGGACGCGCTGCAGTTCCTGTCGCTGGTGAGCAAGGCCGGACAGGTCGTCGCGGGCGCCGCCAAGGTCGAGACGGCGATCGCCGCCGGCAAGGTTGTCGGCCTCATCCACGCCAGCGACGGCTCGGCCGACGGGTCCGGGAAGCTGGACCGGCTGCTGCGCGGGCGCTCGGGCGAGGGCGCGACGCCCCCGCCGATCAATATCTTCGCGTCGAACCAATTGGGTTTGGCGCTGGGGAAGACAAATGTGATACATGCAGCGCTCGTCGCGGGGGCGGCGAGTTCGGCCTTCCTGGCGAAGGCCGAGCGTTTGATGCAGTTTCGGACGGGCGTCGCGACGCCTTCGGCGCCGGCGGCCAGTTCCGCCAGCGCCAGCGCGGCCGCCGCCCCATCCGTTTGAAGCGAACCGACGACCAGCCGGGATTTCGGAAAGACGCATGAGTGAAACGAACAATAGCGGCGACAAGACTTTGACCGCCAGCTCGCCGCCGAAGCCGACCCTTCACCTGAAGCGGCCGGTCGAACAGGGCACGGTGCGCCAGAGCTTTTCCCATGGCCGCAGCAAGGCGGTGGTGGTCGAAAAGGTGAAGCGCCGCGTCGTCGGACCGGGCGAGGCGCCCGCGCCGGTTGCGCCTGCCGCGGCCAAATCCGCCGCGCCGGCCGTCGCCGTCTCCGCTCCCGCTCCGTCCGCGGCCCCTGTCGTCGCGCCGCGCGGACCGACCGCCGCCCAGCCCGCGTCGCCGCCCAAGACCGGCGTCGTCCTGCGCACCCTCACCGAGGAGCAGCGCGAAGCGCGCGCGCGGGCGTTGCTCGACGCGCGAGCGCGCGAGGAAGAGGACCGTCGCCGCCAAGAAGCCGAGGCCGAGATCCGCCGCGAGCGCGAGGCGCGCGACAAGGCTGAACGCGAAGCCGCCGAGGCGCGCAAACGCGACGAAGAGGCGCGCCGCGCCCAGGACGCCACCTTCAAGCGCCAGTCGGAAGAAGAGGCGCGCCGTCGGCTCGGCGGCGGCGAGCCCGCCGTGACGCCGGCGACGACGCTGCCGCGCAAGGTCGGCGTCTCGGCGGTCGCCGCGACACCCGCTTCGGCCGCCGCCCCCACCGCCGCGCGTCCGGCCGCCGAGGAGGAGGAGGCTCGCCGCATCGTCCGCCGTCCCGGCGCGTTGACCCCCGCCGTCAAGATCCAATTGCCGACGCCGCGGCCGGCCCGCGGCGGCGAGCAGCGCAATCGCGGCCGCCTGACCGTCGCCAGCGCCACCTCCGGCGAGGAAGAGCGCACCCGCTCGGTCGCGGCGTTCCGCCGCCGCACCCAACGCCTCAAGGGCCACGGCCAACAGGATGCGAAAGAGAAGATTTCGCGCGAAATCGTGCTGCCGGAGACGATCACCGTCCAGGAACTCGCCAACCGCATGTCCGAGCGCGCCGTCGACGTCATCAAGCTGCTGATGCGTCAGGGCCGCATGGTGACCTTGACCGACACGCTCGACGCCGACACGGCCGAGATCATCGCCGAAGACTTGGGCCACACCGTCAAGCGCGTCGCCGATTCCGACGTCGAGGAGGGCCTGTTCGATCGGCCCGACGACGAGGGCGCCGCCGTGCCGCGGCCGCCGATCGTCACCATCATGGGCCACGTCGACCACGGCAAGACGTCGCTGCTCGACGCCATTCGTCACGCCAACGTCGTGGCGGGGGAAGCCGGCGGCATCACCCAGCACATTGGCGCCTATCAGGTGACCGCGCCCAACGGCGCGAAGATCACCTTCATCGACACGCCCGGCCACGCCGCCTTCACCGCGATGCGCGCGCGCGGCGCCAAGGTCACCGACATCGTCGTGCTGGTCGTCGCCGCCGACGACGGCGTCATGCCGCAGACGATCGAGGCGATCCGCCACGCCAAGGCGGCCAACGCGCCGATCATCGTGGCGATCAACAAGATGGACAAGCCGGAGGCCAATCCGCAGCGCGTGACGCAGGAACTGCTGCAACACGACGTGCAGGTCGAAGCGTTCGGCGGCGACACGCTCAGCGTCGAAGTTTCGGCGACCAAGGGCACGAATCTCGACAAGCTGCTCGAAGCGATCGCGCTGCAGGCCGAGCTGCTCAACCTCGTCGCCGACCCCGACCGCAGCGCCGAGGGCACGGTGATCGAGGCGCGCCTCGACCGCGGCCGCGGCCCGGTGGCGACCGTGCTCGTCCAGCGCGGCACGCTGAAGGTCGGAGAGATCGTCGTCGCCGGCTCGCAATGGGGCCGCGTGCGCGCGCTCGTCAACGACAAGGGCGAGGCGCTCGAGCAGGCCCTGCCGTCGACCCCGGTCGAGGTGCTCGGCTTTTCCGGCGCGCCCGAAGCGGGCGACCGCGTCGCGGTGGTCGACACCGAAGCGCGGGCGCGAGAGATCACTGAATATCGCGAGCGTCAGCGGCGCGAGAAGCTCGCCGCGCGCGGCCAGTCGGTGCGCACCTCGCTCAGCGACATGATGAGCAACCTCAAGGCGCAGGGCCGCAAGGAAGTGGCGCTGGTGGTCAAAGGCGACGTCCAGGGTTCGGTCGAGGCGATCACCGCCGCGCTGGAGAAGCTCGGCAACGACGAGGTCGTCGCCCACGTCATCCATGGCGGCGCCGGCGGCGTGACCGAATCCGACGTCACCCTCGCGGAGGCGTCGCAGGCGGTCATCCTCGGCTTCAACGTGCGCGCCCACAAGGAGGCGCGCGAGCTCGCCGAGCAGCAGGGCATCGAGATCCGCTATTACAACATCATCTACAACCTGGTGGACGACGTGAAGGCGGCGATGTCGGGCCTGCTCGCGCCGACGTTGCGCGAAACCATGCTCGGCAACGCGCAGATCCTCGAAGTGTTCGCCATCTCGAAGGTCGGCAACGTCGCCGGCTGCCGCGTCCTCGACGGCGTCGTCCAGCGCGGCTCGCACGTCCGCTTGATTCGCGACAACGTCGTCATTCACGAAGGCAAGCTGTCGACGCTCAAGCGCTTCAAGGACGAGGTCGCCGTCGTCCAGGCCGGCCAGGAATGCGGCATGGCGTTCGAGAACTACCAGGACATGCGGGTCGGCGACATCGTCGAATGCTACAACGTCGAGGAGATCCGCCGCACGCTGTGACCGAAGCGCCGCGCGCCGGTCGCCCGTCGAGCGCATTCCGACGCCGAACCGCGCCCCTCCGCCGATTTCCCGGCGGCGGGCGCCTTCCCGCTTGATCGAGTTCAGGTCGCCCATGTCTCGCCCAGAGTTCAATCGCGCGGGTCCCTCGCATCGCCTCGAGCGGGTCGCCGAGGCGGTTCGTCACGCGCTTGCCGACATTCTCCAGCGCGGGGAAATCGCCGATCCGGCGCTCGACGGCCAGGCGATCACCGTTCCGACGGTGCGGATGTCGAGCGACCTCAAGCATGCGACGGTCGCGGTGATGCCGCTTGGCGGCAGGAACGCCGAAGCGACGATCGCTGCGCTAAGGGCGCAGGCCAAGATTCTGCGCGCGCTGGTCGCCCATCGGGTCAATCTCAAGTTCGCCCCGGAGCTGCGATTCGAGCTCGACAGCAGCTTCGCCGCCCGTGACGCGATTGACGCGCTGCTGAAATCGCCGCGGGTCGCGCGCGATCTGCGCCACGACGACGACGAGGGCGAACGGTGAGCGACGAAGCCAATGCCGAGCCGCCGACGACGGGGCGCAAGCCGCAGTTCCGTCGTCCGCCGCGCCTCGAGGTCAACGGCTGGGTCAATCTCGACAAGCCGGTCGGCGTCACCTCGACCCAGGCGGTGGCGCGGCTGAAGCGGCTGTTCAACGCCAAGAAGGTCGGCCACGCCGGCACGCTCGATCCGCTCGCCTCCGGCGTGCTGCCAATCGCCTTCGGCGAGGCGACCAAGACGGTGCCGATCGTCCAGGACGGCGCCAAGGCCTACGAATTCACGGTGCGTTGGGGCGTCGAGACCGACACCGACGACGCCGAGGGGCGAGTCGTGGCGACCGCCGACGCGCGGCCGACGCCGGCCGAGATCGAAGCGGCGCTGCCGCGCTTCGTCGGCGTCATCAGTCAAACGCCGCCGACCTTCTCGGCGATCCGCATCGCTGGCGAGCGCGCCTATGACCTTGCGCGCGACGGCGAGACGTTCGAGATCGCGCCGCGCGCGGTCGTCATCCATCGCTTCGCGCTCGTCGCGGCGGATCGCGACGAGGCGTGCTTCGAGGCCGACTGCGGCAAGGGCGCCTATGTGCGCGCATTGGCGCGCGATCTCGGCCGAACGCTGGGCTGCCACGGCCATGTCGTGTTCCTGCGCCGGCTGCGGGTCGGGCCGTTTCGCGCCGACGCGGCGACCGGGCTGGAAGCGGCGGAAGCCTCGGCCGAAGCGCGCGCCGCAGCCTTGCTGCCGGTCGAAGCCGGGCTCGCCGAGCTGCCGCGCCTCGCCATCGACCGCAACGGCGCGGCGACCCTCAGGCGCGGCCAGAAGCTGCTGTTGCGCGGCGACGCCTACCCGGGCGACGGGCCCGCCTACGCGAGCTGCTTTGGCGCGCCGGTCGCCTTCGGCGTGATCGAGGACGGCTATTTCGTCTCGACGCGAGTCTTCAACCTACCGCTTTGACGGCGCCTACTTCCAGGCCGCCAGCGCGTCGTTGACGATGCGCTCGCCATCGGCCCCCTTCTCGAAGGTCAGCTTGGCGATTCGATCGTCGTCGAGCAACATCGGGAAGTCGAACCAGCCGCGATTGGCGATCAGATCGATGTTGTGCGCGAGTTCGGCGTCGCCGCGGTTGAGTCCGACGAGGAAGTAGCTGTCGGAGATCTTCACCCGCACGCCCGAGAGCGAATCCTGCGCCGGCGGATCGTCGCGGCGCATCATCGGCACCCGCATATCCTTGATCCCCTTGATCTCCGAGCCGTCGGCGAAGGTGACGCGCAGATCGATCGTATGTGAAGCGGGCAGACTCGGGTCGGTGTTCTTCCTCAGCGTCATCACCGCATGCATCTT
>PLRT01000137.1 GCA_003164915.1 Hyphomicrobiales bacterium | reverse complement strand
CGCGCTCACGCCGCCGCCGCTCGCCGCCGTGCTCGCCAATCCCGGCGCCGCGGTGGCGACGCCAGCGGTCTTCGCCGCGCTCGCCCTGGCGCCCGGCGCTCGGTTCGGCGCGTCGCCCGCCCCGCCGGTCGCGATCGATTGCAGCGCGGCGGGCGCGATCGCGGCGATCAAGGCCGGTCGCAACGACCTGCAGGCGAGCGCGANNGCGCGCGCTGTGCGCCGCCCATCCCGGCTGGTGGGTGAGAGCGACCGTGCTCCGGTAAGGGATCCGACCCGGAAGCGGGTTCGCGGCGGGCGCCCGGGGCGTCCTTGCGCGCCCAAGGCCGCGTCGCTAGGCTCGCCCCTGTCGCACAAGCGAACAAACGCGGGGACAGGCGTGTTCGAGCGTCGGGCTCGATATGGCGCGATTCCTTTTTCGGCGGGCGCGGCCATGCTGTGCAGCGCGGCCGGATCAGGTCTGGCCGCAACCTATGATCAGATCGTCGACGCCTGCCGTGAGGCTGCGCGTCCCGCGATGGTCGCGTGCATGCAGGGCAAGCGCGGCCAAGGCGACCATGACGCGTTGCTCGAACAATGCCGTCAGTCGGTCGGTGCCCCCTTCGTAAAAGCCTGCGTTCTGCGCGAAGAGCAGAAAATAGCCGCGGGCAAGGCGGCGCCGGCGGCCCCTGTGGCGCCTCCGCCGCCGCCGAGCGACGCCTTATCCATGCAGCCGACCTTCGTGGCGCCGCCGCGCACCACCGCCGACATCAGCGCCATCCTCGATCGGGAAAAGCCCGACGGCGAAAAAATCGCCGCGCGCAAGGCCGAGGCCGACGCGACCCCTCCGATCGGCGCTGCGCCAGCCGCCCTCGCCCAGTTCTATTACGATCGCGGCGCCGCCAGGGCGCTGCTCGACCGCAACCAGGACGCTCTCGCCGACGGCCTGCTGGCCCTCGATGCGGCCAGGAGCAGCGGCGAGTTCGGCAGAATAACGCGCGTGATGCAATTCGTTGGGCTGCGCTATCGCGCGCTCGGCGATCCAAAGAAGGAAACCGAAACCTTCGAGTGGATCGTCAGCGCCGCCGCCGCGCAGAGCAAGCGCGGCGCGATGATCAATCCGCTCGCCCAACTGGCCAGAACCGCGCTTGCCATGGGCGAGATCAGCCAGGGCGAAGCCTATGCGCGCCGCGTCGAAGCGCTGGTTCAGGAGGCGCGCGGCAGTCCCAATCCCAACTGGCGCAAGGCCTACGCCGTCTACGGCCGCTCCTGGGAATCGGATGCGGCTGGCGTGACGGCTCTGGCGCTGGAGGCGCATGGCCAGTATGCGCAAGCCGAGGTCGACTATCGGCGCGCCGAAGCGTTCCGTCGCGCCTCTGTGAGCGACCTGCCGAAATACGATTATCCGACGCCGCGCGAGCAGATTCTGCAGGCCGCGGACACGAGCCTGCTGTCGATTTCGAGAAACGTGGCCAGGCAGGGACGGCTAAGCGAGGCCGAGGCGATCGCGCGAAAGGCCCTACTCGGCATCCTCGACCAACAGGGCCGGTACAGTCCGGCGACGCCGGCCTTCATCATCGGGCTCGCCGGCATCGTCGTCGAGGAGGGCCGCTACGAGGAAGCGGAGCAACTGGCGCGAGCGGCGCTCGATACGCAGCGCGCATTGGGCGTTGCCGGCGATTCCCCGGAGACCGCCTCCATTCTCAATAGTCTGGGAACCATTCTGGTGTTGCAAGGCAAGTCCAACCAGGCGCAGGCGGTCTTTGCGCAGTTGGACCAGGCGATCGAGAACTGGCCTTCGGCGCGCCGCGAAACCTTCCAACTGAGCGGGGCGCGGATCGCCGCGCTTTATGCTGCGGGTCAAGTCGAGGCCGGCGTCGCGGCGGCCGAGGAATTGGTCAAGCGGGAGACCGCGCGCAAGGGCGCGAACAGTTTCGACGCCGCGCTCACTCGCGGTCTGCTGGCGATCGGCTATATGCGATCCAAGCGCGAAGCCGACGCGCTGCGCGAATTCAAGACGGCCATTCCGATCATGATGACGGCGGCGCGAGAGAACGCCGACGACGACGACCCGACGGTCGTGGCGGCCAGACAGGCGCGCCTGCAACGGATCGTCGAAGCCTATTTCAACGCGCTGGTGGATCAGGCCAAAAACCCAAACGACGTCGCGGACGAGACGTTCGCGCTTTCCGACGCGATACGGGGCCACGCGGTCGGCCATTCGCTCGCCGACGCGAGCGCGCGACTGTCGGCCAAGGATCCCGCGCTCGCCGAACTCGTCCGCGGCGAACAGGATCTGGCCAAAGAGATCGAGGCCTCGCTCGGCGCGGTCAACAATCTGCTTTCGACGCCGCCGGACGCGCAGCGGGACCAGGACGTCGCCGCGGCTTCGGCGCTGCTCGCCGAACTGCGCGCCAAGCACGACGCCGCCGTTCGCGATATCGCCAAGCGCTTCCCCGCCTACGCCTCTCTCGTCGACCCCAGGCCGCCCTCGCTCGCTGAGGTCAGGACCGCGCTGCGGCCCGACGAGGCGATGCTGTCGTTCTATTTCGGGGGGACCTCCAGCTTCGTGTGGGCGATTCCGAAGGACGGCGCCGTCGCGTTCGCGCGGATCCCGATGAAGGCGAGCGATCTCGAAGCCACGGTGGTCGATTTGCGCAAGGCCCTGGAGCCCGAGGTCACCCGGGTGGAAGAAATTCCGCCTTTCGACGTCGGCGAGGCCTATTCGCTTTACGCGGCGTTGCTGGCCCCGGTCGAAGGCGGCTGGAAGGACGCCAAGAGCCTCGTTGTGGCGACCAACGGCGCGTTGGGAGAACTGCCGCTCGGCCTGCTGCCGACCGCGAGCGTCCAGGTCGACGCGCATTCTCAACCCCTTTTCGCCGGCTACCGCGCCGTCCCCTGGCTTGCGCGCGGGCATAACGTGACCGTGGTTCCCTCCGCTTCGGCGTTCCTGACGCTGCGATCCCTGCCGGCCGGTTCGCCGCGCCGCGAAAACCTGATCGGATTCGGCGATCCCTATTTCAGTCAGGAGGAGGCCGCCGAAGCGGAGGCCGAGCAGACGAAGACGGCCGACGCCTCGGAGGCCGACGTCAGCGCCGGCGCCGACGTGACGCGCGGCCGGCCGTTGGGACTGCGCGCGGCCCCGCATACGGAGAACGTCGACAAGGCGGAACTGGCGATGCTGCCGCGCCTCCCCGATACGCGCCAGGAGCTGACGGCGATGGCGCGCGCGCTCGGCGCCGATCCCGCCAAGTCGCTCTATCTCGGCAAGGACGCCAACGAGCGCAATGTCGAAACGCTCGACCTCGCTCGTTACCGCGTCGTCGTGTTCGCGACCCACGGGTTGATCCCGGGCGATCTCGACGGACTGACTGAGCCAGCGCTGGCCCTGACCACGCCCGACGTGGCGGGGACCGACGGCGACGGGCTGCTGACCACGGACAAGATTCTCGGACTGAGGCTCGACGCCGATTGGGTGGTGCTTTCCGCCTGCAACACCGGCGCGGGAGAAGGCGCAGGCGCAGAAGCCGCCTCCGGCCTCGGCAGCGCGTTCTTCTACGCCGGGACGCGCGCGCTGCTGGTGACGAACTGGTCGGTGCATTCGGCGTCGGCGCGTGAGCTGACGAGCGACCTGTTCCGGCGGCAAAGCGCGGACCCCGACCTCTCGCGCAGCGAGGCGCTGCGCCAATCCATGATGGCGTTAGTCGACGGACCGGGCTCTGTCGACGATCAAGGCCGCACCGACTACACCTATGCGCATCCGCTGTTCTGGGCGCCCTTCACGGTGATCGGCGACGGTGGAGGGACTTGAGCGGGGAGCCCCGGGGGCAGGCGAATGATGAAACGACGGCAGACGTCGTCTGGCGAGAAATGGCGACGGGCCGCATTGCCTCGGCTGTCGGCCCTCGGATTCGCGTTGCTGCTGGGGCCGGCGCCGGCCTCCCAGGCGCTCGAACTCGTCACGCCGGATGAGGCGGCCTTGCCCGCGGCGGCGGCGCCCTCGCTGGTCATGCGCGGCAGCCCGTTGCGGCGACCCAGCGTTCTCGTCGTTTCCCCTCCCCCCGACGCCGGGTTGGTGCATTCGCCGATCGAACTGAAATTGCGTTTTCACGCTTTCGGCGGCGCGGTCATCGATCCGGAATCGGTGGTGGTTACGTATCTCAAGCGACCAGCCATCGACGTGACCCAGCGGATTGAGCCGTTCATCACCGCCGATGGCGTCACGATCGACAAGGTCGAGATGCCCCCCGGCGCCCATCAGTTCTGGGTCGAAGTGAAAGACAAGAGCGGACGCGTCGGCGCGGCCGAGCTCAGCTTTCAAGTCGCCAGGTAGCGCCGATGCCGAAGATCGCGATCTCGTACCGCCGTTCGGACGCTTCGGCCATCTCGGGGCGCATCTTCGACCGCCTTGCCGCTCATTACGGCAAGCACAGCGTGTTCATGGACGTCGACAGCATCCCGATCGGAATCGATTTTCGCGCCCACATTGACGCAACGCTTCGGCGCACCGACGTCGTTCTGGCGATCATCGGCGCCAAATGGCTGGGCGCGCAGGACGGAGGCGAAGCGAGAATCCGCGAGGAGGGCGATCCGGTTCGGGTCGAGATCGAAACCGCGCTTGCGCGAGGCGCGCCGGTCATTCCGGTGCTGGTCGACGGCGCCAGGATGCCTGAAGCCGCGGCGCTGCCGCAGAGCTTCGGCGCTTTCGCATTTCTGAATGCGGCGGAGGTCGCGACCGGACGCGATTTCGACGGCCAGATCGGCCGACTGATCGCCGCCATCGATCGCGCGGCCGCGGCCGCGCCCGGCGACGCGGCGTCGATCTACGCCTCTTCGAAAGCGACGGCGCGCCAAAGGCTGCTGCTCGACGCCGCGCGGTTCTTCGTCACGCCGCTGATTCTGCTGCTCGCGGCGCACTTCCTGGTGGTCGTCGCGCTCGACTGGGACGCCGTCTATTTGTGGCTGGCGTGCTTGACCTTTCCCGCCGCCTTCGGAGCGACGTTCGCCTGGTTCGCCGGTCGCGGCGCCGGCGCCGCCTGCGGCTTTGCGATCGCGCTCGGGCTTGTCGCCGCGGCCGGCATGACGGTCTCGGAGAGTCTGGCGACCGGCGACCCCTTGCTGCCGCAGTCGCGACTGGAATGGCTCGAGAATTTTCAGTTCGCAGCCGCCATGGCGCTGAGCTTCGTCGCCGGCTATTTCGCCGCGGGCGTCTTGCGCAGACTGTCGCCGCTGATGTCGCGGGCCTAGAACGCCTTTTCGGCCGCCGCCGACCCGGCGGCGGGCGCGGCGCTGGAGACCTTCGGCCGCCAGCGCCCGCTTTGCCGCGCGCGAGCCAGGGCCCTATAAGACGGCGTCCGTCGCGCGAGCCTCACCCCATGCGCCTGGTGTCCACGCCGTTCAATCCGACCCCGCCCGGCGCCATTCTCCACCCGCTGCGCACCGTCGACGGCGTGCAGCTACGCGCCGCGCGCTGGACGCCGCCCCATGGCGCGCGCGGGACGGTGGCGATCCTCTCCGGCCGCGGCGAATTCATCGAGAAATACTTCGAGACGATCCGCAACCTGCTCGACCGCGGCCTGTCGGTGGCGATCTTCGACTGGCGCGGCCAGGGGGGCTCTGCGCGCCTGCTGAGGAACCCGCGCAAGGGCCATATCGACGACTTCTCGCTCTACGAGCGCGACTTCGCGACCTTCTTCACCGAAGTGATCGACCCGCACTGCCCGAAGCCGTGGTTCGGCCTCGCCCATTCGATGGGCGCGGCGATCGCGCTGGCGATGGCGCGCGCCGGGCGCTTCCCGCTCGACCGGCTGGTGCTGTCGTCGCCGATGATCGCGCTCGCCGGCCTGAAATCGCCGCGCGCCGCGCGCGGCTTCGTCGAGGCGCTCGACGCGGTCGGCCTCGGCGGCATGTTCTCGCGCCGAGCCGGCGGCCGGATCGTCGCGACCCTGCCGTTCGACGGCAATCAGCTCACTTCCGACCCGGTGCGCTACGCGCGCACCGCCAGCGTCGTCAGCGCCCACCCGGAGCTCGGCCTCGGCTATCCGACGATCGGCTGGCTCAACGCCGCCTTCCGGCTGATGCGTGAATTCGAAGACCCAGACTTCCCGCGCAGGACCTTGACGCCGACGCTGGTCATCGCCGCCGGCGCCGACCGGGTGGCCGACGCGCGCGCCGCCGAGCGCTTCGCCTCGCGGCTGCGCGCGGGCCGCATGGTCATCGTCGAAGGCGCGGAGCACGAGTTGATGGTCGAACGCGACGTCTTCCGCGAGCAGTTCTTCGCCGCCTTCGACGCCTTCGTCCCCGGCGTCGAGGGCGCGCGCGCGCGGGCTGCTTCGTGAACTTCGCCGGAGCGCGGCCAAAAGCCGAGAGCGACGCGAGCCGCGGCGCGCTGGCGCTGATCGCGGTCTTCGCCCTCGCGCGGCTCGCCTTCGCCTTTGCGCTCGGCCCCGGGACCGACGAAGCCTACACGATCGTCGTCGCGCGGCGGCTCGATCTTTCCTATTTCGACCATCCGCCGCTGCACCAGTGGATCGCCCACTTCGCTGCGCTCGCGCTGGGCGAAGGCGCGGCCACGCGGCTTCCCTTCGTCGCGCTGTTCGCGGCGACCGGCTGGCTGATGTTCGCGCTGACGCGCCGGCTGTTCGGCGCGCGCGCCGGACTGGTCGCGCTGGTCGCGCTCAACCTGACGCCGTTCTTCTTCGCCTCGGCCGGAACCTGGGTGGTGCCCGACGGCCCGCTCGATTTCGCGCTCGCCGGCGCGGCGGCGACGCTGGCGCGGCTGTTCTTCGACCGGCCGTCGCCGCGCGACGCGTTCGCCCTGTGGCTCGCCGCCGGCGTGTGGCTCGGCCTCGCCGGCCTGTCGAAATACAACGCCGTCCTGCCGGCGCTCGGCGTCGCCGCCTTCGTCGCGCTCGCGCCCGGCCAGCGCCATTGGCTCCGCCGCCCCGCTCCCTATTGCGCGGCGCTGATCGCGCTCGCGCTGGTCGCGCCGGCGATCGTCTGGAACGCGCGCCACGGCTGGATCTCGTTCGCCTTCCAGGGCGCGCGCGCCGAAGCCTCGGGCGGCTGGCGGTTCGCCCGGGTCGGCGCGATGGCGATCGGCGAGATCGCGTTCCTCTCTCCGTGGATCGCGGCGCCGCTGGTCGCCGCGCTGACCGACGGCGTCCGGCGCGCGCGGCGCGACGAGCGGCGCCTGTTCCTTGTGTGCCTGGCGCTGCCGACAATCGTCGTCTTCACCCTGACGCCGTTGTGGGGTGCAAAGGGACTGCCGCACTGGGCGACGCCCGGCTGGTTGTTGGTCTATCCGCTGCTCGGCGCCTGGCTCGCCCATTCGCGCGCAGCGGCCCCGAGATTGAGGACATGGGCGGTCGTCGCGGCGGCGCTGCTCGCCGCGCTCGCCGTCGCGATCGCCGGCCAGGCGGCGACCGGCTTCGCCGACCGGCTCTTTCCCGCCGGCGCGGCCGATCCGACGCTCGAAACGCTCGACTGGGGCGCCTTGCGCGACGCGCCGGCGATCCGCGAGGCCGATTTCGTGGTGACCGTCAAATGGATGGACGGCGGCAAGGTCGGGCTGGCGCTCGGGCCGACCAAGCCGGTGTTCGTCTTCTCCGACGATCCGCGCGGGATCGCCTTCCTCGCCGACAGCGCCGACTTCGTCGGCCGCGACGGCGCGATCGTCGTCCCCTGGGACCGTCGCGAGGCGACGGAGGCGCGCCTCGCGCCCTATTTCGCCAGTTTCGGCCCGCCGCAGCGAATCGCGCTGAGGCGCGGCGGGCGCGACGAAATCGCGCTGGCGGTTGTTCCGGCGCGCGGCTTGACGCGCGCCTTTCCCCTGCCGTATCCGCGTTGAGGGCGCCCGCGAATCCCGCGCGCGCTGCGAGCGAGGGCGAGATGACAAGCGATCCGGCCGGGCCTGACGTTCGCCCGACCCTTTCCGTCATCGTCCCGACCTATCGCGAAGCGGCGAACGTGGCGGCTCTGTTCGCGCGGCTCGAAATCGCCCTCGGCGGCCTGCCGTGGGAAATGGTGGTCGTCGACGACGATTCGCCCGACGGCACCGCCGACGTCGCCTATGCGATCGCGCGGCGCGACCCGCGCCTGCGCTGCCTGCGCCGCGTCAATCGGCTCGGTCTCGCCGGCGCGGTGATCGAGGGCTGGCTGTCGTCGAGCGCCGACTATGTCGCGGTGATCGACGGCGACCTGCAGCACGACGAGAAGATCCTGCCGCAGATGTATGCGGCGCTGGTCGCCGGGCAGGGCGATCTGGCGATCGGCACGCGCGTGGCCGACGAAACCGCGCCGGGCGGCCTTTCGCCGGCGCGCCAGAAGCTCAGCGAGCTGGGNNGCGCCTGTCGCCCGACGGATTCAAGATTCTCGTCGACGTGGTGTTGTCGGCCGGCGGACGGTTGAAGATCGTCGAAGTCCCCTATGTGTTCCGGCCGCGCCAGGCGGGCGAATCGAAATTGTCGCCGCTGGTCGGACTCGACTTCCTCGGCCTCGTCGCCCACCACGCGACCGGCGGCCTGCTGCCGATCCGCTTCGTGCTGTTCGCCCTGATCGGCGGAATCGGCCTCGTCGTCCACCTCATCGTGCTGACCGGCCTGATCGAGGCCCTCGGCCTCGAGGATTTCACCTTCGGCCAGATCGCCGCGACGATCGTCGCGATGGGCAGCAACTTCCTGCTCAACAACGAGATCACCTATCGCGCCTACCGCTACCGCGGCCTCGGCATGGTCGGCGGCTTCCTGCTGTTCGCGCTGCTGTGCAGCGTCGGCGCGATCGCCAACGTCGACATCGCGTCGTGGCTGCTGCGCGGCAAGAGCGTGTGGTGGGTCGCCGGACTCGCCGGCGCCTTGGTCAGCGTGGTGTGGAACTATGCGGCGAGCGCGACCTTCGTCTGGCGGCGCCGGCGCATCGGCTGAAGGCGCTGGGGCCCCATGCTGAAGGACGCAGCCGACTCGCTCAACGACATCGTCTCGCAGCCGTTCCGCCGCGTGATGGTCAAGTCGCTCGCGCTGACCGCCGCGGCGCTGGTTCTCGCCTGGCTCGGGCTCGATCGGCTCGCTGTCCACTTCGTCGCGGTCCAGCCGCCGTGGCTGGCGACGCTGATCGCCTGGCTGATCGGCATCAGCCTNNTCGAGGCGACGCTCGCGGCCCTGCGCTTCTTCGGCCTCTCGGTCGCGGTCGGCTTCGTCACGCTGGCGCTGATCTTCATTCCCGGCGTCGGCTTCGTCGCCTGGCTCGGAGCGAACGCCTATCTCCTGGGGCGAGAATATTTCGAGCTGGCGGCGATGCGCTTCCACTCGGCGGCGCAGGCGCGCGAACTGCGCCGCCGGCGGGCCGGTTTCGTCTTCATGTACGGGGTGATGATCGCCGTGTTCGTCGCCATCCCGCTGGTCAACCTGCTGACGCCGCTGTTCGCCACGACGCTGATGGTGCGGCTGCACAAGCGGATCGCGCGGGCAGGCTGACATCGCGGCCCTGGCCGGCGACAGTCCCGTTCCACGGTCAAGCGATTTCAAGGCGATAGGCGCCATTTTTTGGCGCGCAAGAGGGTAAACCGCCAGGTTCGCCCCCTCGTCCTTCGACTCGCCGGCTTGCGCAGGCGGCTCAGGATGAGGGGAGCGCGGGGCGGCGCTGGTTTTCAACAGGCATCCCGTCACTAAAGTTCTTGCTTATGTGATCGCGCCGCGATACAAAAGCATATGCTTAACCAATCGACCCCGCTCGATCGCGCGTTCCAA
The DNA here is from genome assembly GCA_003164915.1 of Hyphomicrobiales bacterium. GTDB lineage: Bacteria > Pseudomonadota > Alphaproteobacteria > Rhizobiales > Beijerinckiaceae > Roseiarcus. The sequence continues at coordinate 959 of PLRT01000137.1, read as the reverse complement.
GCCCTCGCCGATCCGTCGCGGCGGGCGATCGTCGAGCGGCTGACGCGGGGCCCGGCGTCGGTGAGCGAGCTGGCGAAGCCGCTGGCGATGACCTTTCCCGCGGTGATGCAGCACCTCGCGGTGCTCGAAGGGGCCGCGCTCGTCGCATCGCAGAAGATCGGCCGGGTAAGGATCTGCCGGCTCGAGGCCTCTACCCTCGACCGCGCCGAGGCCTGGCTCAACGCACGGCGCGCCGAATGGGAGCGCCGTTTCGACCGGCTCGGCCGCTATCTTGAAGAGTTGCAGAAGGAAGGAGGCGACGATGAAGCCCGCAATTGACGCCGCCGCCGTGCGCGGCGCGTTCACGGTCGAACGCACATTCAAGGCGACGCCGGCGCAGGCGTTCAAGGCGTTCACCGACGAGCGCGCCAAGAGCCGTTGGTTCGCCGGCGGCGGCGACGACCCGAAGCTCGTCGAGCGTGAGATGGACGTGCGTCCGGGCGGACGCGAGGTCGCGGTCGGCGAATGGAAGAGCGGCAAGACATCGCGCTTCGACGCTTTCTACTTCGACGTCGTGCCCGACCGGCGGCTGGTCTACGCCTACGAGATGCATCTCGACGCGCGCAAGATTTCCGTTTCCCTCGCCTGCGTCGAAATCGAGCCGCATCCCATCGGCGTGCGGCTCAAGGTCAGCGAGCAGGCGGTGTTCCTCGACGGCTACGACGACGCCGGCAGCCGCGAGCACGGCACCAACTACCTGATGGACAAGCTGGTGGCGTCGCTGACCGACTGAATCGGCAAGAACCGCGACGCGGCGCCGCGCGCCAAGCGCAGATTTCGCTCGCCCGGCTCGAGCGGCCTCATTAGGATGCGGCGCCGTCCAGCGGGAGGACCTTGTTCGATGCGCGCCAAACCGAGCCTTACGTCGGTCGATGTCAAAAAAATGCTCGCAGCATGCGAGGCCAAGGCCAACGAGAATC
>PLRT01000248.1:3576-4021 GCA_003164915.1 Hyphomicrobiales bacterium | reverse complement strand
AACGCGGCGGCGGCTCGGTGAAGTGCTGCGTCGCCTCGATGCGCTCCCTGGCGAGCGCCTCGCCTTCGGCCATCGCCGGCAGGCGCGCCGAATCCTCGTCCTCCTCGTCGTCGCGCCCTTCCTGGTAGAGCGCCAGGAAGCCGGGAAAGCGCACGACCTGGCCGCTGGCGCGGAAATCGAGCTTGCGGGCGCCGGCCTCGGCGAGAATGTCGACGGTGGTGCGCTCGAGCTCGGCGCTCTCCATCTGGCAGGCGAGCGTGCGGTTCCAGATCAGCTCGTAGAGCTTGGCCTGGTCGGGCTCGAGACGGCGGGCGACGTCGCGCGGGTGGATCCGCTGGTCGGTCGGACGGATCGCTTCGTGGGCTTCCTGCGCGTTCTTCGCCTTGACCGTGTAGCGGCGCGGCGCGGCCGGCACGTAGGCGTCGCCGAAATCCTTGGCGATCAC
>PLRT01000248.1:0-3544 GCA_003164915.1 Hyphomicrobiales bacterium | reverse complement strand
AGGGGTGGCGCTTCTGCGGCTTCGATTCGACCGTCGCGACGGCGAAGCGCGCGCTTTCGAGCGCCGCCTTGAACGCCTCGGCTTCGGCGCCCGAGCCGACGTCGAGGCGGTTGATCTTCCTGCCGTCGGCGCCGACGAGGCGCGCGGCGAACGGCGCGCCGGCCTGGGTTTTCAGATGGGCGAGGATCGACCAATATTCGCGCGCGACGAAGCGCTCGATCTCGAGTTCGCGGTCGCAGACGATGCGCAGCGCCACCGACTGCACCCGGCCNNTCGACCCGCTTGTCCTTGAGGACCTTCTTGGCCTTGAGAATTTCGTAGACGTGCCAGGAGATCGCCTCGCCTTCGCGGTCGGGGTCGGTGGCGAGAATGACGCGGTCGGCGCCCTTCACCGCATTGGCGATCTCGTTCAGCCGCTTGGCCGCCTTGGCGTCGACTTCCCAGCGCATGGCGAAGTCGTGCTCGGTGTCGACCGAGCCGTCCTTGGCCGCGAGGTCGCGCACGTGGCCGAACGAAGCGTAGACGTCGTAATCCTTGCCGAGATACTTGCCGATCGTCTTGACCTTGGTCGGCGACTCGACGATGACGACCTTCATGCCTTGCAATCCTTGAGCGCCTTCGCGAACGAAGGCTTTCGGGCTGGAATCGGGCCCGAGCCGGCTTGGCCGGTCAGGGCGCGGAAAATGGTTGAGGCGGCGCGGCGTGTCAAATCGCGGCCGAAAGCCGGGCGGTTTGGTGACGGCCGGTCCGGCCCGCGCGGTTTGGCCGCCCTCTCCGGCGCGGCGCGGCGCATATAGGCTCGGCGCCCCGCCCCGTCAACGCCGCGGGGCCGTCGGCGATCAGGCGGGCTTGGCGTCGGCGATCGCGTAGGGCAGCAGTTCGGCCACGGTCGGGTGAATGCCGACGACCGCCATGATCTCCCGGTCCGTCCAGCCGCGATAGAGCGGCGCGAGCAGGGTCTGCACCGCCTCGTCGCCGCGATAGCCGAGCAATGCGGCGCCGAGCAGGCGGCGGCTGCCCGCATCGAGCACGACCTTCATCAGGCCGCGCGTCTCGCCGCTCTCGACCGCGCGTCCGACCCGCGTCATCGCGCGCACGCCGACCAGCACCTCGTGGCCGGCGGCCTTCGCCTGCGCTTCGGTCAGGCCGATGCGGCCGAGCGGCGGGTCGATGAATAGCGCATAGCAGGGCTGGCGGTCGGAGATCTTGCGATTGGCGCCGTCGAGCAGGTTGGCGGCGACGATCTCGAAATCATTGTAGGCGGTGTGGGTGAAGGCGCCGCGGCCGTTGACCTCGCCGAGCGCATAGATGTGCGGCTGCGCGGTGCGGCAGCCGTCGTCGATCGGAATGAAGCCGCGCGCGTCGGCGGCGAGCCCCGCCGCCTCGAGAGCGAGATCGTCGGTGTTGGGCCTCCGCCCGGCGGCGACCAGGACGTGGCTGGCGGCGACCTCCCGGGCGCGCCCTTCGGCGTCGCGGAACGTCGCATGCGCGCCGCGCCCTTCGGGCGCCAGAGCGAGCGCGCTGACGGCGGTGAGCAGCACAATGCCCTCGCCGCCGAGGATCTCGGCGATCGCCGCGGAAATGTCGGCGTCCTCGCGCGGCAGAAGCGCCGGGGCGAGCTCGACCACCGTCACTTCCGCGCCCAGCCGGCGATAAATCTGAGCGAATTCGAGGCCGATGTAGCTGCCGCCGATGACGAGCAGATGTTGCGGGACCTCGTCGAGGTCCATCACGTCGTCGTTGGTGAGAGAGCGGATCGCCTCGAGCCCTGCGATCGGCGGCGCGGCGGCGCGCGCGCCGACGTTGACGAAGATGCGCTCGCCGGCGAGCCGGCGCCCCTCGACGTCGACCGCGTGCGGGTCGACAAACCGCGCGTGGCCGTGGACGACCGTGACGCCGGGCGTCGTCTCCATCCAATGGGCGATGTTGGCGCGGGCGGTCTCGACGACCTTGTCCTTGCGCGCGCGGACCTGCGCCCAATCGACCCCGACGGGGCCGGTCGAGACGCCGAAGCGCGCGCCGGCCCGCGCCAGATAGGCAGCATAGGCCGACGCGACCATCGTCTTGGTCGGCATGCAGCCGGTGTTGACGCAGGTTCCCCCCATATGCAGGCGCTCGACGATCGCGACGCGCCGTCCGGCCTGCGCGAGCCTCGCGGCGAGGGCGGGCCCAGCCTGGCCGGCCCCGATGACGAGGTCGTCGAAATCCTCGCTGTTCATGTGAAGGCCCCCTTTTCGCGGCGTCGCCACTGTCCCCGGTCCTACGCGCGAGGTCGAGGCCGCGTTACGCGGAAGCGCCCTCAAATCGAGACGCCCTGAGCCGGGCGGCCGTTCCGCTTGCGACGCCCCCGGCGGGGCGATCTCTATAGTCGAGGTGGAAAACGCGCGCGCCCGGCTTGTTCTGGAGCGGGCGAAAACCTATAGCCAACCTGGATGCCCGCGCTTTCCGTCCCTTCCGCCTTCGCCCGCCGCCACCTGCTCGGGATCGAGGGCCTGAGCCGCGACGAGATCGTTTCGCTGCTCGACCTCGCCGAGGAAGCCGTCGGCATTTCGCGCCAGGTCGAGAAGAAGCGCGCCACTTTGCGCGGGCGCACGCAGATCAACCTGTTCTACGAACCCTCGACCCGAACCCAGTCGTCGTTCGAGATCGCCGGCAAACGACTCGGCGCGGACGTGATGAACATGGCGGTCGGCGCCTCGAGCGTGAAGAAGGGCGAGACGCTGATCGACACCGCGATCACCCTCAACGCCATGCGGCCCGACATCATCGTCGTGCGCCACAACCAGGCCGGCGCGGTGCACCTGCTGGCGCGCAAGGTCGATTGTTCGGTGATCAACGCCGGCGACGGCGCCCACGAGCACCCGACCCAGGCGCTGCTCGACGCGCTGACGATCCGCCGCAACCTCGGCCGCATCGAAGGGCTGACAGTGGCGATCTGCGGCGACATTCTCCATTCGCGCGTCGCCCGCTCCAACATTATCGCGCTCGGCACGCTCGGCGCGCATGTGCGCGTCGTCGGCCCGTCGACCCTGCTGCCGGCGGGGATCGAGAACATGGGCGTCGAAGTCTTTCGCGACATGAAGTCGGGACTGAAGGACGCCGACATCGTGATGATGCTGCGCCTCCAACGCGAGCGGATGAGCGGCGCATTCGTTCCGTCGACCAAGGAATATTTCCGCTATTTCGGCCTCGACGAGGAAAAGCTCGCCTACGCCAAGCCGGGCGCGCTGGTCATGCATCCCGGGCCGATGAACCGCGGCGTCGAGATCGACTCGCTCGTCGCCGACGGCGCGCAATCGCTGATCCGCGAGCAGGTTGAAATGGGCGTCGCGGTGCGCATGGCGGTGCTGGAAGCGCTGGCGAGCCATTTGCCGAACGGGTGAGGGCGGGGGAGCGGGGCGCTTCGAGGCATTTGCGGCGATCCGGCGCTCGGCGCCATCTGGTTGGAGCGCGCTGCGTTCAAGTCGAACCTTCCCGGACGTCATCACGAGCAAAGCGAAGCGATCCAGACCTTGGGGCTGCGGCTGCGGCTTAGTCTGGATCG
>PLRT01000067.1 GCA_003164915.1 Hyphomicrobiales bacterium | reverse complement strand
CTTCGACCGCCGCTCGCCGCGCCAACGCGGCCGCAGTCTTCGCCGTCGCGATCACCGTGCTTTCGTGGGCCTCGGCGTTCCCGCTGATCCGGGTCGGCATGCGAGCGCTCGGGCCGCTCGAACTCGCCTCGGCGCGTTTCCTCGTGGCGGGCGCGATCGCGCTCGCCTGGCTCGCCTTCAGCCGGCCGCCGCTGCCGACCCGCGCCGACGCCCTGCGCTTCCTCCTCTGCGGCCTGGTCGGCATCTCGATCTACAACGGCCTGCTCAACCAGGGCGAGCGCTCGGTCAGCGCCGGCGCGGCGGCGTTCATCGTCAATATCGCGCCGATCCTCACCGCGATTCTCGCCACGGCGTTCCTGCGCGAACGGTTCAAGCCGTGGGGCTGGGCGGGCGCGCTGGTGAGCTTCGCCGGCGTCGGCCTGATTGCGCTCGGCCAGCCCGACAGCCTCGCCTTCGACGGCGGCGCGATCCTGGTCGCCGGGGCGGCCCTGTGCACGGCGATCTATTTTGTCGTCCAGCGCCCGCTGGTGGCGCGCTATGGCGCCCTCGCCTCGACCGCCTATACGCTGATCGCAGGGGCGCTGTTCCTGCTGCCGTTCCTGCCCGGGGCGCTGCCGCGTCTGGCCGCGCCGGGCGGCGGGCCGTTGATCGCGACGGTCGTCGCGCTCGGCGTCTTTCCCGCGGCGATCGGCTACGGGGCCTGGACCTACGCGCTCGGCCGCTTCGGCGCGGCGCGCGCCGCCAATTTCCTCTATCTCGTCCCGCCGGTCGCCGCGCTGATCGGCTTCGTGGCGCTCGGCGAGACGATGAACGCCCTGACGCTGGTCGGCGCGGCGGTGGCGATCGGCGGCGTCGCGATCGTCAACACCCGCGGACGCTGAACCCGGCGCCCATAGGCCGGCCTCGGCCGGCCGCGGCGTTCTTCTTGCGAGCCCGAACGGGGCCGGCCTATAGATCGAACGAGCCGCAGGCGGGGCGCCGCCCGACGGAAGAAGGCTGAAATGTCGACGATCGACGTCAAACCGACCAATCGCAAGCCGCCCGGCAAGGCCGAGGCGCCGAACGAGCCGTTCAAGCGCGCGCTCGCCTCCTGCACGCGGGCGATGGCGCGCCGACCGGACCTCGAGGTCGCCTTCGCCGCCGACAAGCCGGCCCTGGTCAGCGGGCCGGAAGGCGCGCGCGCGCGCCTGCCCGAGCCGCCGCGCAAGCCCAATGCGCGCGAGGCGGCGATCTTGCGCGGCGTCGCCGATTCGATGGCGCTGAGGCTCGCCTGCCACAGCGACGCCGTCCACCGGCATCACGCGCCGCACAACCCCGCGGCGCGCGCTTTGTTCGACGCCGCCGAGCAGGCGCGGGTCGAGGCGATCGGCGCGCGGCGGATGGAGGGCGTCGCGGCCAACCTGACGGCGATGCTCGACGACCGCTATCATCGCGCCCCCTACGCGGAAGCGCGCGAGCGCGACGACGCGCCGCTCGAGGAAGCGGTGGCGATGCTGGTGCGCGAGCGCCTGACCGGTCTCAAGCCGCCGAGTGGCGCGGCGCGGCTGGTCGAGCTGTGGCGGCCGGTGATCGAGGGCAAGGCCGCCGCCGAACTCGACCGCCTCGGCGCCGCGATCCTCGACCAGCGCGCCTTCGCCCGCTCATTGCATCGTCTGCTGGAATCGCTCGACCTGCCGAGCGATTCCGAGGCCGACCAGGACGACGACGCGGAATCGCAGGAAGAGGACACGCCGCCCGAGCGCGCCGAAGACGCCGAGGGCGAAGGCGAGCGCGAGGAATCGGCCGACGCGATGGAGAGGGAAGCGTCGGACGAAACGACCGACGAACTCGAAGACGGCGCGATCGAGGCCGACGATGCGCCCTCGTCCGACTTCCCCGACGAAGCGTCGGCCGGCGAATCCGAGGAAGCGGCGGAAAACCGCCCGCCGCAGCCGACCGGCGAGCGGCGCGGGCCCGACTACAAGGCCTATACGACCAGGTTCGACGAGGTCGTCAACGCCGAGGACCTGTGCGAGCCGGAGGAATTGCAGCGGCTGCGCGACTATCTCGACAAGCAGCTGCAGAACCTCAGTAGCGTCGTCGGACGGCTCGCCAACCGGCTGCAGCGTCGGCTGATGGCGCAACAGAACCGCTCGTGGGAATTCGACCTCGAGGAAGGCGTCCTCGACGCTGCCCGCCTGTCGCGCGTGGTCATCGACCCCCAGCAGCCGCTGTCGTTCAAGCGCGAGAAGGAGATGGACTTCCGCGACACGGTGGTGACGATGCTGATCGACAATTCCGGCTCGATGCGCGGCCGGCCGATCACGGTCGCGGCGACCTGCGCCGACATCCTCGCCCGCACGCTCGAGCGCTGCGGCGTCAAGGTCGAGATCCTCGGCTTCACCACCCGCGCCTGGAAGGGCGGACAGGCCCGCGAAGCCTGGCTGCAGGCCGGCAAGCCGGCCAACCCCGGCCGGCTCAACGACCTGCGCCATCTCATCTACAAGCCGGCCGACGCGCCGTGGCGGCGCGCGCGCAAGAACCTCGGCCTGATGATGCGCGAGGGCCTGCTGAAGGAGAACATCGACGGCGAGGCGGTCGATTGGGCTTACCGCCGCCTGCTCGGGCGGACGGAACAGCGGCGCATCCTGATGGTGATCTCCGACGGCGCGCCGGTCGACGATTCGACGCTGTCGGTCAACGCCGGCAACTACCTCGAGCGCCACCTGCGCTACGTGATCGAGGAAATCGAGAACCGCTCGCCGATCGAGTTGATCGCGATCGGCATCGGCCACGACGTCACCCGCTATTATCGCCGCGCGGTGACCATCGTCGACGCCGAGGAACTCGGCGGGGCGATGACCGAGAAGCTCGCCGAATTGTTCGACGAGAAGGCCGAGCCGCCGCAGCCAAAGCGGGGCCCCCGCCGCGGCCGCGCCGCGTAGTCCCCTTCCCCAGTGAAGCTGAGGAACGGAGCGCCCCCGCTTGACGCCTTCAATTGTTATTCCGTATAACTATCTCAGCGCCGCCTGAGGCGCGGGGAGGACGGTCGTGGCCGGATCGAGAGCGGAGGCGAAAGCGCGCGCCCACGGGCCCCTGGTGGTCGAACTGCGCGGCGCGGCGCTGACGATCGGCATCGACCGCGCCGCCAAGCGCAACGCGCTGGACGACGCGACCATCGACGCTCTGGAAGAGGTCTTTTCCGACATCCCCGACAGCGCGCGCGCGGCGGTGCTCTACGGGATCGGCGACAACTTTTCCGCCGGCCTCGACCTCAACGGCGTCGGCGAGCGCGACATGGCGGCGGCCATCGCCCATTCGCGGGCCTGGCATCGCGCCTTCGACAAGATCGAATTCGGTCCGATCCCGGTCGTCGCCGCGCTCAAGGGCGCGGTGATCGGCGGCGGCCTCGAACTCGCCGCCGCGGCGCATATCCGCGTCGCCGAACCGTCGACCTATTACGCGCTGCCCGAAGGCCAGCGCGGCATTTTCGTCGGCGGCGGCGGCTCGGTGCGGCTGCCCAGGCTGATCGGCGTCGCCCGCATGGCCGACATGATGCTGACCGGACGCGTTTACGCCGCCGAGGAAGGCGCCGCGATCGGCTTGGCGCAATATCAGGTCGGCGAGGGCGAAGGCTTCGCCAAAGCGCTCGCGCTCGCCGAGGCGATCGCCGGCAACGCGCCGCTTTCCAACTTCGCCGTGATCCAGGCGCTGCCGCGCATCGCCGACAGCGACCCGCGCGTCGGCTATCTGATGGAGTCGCTGATGGCCGCCGTCGCCCAGAGCGACGGCGAGGCGAAATCGCGGGTGCGGGCGTTTCTCGACAAGCGCGCCGCCAAGACGCGACCGGAGCGACCGGCGTGAGCGCGCCCCGCGGCGCCCTGGCGAGCGTCTTCGACGACGCCTACATCGTCGAGGGCGCGCGCACGCCGTTCGTCGACTACAACGGCGCGCTGTCGCTGGTTTCGCCGATCGATCTTGGCGTCAAGGCCGGCCGCGAAGCCCTGAAGCGCGCCGCGATCGCCCCCGACGCGATCGACGCGGTGATCTGCGGCTCGATGGCCCAGGCGAGCTTCGACGCCTATATGCTGCCCCGCCACGTCGGCCTCTATTGCGGCGCGCCGATCGCGGCGCCCGCCCTGCTCGTCCAGCGCGTCTGCGGCACCGGGATCGAAGTCATCGCCCAGGCGGCCGACGCCGTCTCGCTCGGCCGCGCCGACGCGGCCCTGTGCGTCGGCGCCGAATCGATGAGCCGCAATCCGGTCGCTTCCTACACGCATCGCGGCGGCTTCCGCATGGGCCAGGTCGAGTTCAAGGACTTCCTGTGGGAAGCCCTGTTCGATCCGTCCTGCGGCGCGTCGATGGGCGACACCGCGGAAAACCTCGCCCGCCGCTACCAGATCACGCGCGAGGAAGTCGACCGCTTCGCCGCGCGCTCGTTCGACCGCGCGCTCGCGGCGCGCGCCGCCGGCTATTTCGCCGACGAGATCGTCGCCGTCGCCGACGAAACGTTCGTGCGCGAGGGCTACAATCCGCGCGCGATCAAGCTGAAGACAAAAGGCGAGACCGTCGGCGAAGACAGCCATGTGCGGCCGTCGCCGGTCGAGACGCTCGCCAGGATCCGCCCCGCCTTCGGCGGCGTCCAGACCGGCGGCAATTCGTCGGGCGTGGTCGACGGCGCGGCGGCGGTGGTCGTCGCCTCCGGCAAGAGCCTCAAAGCCGACGGCAAGACGCCGCTCGCGCGCGTCGTCGCCTCGGCGGCGGTCGGCGCGCCGCCGGAAATCATGGGCATCGGCCCGGTCCCGGCGATCCGCGCCGTCTGCGCGCGCGCCGGCCTGGCGATCGCCGAGATCGACCGGTTCGAGATCAACGAGGCCTTCGGCGCCCAGGCGATCGCCTGCGTGCGCGAGCTCGGCCTCGACGAAGACAAGCTCAATGTCTGCGGCGGCGCGATCGCCATCGGCCATCCGCTCGCGGCGACCGGCGTCCGGCTGGCGCTGACCGTCGCGCGGCAATTGCGGCGCGCGGACTTGCGCTACGGGATCGCTTCGGCCTGCATCGGCGGCGGCCAGGGCATCGCGATGATCGTCGAGAATCCCGCGGCGACGCATTAGGGGAAACGGATGAAACTGGCGGGCGCGGCGGCGATCGTCACCGGCGGCGGATCGGGGCTCGGCAAGGCGACGGCGCAAGCCTTCGCCGCCAAGGGCGCGCGCGTGGCCGTGTTCGACCGCAACGCCGAGGCGGCGGAAGCGGTGGCCAAGGCGATCGGCGGAATCGCGCTTGCCGGCGACGTCGCCGACCCGGTCTCGGCCGAGGCGGCGTTCGCCAAGGCGGCCGCGGCGCACGGGGCCGCGCGCATCCTGGTCAATTGCGCCGGAATCGGCGTGGCCAAGCGCGTCGTCGGCCGCGACGGCCCGCAGCCGCTCGGCGATTTCGAGACGGTGATCCGCGTCAACCTGATCGGCACGTTCAACATGATCCGCCTGTTCGCGGCGGCGGCGAGCCGGACCGAGCCGCTCTCCGACGGCGAGCGCGGCGTGGTCGTCAACACGGCCTCGGTCGCCGCCTACGAAGGCCAGATCGGCCAGGCCGCCTATTCGGCATCGAAAGGCGGCGTGGTGGCGATGACGCTGCCGATCGCGCGCGAGCTCGCGCAATACGGCGTNNCTGCCGCAGGAAGCGCAGGATTCGCTCGGCCGCGCGGTGCCCTATCCGGCGCGGCTCGGCGACCCCGGCGAATATGCGGCGCTCGCCGCGTTCATCGTCGAGAACCCCTATCTCAACGGCGAGACGATCCGCATCGACGGCGCCTTGCGCCTCGCGCCGCGCTGAGGCCGCCGATGCTGGTCAATCGCCGCGCCGTCCGAATCGAATGGGCCGATTGCGACCCGGCCGGCATCGTCTATTACCCGCGCTATTTCGCGATGTTCGACACGTCGACGCACCACCTGTTCGAGGCGGCCGGGTGGAAGAAGCGCGATCTGCTCAGCGCGTTCGACATCGTCGGCTACCCGATGGTCGACACGCGCGCGCGCTTCCTCGTTCCCTCGGCCTTCGGCGACGACATCGTCATCGAGACGCGCGTCGTCGCGATCCGCAATTCGAGCTTCGACGTCGAGCACAGGGCGTTCAAGCCGAGCGCCGAAGGCGAGCGCTTGGCGATCGAAGCCTGGGAGACGCGGGTGTGGGTCGGCCGCCATCCCGACGATCCCGGCCGGATCAAATCGAAGCCGATCCCGCCGCTGGTCGCGCAGCGGCTGTTGGGTTCGAGCGAGGCCGGCCATGGCGGGTAGAAATGCCGGCGCAGGCGCTGAGGTCGAGACGCGGCGCGATCCCGCCGGGCCGCTCGACATGTCGGCGCTGACGACGATCGTCGGTTATCCGCTGCGGCGCGCCCAGCTCGCCGTGTTCGACGATTTCAACCGCCGTTTCGCCGCGCTTGCGCTCTCGCCGGCGCAGTTCTCGACGCTGGCGCTGATCGGCGCCAATCCCGGCCGCAAGCAGTCGGAGATCGCCGGCGCGCTCGGCATCCAGCGGCCGAACTTCGTCGCGATGATGGACGAGCTCGAGCGCCGCGGCCTCGCCGAGCGTCTGCGCACGCCGGCTGACCGCCGCTCGCGCGCGCTGGCGCTGACGCCCACGGGCGAGGCGCTGGTCGCCCGCGCGCGCCGGGTCCAGGCGGAGCAGGAGACGGAGATCGAGAGGCTCATCGGCGGAACGAGCCGCGAGCTGCTGATCGCCGCGCTGACGCAGCTGACGCGGCTCGCAAGCTGAACGACGCGCCGGACGGCGAAACGCTGCCGGCAAACACGAGGGAGGACGTTCGATGAACCGCAGACAGCTCCTGATCGGCGCGGCGGCGACGGCGCTCGCGCCGCAGCTCGCCGCCGCACAAAGCCCGCGCCCGCTGAAGATCGGCGTGATGAACGACATGTCGAGCGTCTACGCCGACTTCCAGGGCGTCGGCTCGGTGATCGCCGCCAAACTCGCGGTCGGCGACCATTCCGCCAAGCTTGGCGTGCCGGTCGAGATCATTTCGGCCGACCACCAGAACAAGCCGGACGTCGGCGCCGACATCGCCCGCAGGTGGTTCGATAATGAATCTGTCGACGTGATCATGGACCTGCCGAATTCGGCGGTGGCGCTCGCGGTGCTGACGATCGCGACCGAGAAGAACAAGGCGGTGATCGGCTCCGGCGCCGGCTCGTCGGTGATGACCGGGCCGAAATGCTCGCGGAACTTCGTCCACTGGACCTACGACACCTACGAGGTCGGCCACAGCATCGGCCGGGCGATGACCGAGCAGGGCGGAAAGAGCTGGTTCTTCATCACCGCCGATTACGCCTTCGGCAAGGATCTCGAGAGCAACTGCGCCGACGCGGTGGGAGCGGCGGGCGGCAAGGTGCTGGGCTCGGCGCGCCACCCGCTCAACACCGCCGATTTCTCCTCCTTCCTGTTGCAGGCGCAGGCGTCGGGGGCCGACGTCATCGGCCTCGCCAACGCCGGCGGCGACCTCAGCAACACGATCAAGCAGGCGCACGAATTCGGCCTCACCGCCAAGCAGCGTCTCGCCGGGCTGATCCTCAACGTCACCAACATCCCCTCGCTCGGGCTGGAGGCGGTGCAGAACGCGGCGATCTGCACGCCGTTCTACTGGGACTTCAACGACGGCACGCGCGACTTCGCCGCGCGCTTCCAGGCAGACCATCCCTCGAAGATGAAGCCGAACGACATGCACGCCGGCATGTACGCCGCGACCCTGCACCTGATGAAGGCGATGGCTGAGACCAAGAGCGCCGCCGACGGCGTCAAGCTGATCGACGCGATGAAGGCGATCCCGACCGACGATCCGCTGTTCGGCAAGGGCTCGATCCGGGTCGACGGCCGCAAACTGCACCCGGTCTATCTGATGACCGCCAAGACGCTTGCCGAATCGAAGGGCGACTGGGATTATTTCAAGCTCGTCGCGACAATCAAACCGGAGGACGCGTGGCGGCCTCTCGACAAGGGCGGATGCCCCTTCGTCAAAGCCTGACGCCCGGCGCCGGCGGCGCGCGCGGCCATGCGTAACTGGCTGCGCTCGCCGAGGCTGCTCAAGCTGTTCGTCGGCCAACATATCCTCAATGGGCTGAGCGTCGCGCTGTGCGTGATGGCGGTGGCGGCGCTCGCCGCGGCGGTCTTCGGCTTCGCCGCCGGCCAGCCGGCGACGCTCGGCGCGATCGCCGCCAGCATCAGCGACTTTCCTGCGCCGTGGCGCGCCAAGCTGCGGCTGCTGCTGACCGGCTTCGGCCTGGCGGTCGCCTCGACGACGCTGACGCTCCTCGCCAGCCCCTCGCCGGCGGCGCTGGTCGTCGTCATCGGCCTGGCCGCCTTCGCCGCCGGCATGATCACCGGCTACGGCCGCTGGGCGCTGGCGCTCAGCGCGCAATTGCTGGTGCCGCTGGTGTTCGTGCTCGGGCTGCCGCCGCTCGACCCCGGGCGCGCGCTTCAGGCGGAGCTGCTGTTGATCGGCGGCGGCCTCGCCTATATCGCGCTGGCGATCGTCGCCACGCGGCTGGTCGGCCGCAACGACCGGCGGATGATGGCGAGCGAGGCGATCCGCGAGCAGGCCGCCTATCTGCGCGCGATCGCCCGCTTCACCGATCCGGACATCGACCTCTCCGAGGTCTATGGCGCGGCGATCCGCCAGCAGGCGACGCTCGCCGACCAGCTGCAGGCGGCGCGCGCGCTGCTGCTGGAGCGCCCGCGCGAGACGCCGGAACGGGTGCGGCTGGCGGCGACGATCGGCGTTCTGCTCGATTCCTTCGACGCGGTGGTCGCCGCGCAGAGCGACCTGCCCGCCTTGCGCGACTGGCCGGCGGCGCGGACGCTGACCGCGCGCATCGGCGTCGCCCTGCGCGCCGCGGCGCTCGACCTGCAGCATTTGAGCCTCGAACTGCTGACCAGCGCCAGGCCGCGGCTGCCGCCCGGCCACGCCATCGCCACCGACGCGATGCGGCGCGAGGCGGCGCGGCTGGCCGCCGGCGACGAACTCGACCCCGAACAGCGCGCCGCCGCCACGGCGACCGTCGCACGGCTGCTCGAGGCGCGCCGCCACATCGAGCGGCTCGAACACGCCATCACCGACGACGCCGCGGCGGCGGCGGCGATCGGCGAACTCGACCTCTCCGCCTTCGCGCCGCGCCGCAACTACGATCCGCGCCAGCTCGCGGCGGAGTTCCGGCCCGGCTCGCCGGTGCTGCGCTTCGCCGTGCGGCTGACCGCGGCGATGGTCGCCGGCGCTCTGGTCGCCGAGACCTTCGGCGGCGCCGCGCACGGCAATTGGGTGCTGCTGACCATCGCCGTCATCATGCGCGCGAGCTACGGCTGGTCGCGCCAGCGCCGCGACGACCGGATCGTCGGCACGCTGATCGGCTGCGTCCTCGCCTCGATCGGCGTCGCCACTCTGCCGGTCGGCGCGCTGGTGCTGGCGCAGGGCCTCGCGCTGGCGCTGACCCACGGCTTCGTGCGCTCGAACTACCGCCTCGCCTCGGTCGGCGCCTCGGTGATGGCGCTCGTTTCGCTGCACCTCGTCAACCCGGTCGAGGCGGCGCCGGCGATCGCCCGCCTCGCCGACACCCTGGTCGGCGCGGCGATCGCCCATCTCTTCAGCCATCTCTGGCCGCGCTGGGAGTTCGTCGAGGCGCCGCGTCTGGCGACCGGCCTGCTCAAACGCATCGACGCCTTCGCCGAGGTGGCGCTGCGCCGCAACGCGACGGCGCAGGATTATCGCCTGGCGCGCAAGGCGCTGATCGAAGCGATCGCGGCGCTGTCGGATTCGGCGGCGCGGATGGGCGGCGAGCCGCCCGCCGCCCAACGCGGGCTCGAGGAGCTGACGGCGATGCTGATCGCCGCCCACGGCGTCGTCGCCCAGCTCTCGGCGGCGCGCCTTGCGCTCAGGGCCGCCGACCCGGCCGAGGCCGATTCGGCGCGGGTCGAAGCGGCGGCGGCGCAGCGCTGGCTTGCCGCCGAACTTGCCGGCGGCGGCGCGACCGCCGGCGAAACGGCGATCGACCGCGCGGCGCCGTTCTCGGCGCTGAAGCGGGCGACGCGACGGCTGACGGCGGCCGCGGCGGCGTATCGCAAAGCGGCGGCGGCGACCTGAGGCGCCGATGCGGCGAAGCGAGGCGAAACCAAGCGAAAGGAAAACGAAACGGGTCGCTTCGTTTGCGCGCCCTTGCGCCGTCATGGCGAAGCCCCGGCGCAATCGGCGGCTTCGCCGGATTCCGTCTTTTCAATCGCTTGGCGGGCGTTTTGTTTCGCTGGAGCGGCGAGCGCGCGCGGCGCGGCGATCTCAGCCCGGCCGAAGCCGTGATCGCGGTCGCGTTCGCCGACAAGTCGGACGAAGCGGTCCAGCGCCGGCAGGTCGCCCGTCATCATCATCGCATGGGCGATCTGCAATGGAGCGAAGCCCGCGGCCGGACCGCCTTCGCGGCTCGCCAGCGCCTCGGCGATAACCTGTTGCACGCGGCGGATGGCGAGGCGCTCGGCGCCCGCGATCTCGGCGACCGAGACGCCCACCGTATGCCGCTTCAGGATGCGCGACGTCCGCTCCGCCGTCGCGCGGCGCATCGCGGTGCGGCGGGGCGGCGGCGGCGGTTCGACGGGGCGGAACGGCTGGCGGGGATTGGGCATGAGGCGGGTCCGCGAGCGGGCGGGGCGTCAAGGGTAGAATAGCGTGATTTGTGATTTCCAGAAAGAAATATGTCGGGCTTTCGGAATGGCGGACCCCGGCAGGGGTCGCCGAAGCCGCGTAAGGAAGCGAAGACATTGGCGGAAACTCGCCCGGCCCCTCACCCAGCCTCTCCCCGCGAAGTCGCGGGGAGAGGGGAAGATGGCGCCGCGCGCTCCTCTCCCCGTCTTTTACGGGGAGAGGTTGGATGAGGGGCCTGGGTGGCTGGCCGCAGGCTAGCCAAGTTCGCCAGTCCGCTCAGCGCGTGGGCCGGAGGCGGAACGGTTCCGGCCCGCGTGCGCACCCGCAGCGCGACCTCGCGCGACGTGTTCGCGGAAGCGGGGTCCCGGCGGGAGTCGCTCAATGAGGGATTGATGCAAGTGTCAGCGGAAACCACGAAGCGACAGCCGCAGTCCCGAAGGCTGGATTGCTTCGCTTCGCTCGCAATGACAATTGCGCGCCGCGCTGGCGCGCCAGCCGCAGACGTCGCCCTATGTCCCGCGCCTAAGCGCGTCGGCGGCGAGAGCGAGCGGCAGGACGAGGGAGAGCGGCGCATCGTCCAAGCGCAGAGCGCCGTAGCTTTCGTACCAGCGCGCCGCGCGATCGTGCTTGGCGTCGATGAGCAGGGCGACGCCGCCCACGTCCTGCGCGACGCGAAGGCAACGATCGGCCGCGCGCAGCAAGAGCGCGCCGCCGAGTCCACGCCCCTGCGCCGTTTTGTCGACGGCGAGGCGGCCGAGACGGAACACCGGCACGTCGTAACGCGCCAGGCCCTTCTTCGCCAGCGCCGGCGTTCGCGCATATTCGAGCGAGGCCGGCGACAGCGTATAGAAGCCGAGGATGCGCGCCGGCGCGGCGGCAGGCGCGGCGACGAAGCATTTCGCGCCGCCGCTTTCGTGGTTCTGGCGCGCGTATTTTTGCAGATAGAGATTGAGATCGGCGTCGCCGCAATCGAAGGCGGCGCGGTCGTGCCGCTTGGCGATCGGCGCTTCCTCCCAGCGGAGCGCCGTCATGGCAGCGTGAAGCGGGCCTTTGCGGCGCGCACGAGCCGATCAGGGGCCGCGGGCGGATTTTCCAGCAGCGCGAGGACGCGCAACGAGTCGCGCTCGGAAAGCGTAAGCCGTTCGGCTTCGGCGATATCCGCTTCGGCCTTCGGCAGCACGGCGCCGAGAATGTAGCCGGTCAGATCGAGCCGCTTGAGCGAAGCGGCGCGCGTCAGCGTGGCCTTGTCTTCGGGGCGCAGCCGCAATTCGACCCGCCCGCTTTCGCTAAGAGCGCGGGGCATGGAACCTCCTGAGTTCGTTGTCCCACTCTAGCATACGGAATGAATCCGTACGAGTGACTTCGCAACATGCCCGGTGGCGTCGTCGCCGATCGCGCCCCTGACCTCGTCGTCGCGTCCGGCCAAGCCAGACACGTGATGACGGGTGTTCGGGGACATGGGCGCCAGCATGGCAGATGCCCGCCTCGTGCTCGGCGTCAAGGCCAAGCCCGCTGACGC
>PLRT01000093.1 GCA_003164915.1 Hyphomicrobiales bacterium | reverse complement strand
AGCGGCGCTCGATGCAGTAGCCGAGGTAGCGCTTCGAATCGATCGGGTCGTAGCCCAGCCGATGCTTGAGCTTCTTGCGCAGCTTGCTGATATGGCTCTCGACCACGTTCTCGTCGACGTTCTCGTCGAACAGGCCGTAGACGGCGTTGAAGATCTGCGTCTTGGTGACGCGGCGGCCGCGATTGCGCACGAGATATTCGAGGATGCGGCACTCGCGCCGCGGCAGCGGCAGCGGCACGTCCTTCACTTCCGGCTCGCGGCCGTCGAGAT
The DNA here is from genome assembly GCA_003164915.1 of Hyphomicrobiales bacterium. Classification (GTDB taxonomy): domain Bacteria; phylum Pseudomonadota; class Alphaproteobacteria; order Rhizobiales; family Beijerinckiaceae; genus Roseiarcus. The sequence continues at coordinate 45,858 of PLRT01000093.1, read as the reverse complement.
AGACGCGCAATTCGCCGATCGTCACGTGGCCCTGTTCGCCGAGCGCGCGGCGATTGATTGCGCCGACGCGAGCAAGGATCTCGCGCACATGCACCGGCTTGCGCAGCACGTCGTCGACGCCGGCGGCGAACAATTCCAGCGTCTCGTCGAGCGACTGCCGGTCGTTGAGACAGAGGACGGGAGCGGCGGTGCGTTCGCGGATGAGTCGGGGGAAGGTTTCGCGATTGGTGCAATCGCCGATCAGGAAGGCCTCGACCGCGCACATATCGAGGTCGCTGACTTTGCCGATCCACTCCTTGAATTCGACGGGATCGATGCCAGCCGTCGATACGCCTTCGCGGTCGAAACCCGACGCATAACCCCCCGCAACGAGGTTGCGCTCGTCGACAATGATATACATGCATTTGCCCCGTTAGATCGATCAGCCTACACGCTGGACCTACGCAACGCGGGACGCGCGCGCCGGCGTTCGGGCGAAAGGCTTCGCCCGGCCATGGCGGCGAGACATGAGGTGGAAACGCGCGGCGCCGTCGCTTTGCGCCTCTCCGACGCGAACGGCGCCGGGCGAGGTCGTTGCTTTTTGCGGCGGCCGCGAATCGCCGGATTTGTTCCCCCAATTCCCAAGAGGAAACTTACGTAGAGCTTGGTTAATAACCTCTTAATCGAGTTTCCTCTCCGTCAGCGTCGATCTGCGCCGGCAACAGATTGGCAAGGCGCGACGCGCTAGTCTCGTCGCCTTGAGCGAACCGGCCGGCGAACCGCGTCATGAACGATCTCCTCGAAGGCGTGCGCAGTCCCTTTCCCCGCGACGACCGCGCTTTGGCGCGCGTGTTGGCGCGGCGCGGCCAGGTCGCCTACGTCGTCCTCGACTCGCTTCGCGAGACGCCGCGCTCCGAGACGCCGCGCCCAAAGGCCGCAGGGCGCGAATTGCGTCTGGCGGGACGACGGCGCACCCGGATGCGCTCGGCCAAGATCCTCGATTCGGCCAACGCCTTCCTCTGCGATTGCCTGATCTACGATCGTTCGGCGACCGGGTTGAGGCTGACGCTGGCGCGCAACGTCGGTCTGCCGCCGCAGTTCCAGGTCCACGACGACGAGAGCGGCGTGGTCGAGTCGGTTGCGACCGTGTGGCGGCGCGGCGCGACGCTCGGCGTGCGCTTCAACGGTTACGGCGCGACGGCGCTGAAGCCGAGCGAACGCGCGGCGCTCAGGGGCCGCTTTTACGCGGTGCGCGACTGAGCGCGCGACGGCGCTTCTAAGCCCTCGATCAGCTTTGCGCCGTTCGCCGGCCGCGACGACGGACCGCGCGATTTGCGGAAGTCAAGGCGACCCTCATTCCGCGGCGACCAGCGCCTGTCCCGCGAGGTCCGGCCGCGACAGCGCGGCGAGCTCGTTCATGAGCGGCGCGAGGAAGCGTTCGTAGTTTCTCCCGTGGCCGACGGCGCTCTTGTAAAGCGGTTGATTGACTTGTCCGGCGCTCGCGGTGCGCACATGCCGACGAGACTTGTGGAATTCGAGGCAGCCGTCGTTCCATGCGAGGCCGCAATGGGCGAGAATCCGCCGCGTCTGCCCTTCGAGATCGGCCACGACGTCCTCGTAATCGACCGTCAGTATCGCGCCCTCGGGCAGCGCGCGCCGCCAGTGCTCCATGAGCGTGTCATAGGCGCAATAGAAACGGCCGAGTTCGCCAAGATCGTAGGCGCTGGGCATGCCGACATCGGCGAAACGTTGGGAGAAACACGACCAACACGTGTCGATCGCGTTCCGACGCGTGTGGATCAGGCGCGCGCCGGGCAGCGCCAGATGGATTAGGCCGGCGTAGAGAAAGTTGCTCGGCTTCTTGTCCGTGGTGCGTTTCGCGCCTTCGCCTTCGACCCTCATTTTCTCCAGATAACGCCGTCCGATCGCCGACAACTGTTCCGCCGGCAAAAGCGAGAACATTTCCGGCAGGGACAAGCTGCGGCCATCCGCATTGGCCACGTCCGCCGCCGCCCTCTCGAAAGCGTCGACCTCGCCGCGCGCCGAGATATCCGGGTGGCAGGAGAGGATCTGTTCGATCAGCGTCGACCCCGATCGCGGCATGCCGAAAATGAAGATCGGCGCGGCGGTCGCGTCGCCGAGGCCGCGGAGGGCGTCGACGGCGTCGGGCGTGAACGCCGACGCAATCCTCCGCAAGTGCGCAAGCGTGCCGACTTCGTTGTAGACGATCCCCGCACGCTTCAGCGCGTTGCCTTCGGCGAAATGCGCGAAGGCCAGCTCATATTCGCCGATGTCGTCGTAAGCCTTGCCGAGCGCGAAGCTTATGTCGACGGCTTCCTTCTCCCCCATCGCGTTTCGCTCTCGCGCCAGCGCTTCCAGGACAGGGAGCTGCGGATCCTCGCGGGTCATTCGCTTCATCCGCACGAGTTGAAAGTGGGCTCGGGCGCGACGCGGCTCGGCCCTTATCAGCGTTTCGAGGGCTCGGCGGGCGCCCTCGACCTCCCCGAATTCGCTCTGCAAGATCGCCTTGTTCTCCCACGCGTCCGCGTAGGAGGGCGACAGCGCCAAAGCCCTGTCGTAGCTCTCGAGCGCCTCCAATGGACGCTCCAGTTCCTGGAGCGTGGCGCCCCGATTGTTGAAGGCCATGGCGTAATTCGGCCGAACCGCGATCGCGCGGTCGTAATCCGCGAGCGCTTCGGGAATCCGCTTCAGTCCTCTCAACGCATTGGCGCGATTGTACAGCGCTTCGGCGAAATCAGGCTGCAGGCTGACGGCTCTTTCGAAGCTCTCCAGCGCCTTCGCGGCTTGGCCGACAGCCAGCAAGACGACGCCGCGATTGTTCAGCGCCGCCGGATAGCAGGGATTCAGTTCGATCGCGCGGTCGTAAGCCGCCAGCGCTTCCGAATGCCTGCCCTGCCGATGGAGATCGTTCGCCATCCGGCACAGAGACGTCGCTTCGTTGGACATGTCGTGCGAAGCTTTCCGTTCGACCGCGACGATGCGCCGCGCGGCGCAGTTTCTTGGCTCGTCCGACCGCGCCCGGCCGCCGTCAAGCAGCGAAGGCATTGGTCATGCGTAATGCTTTTCCTCGACGATCGCCGAATTGCAGAGCCGATTGATCTCGCGTTTGAGCGCCGCACGACGGTCGTTGGTGAAGTAGACGGCGCGCGCCAGCGCGACGAACCGCTCGCCGAAGTCGCCCGCCTTCTCGCACAGGCGGATCTCGTCTTCGACATCCCACAACTTTTCGTTGACCGCGGCGAGTTCGGCCTCCAACGGCGACAGGTCGTCGCAGTCAATTCCCGTCTCGCCGAGCTTGGCCGTGAGCAGCGCGAGCTCGCGACGCACGTTGACGACCTTGTTTGAATCGTCGATGCGCCGCTCCTTGATCCTCAGGATCGCGATCTTGTCGATCAGTTCGCCGACCGCGCCGGGAATGTCGATTGCACCCCCGGCGCCGCTCGGTTGGGCGAGCGCGCTGAGTTCGCTCGCCATTGCGGCGAAGACATCGCTCCAAACGCCGCGCCGCGCCTGGCGGAACAGGCGCATCGTCGGATACCACAGCGAATCCTCACGACCGCGCAGCCAGCGCCATTCGGCGTCCCATTTCAACGCGACCCAGGTCGGCTTGGCCAGCGCACCGGCGAGATGAGCGACCGAGGTGTCGCAGGCGACGACGAGGTCGAGCGAGGACATCGCCGCCGCCGCGTCGACGAAGGCGTCGGGGCCGGCGTCGAAATCGTCGCCGAGGGTCTCGATTCGCATGCTCGAAGGCAATGTCGCGAGCTGCTCGACGCCGTCGCCCTTCTGCAGCGAGATCAGCCGTACGCCGGGAACCGCGGCGAGTGGCGCAAAGGCGGCGAGTGGGGCGGAGCGCGCCACGTCGACATCGGGATTGGAGTTGCCCTGCCAGACGATTCCGATCTTGAAGCCGTCGGCGCCGATCCGCGCCGACCAAGTCTTCACGCGTTCGGGTTCGGCGGCCAGATAGGGGACCGTCGCCGGCACGCTGTCGATCCGAGTCGCAAAGGCGTGCGGCAGGCTGCTGATCGCGATCTGCCCGTCGAAGCTCTCGCCGTCAGGCCGGTCGGCGACGAACCGAACGCCGGCGAGCGACGACAGCAGGCGATGCAGGCGCGGCGGGCAGAGGAAGGTCGGCTCGACGCCCGCAGCGACCATCAGCGGCAGATAGCGGCTGAACTGGATGGTGTCGCCGAGGCCGTGGTCGTTCATCACCAGCACGCGCTCGCCCGCCCGGCCGGGGCCGCGCCACTTGGGAAAGCGCGCGCCGAGCGCCTCGGCGAGCGACTTGCCTTCGAGCCAGCGCGCCTCGTAGCCCTCCCAGCCGCGCTCGAAGTCGCCGAGCGACAGCGCGAGGCACCCCGCATTGCCGATCGCCTCGCGGTTGCCGAGGCGAATCGCATCGTTGAACGCGGCGACGGCTTCGTCGAGTCGGGCGAGCGCGCGCAGCGCCAGCCCCTGGCCGTTGAGCGCCGCGCCATAGCCGGACTGCGCCTCGCTTGCGGCCTCGTAGGCGGCGAGCGCCTCTTCGGCCCGATCGAGCTTCAACAGCGCCGTTCCGAGGTTGAGAGCAGCCTCGGCGAATCGCGGCTTCAGCCTCAGCGCCTCGCGCGCCGCCGCGGCAGACGGCTCGAGCCGGCCGAGCTTGCGCAATGCGCCGGCGCGGCTGTTCCACAGGTCGGCGTCCTTCGGCCGCAGGCCGAGCGCGGCGTCGAAGGCGTCGAGCGCCTCGAGGTAGCGCTCGTCCTCGAACATCAACTTGCCGATATTCGACCAGGCGGCCGGGAGATCGACGTTGAAGCCGAGCGCGCGGCGATAGAACGCGAGCGCCGCCTCGCGCTTGCCCGACTCGGCGAGGATGTATCCGCCCATGCACAGCGCGTCGGGGAAATCGGGATTGCGCTTGAGCGCCGCATCGAGGGCGGCGATCGCCTCGCGGCGGCGACCGCCGCTCCACAGCGCGACGCCGCGCGCATAAAGCGAATCGAGGCCATCGCCTTCGTCGGGCGCGGCCGCGCGCGAGCTCGCGGAAGGGGGGACGACCGCCTGGGATCCTTGTCTCACGTCGAAAGCGTCCGCGCCGCCGCGGCCTGTTCCGCGCCGGAGTCGGCCAAGCTAAACGCGGGACCCTTGCGTGAGACTTGCCCCGCTCAGCCGCCGAGCGACAAGCTCTGCAGACTGTTCAACAGCACGCTCGAAAGCGATTGGGTGGTCGATGAGCCGCCGTAACTGCTATTGCCGCTGACGATGCTGCTCATGATCGAGGTCGCGGCGTCGAGGGAGGATGATGTCGCCGTCGTGCCGCTGTTGTATACCTCCAACGGCGACGAGGCGTCCGTGCCGCCGGAACTGTAAAGAACCGTGTACTGGGCGCAGAAGCGCTCGACGAGCTGATCGAGCTTCTTCGAATTCGTCAGATCCGACATCGGCATCAACCTCGAAACGATCGACGCATTGTTGTCGATATTTCCGTTGGTGTTGAGCGTTATGCCGAAGATGGTCTGGAACGCTTCGAGCAGGTTCTCGTCGCCGAGCACGCTGTACGCCGAGGTGATCGTCGGCGCGACACGCTTGAAATAGAGTGCAAGCTGGACGCCGACGTCCTGCTTGCCTTCCTGGTTCTCGAGTTGCTGCTCGGTATAGTCGGATTCCGTCGTCGAGGCCGCCGCCGAGATCGTTTCCGAGGTCGCGGTCGTGCCGCTGGACAGATAGCTGAAGGCCTTGGCGAAGTTCTTCCAGTTTGGATTGCTCAGCGTGTTGGCGAGCGCTTTCGAGCTGGTGTAGCCGCCTTGCAGCACCTTGGTCACCAGCGCCTTGTTATTGGCCTGGTCGCTGAGTCCGTAGGCGGTGAGCGCATAGGACAGCAGACGATAATTGCCGACCAGGTCTTTGATCGAAGTCACTTTGCCGATGTTGGCGGCGTAATAGTCGGTCGCCGTCTTCACGGTTGGTTCGCTGGCGACCATCTTCTGGTAGCGCGCCAGGTTGTTCTCGATCGACAGATAGGTCGAGGTGGTGGTGGTGGCCAAAGTGTCGCCTCGTCGCCCGATTGGCGCGCGCCGGCGCCGCCGCGCGCGGAAGCGCGGCGCCGCAAGGTCATGCTGGCCCCCAACTGGTTAACGCTTCCTGAATTTTGCGGCGGGGCGAGAGGCGCCTCTCACAGCCCTTCCAGGACATAGTCCGGCGCGACCGGCCCCTGACGGCGCAGCTCGGCGTCGACGAGGCCGGCGCTGAGGCCGGTCTTGACCAACGCGGTCGTGAACCCCGCCTTGGCCGCGCCCTCGACGTCGTGCAGCGGGCTGTCGCCGACGGCGAGAATCTTGCGCGGCGTCACGCCGGCGAGCGCGCGCACGGCCAGCGCATAGATGAAGGGATACGGTTTGCCGACATAGACCACCCGGCCGCCGAGCCTCTCGTAGACTTCGGCGATCGCTCCAGGCGCAGGCTGTTGGCCCGACGGGGTCAGCATCCGCAGATCGGGATTGGCGCATAGCGCCGGCAGCCCGCGCCGGGCGGCCGGCCTCAGCCGCTCGGCGTAATCGTCGAGCGAAACCCGCGGCGCGTCGCTGCCGAGGATCAGCAGTGCGGCGGCGTCGGCGAGATCGGCCGGAACGGTCGGAAAGCGTTCGAGCGCGTAATCGTCGCCGGTCCGGCCGACGACATGGACCTTCGCGCCGGCGGCGAAGGCGGGGCCGAACGCGCCGTCCGCCATTCCGGCGCGCGCCGCCTCGCCCGACGAAACAATGGCGTCATAGAGGTCGCGCGCGAAGCCGAGCCCCGCGAGCCGCTCCTGGTTGGCCGCGGCGGATTTGCCGGAATTGGTCACCAGCACGGCGCGTTTTCCCGCGCCGCGGATCGCCGCCAGCGCTTCGATCGCCCCTGGATAGGGCTTGGCGCCGTCATGCAGCGCGCCATACTGGTCGATGACGAAGCCGTCGAACGAAGGGATCAGGTCGCGCAGCCTCACGCCGAGGCCCTCAGCGCCAGCAAGGCGGCGCCGACCGCGGCGTGTTCGCTCAGCGCCGACAGGAACGGCGCGGCGATGCGCAGGGCGCGCAGGCGCGTCCAGGCGGGATTGCGTGCGCCGCCGCCGACCGCGCGCAGACTGCGCAGCGTGCGCCCGGAGAGCTGCGTCAGCTTGGCGTAGCCTTCCGATTCGATGCCGGCCATCGCTTCGAGCATGCCTTGCAGAAACAGGGCGTCGTCTGGCGGACGCGGCGCGAGCCGCGGCGCCCGTTCCGCGTCGCTGACGGGAAAGCGTTCGCCCTTCCTCGGCAGCGGATAATAGTCGAGCCCACTTGGACACGACGGATCGATGCGCGCCGACAGCGCCTCGAGCTCGGCGGGTTGGAAATATTGGGCGAGCGCCGCGCCGCCGCTGTTCGACGAGCCGCCGGCGAGCCACAGCTCGCCGATGCGATGGCTGTAGACTCCGGTCGCGGGATCGTCGATCGGCTTGTCGAGCAGCAGCTTGAGCACGATCGTGCTGCCGAGCGAGGTCACGCCGTCGCCGATCTCCTCGGCGCCGGCGGCAAGGAACGCAGCGCAGCCGTCGGTCGTGCCGGCGACGATGCGGCGGCCGTCGCGCCGCGCCGCGACCGCGCCGGCGGGCAGGACGTTGGGCAGCAGGCCGCCGAGGCCGAGCGCGGCGACGAAATCCGGCCAGCGGCGCGCGACTGGATCGTAGCCTGTCTTCAGCGCGTTGTTCTCGTCGCTGAAGGTTTCGCCGAACAGGCGAAAGGCGACGAAATCGGCCTGATGGAGGATCTTCGCCGGCGCGAGGCGGCGCTTGAGCCCAAGCGAACGCGCGAGCGGCGAGGTCGGCGCAGCATGGCCCGGCGCTGCGCGCGCCGCTTCGGCGCGATCCTCAGGCGTGGCCTCGTCGTTGTACATCGAGCCTTCGGCGAGCGGATCGCCGCGCGCGTCGAGCGCGACCAGCGTGCCGGACGTACCGTCGATCGCGATCGCCCCGACGCCGGAGAGATCGAGCCGCGCAAGCGCCGCTTCGGTCGCGGCGACCCACGCCGAAGGATCGCGAGCCTTGTTTGGCGCGAAGGGCTCGGCCGCGTAGGCGACGACGGACTTCGCCTCGTCGACGATCGCCGCCCGCACGCCCGACGTGCCGATGTCGACGCCGAGCGCGCGGCTCATTCCGATGCGGGCAGAGACTGACGGTATATCTCGGCGTCCCAATGGGTGAGATCGTATTCTTCCCGCGCGGTGAAGTAGCGTGGCCGATCGTCCGCCGCGAGCCGCGCCGCGACGTCGGCGAGGCATCCGGCCATCGCGAGCGGCGCTGGCGTCAGATCGTCCCGCGCCAGCGGCGGGAAGCCGGGGGCGAGGATGACCGGCGGCGAGCCGACGGCGTTGTCGATTGTCGCCGCGCCGCTGCCGAGGAACACCAGGTGGTCAGGGTAGTACGTCCCCGCCGCGGCGAGACGCACCGCATGCGGCGCAAGCGCCGGCCCGTCGGCGAAATGATAGCCGGCGCGTTCGACCCGGCGCTGGTCGCCGTTCGGCGCCGCATGAATCGGACGCGCGAGCCGTCGCCCCACAGTCTCGATCAGGCCGACCGCCGCCTCCAGCGTGTCGGCGGCGACGACCAGGCCGTGGTTCTGCAGGATATAGATGTCGGCGCCGGGGGTGATCGTGCGGAACAGCGGCAGGCCGGGACGAATATAGGGCGCCCAGCGCCAGTTGAGGCCTTCCAGTCGCGCCGTGAGCCGCGTCGGGGCGTCGACCAGGATCGCGTGCGAGATCGTCTCGACGCAATGGACATGGAGGACAAAGCGTTGCGGCAGGCCGGCGTGCAGCGTCGTTTCGACCGACGGACGCAATCCGGGCGCGGACAGATCGTCGCGCACGAAGGCGTCGCAGGTCTCGCAGGCCGGGTCGTTTGCGGCCAGCGCGCGCATCAGCCGCGGCATATCGACCGCGACGAACACCGGCTCGTCGAGCGCCTTGGCGAGCCAGCGCCCCGACGCCTTCACCCACAGGACCCCGTCGGCCTTGACCGAGGTGTTGCCGCCGGCCGCCTGGACCAGCAGGCGGTTGCTTCCGAGTTTGGCGGAGACGCGCGCCAGCGCTTCGAGATCGTTCATGGCAGTCTCCTTACACGATTCCCGCCGAACCGGCGGCGACGGCCGGCCGCTGGCGCGCCACGGCGGCGCGATAGCCGCTGGCGCGGTAGGCGGCGATCGGATCGAGCGCCCCGCCGCCCCTGAGCCGCGCCTCGGCGATCAACGGCGCGACATCGGTGAGGAAGCCGGCCTTCAACAGCCGATGCGCGGTCAGCGCGTCGTTCGCCTCCTGGGCCGCGGCGAGCGCCTCGGCGTCGACGAGCTGGGCCTGCGCGCGCGCGCGCGCGATTTCGATCGCCGACTGCATCAGGCTCTCGATCGGATCGGTGACGTTGTGCGACTGGTCGATCATGTAGGCCGGCTTGAAGGCCGCCCCCAGCGCCCGCCCCGCCTCGGCGAGCTCGTGGAACACCAGATAGAGCCGGAACGGCGAGACCGAGGCGGCGTCGAGGTCGTCGTCGCCGTATTTGCTGTCGTTGNNGTGGAAGCCGCCGAGCTTGCCGAAGCGCGCGAGGCGCGCGACGATCTGCTCGATGTTGACGGTCGGCGCGTGATGGCCGAGATCGACGAGGCACGCCGCCTTCGGCCCGAGTTGCTGGGCGGCCAGGCAGCTCGAACCCCAATCGGAAATCACCGTCGAATAGAACGCCGGCTCGAACAATTTGTGTTCGAGCAGCATGCGCCAATCGTCGGGCAACGCGCGATAGATCGCCGCGGCCGAGTCGAGGTAGCGGTCGAACGCGCGCGCGAGGCTCGACTGGCCGGCGAAGTTCGAGCCGTCGCCGATCCACACCGTGATCGCCTTGGAGCCGAGCGCACGGCCGATCTCGATGCATTCGATATTGTGGGCGACCGCCTGCTCGCGCACCGCCCTGTCGGTGTGGCTGAGCGAGCCGAACTTGTAGGACAGCGCCTGACCCGGCTGGTCCTGGAAGGTATTGGAATTGACCGCGTCGAACGCGAGTCCGTGGCTCTTGGCCGCCTCGCGCAGCTCGGCATAGTCCTTCACCTTGTCCCACGGGAAATGCGGCGAGACGGTCGGCGTCAGGCGCGTCATGCGATGGATCACGCCGCAATCGGCGAGCTTGTCGAAGACGTGTCGCGGCTCGCCGACGCCGGGAAAGCGCGCGAAGCGCGTGCCGCCAGTCCCCACGCCCCAGCTCGGAACCGCGACCGCGAAGGCCATCGCGTCGACGACCAGTCTCTCGACGTCGAGCTTGCGCCGCGCGAGCCGGCGCGCGAGCGCGTCGAAATCCTCGCGATGGGCGGCGAGCAGCGGCCGGTTCTGATCGGCGATGAAGTCGGCGGAAATGGCGGACATGATTTTTTCCCCAGGGCGCCCATCGCTTCCGCCCCTCTAGCGGGCGAAGGACACCGCGTTGCCGGCGTCGACGTTGATGATGTTGCCGGTCGACTTCGACGCCGCGTCGGAGGCGAGGAAATAGGCCGCCTCCGCAATGTCTTCCGGATAGACCGACAGTTTGAGCAATGAACGCTGGCGATAGACCTCCTCGAGTTCGTCGACCATGACCTTGTTCGACTGCGCGCGCTGATCGCGCCACTCGCCTTGCCAGATTTTCGAGCCGCGCAGCACCGCGTCGGGATTGACGCTGTTGACGCGGATGCCGAACGCCGCTCCTTCGAGCGCCAGGCAGCGCGCCAGATGCAGCTCCATCGCCTTGACGCGGCAATAGGCCGCGGCGCCGGGCGACGCCGCGAGGCCGCTCTTCGACGCGATGAAGATGATCGAGCTTCCGATCCCCTGCGCCTTCATCAGGCGAAAGGCGGCGCGCGCGGTGAGGAAATAGTCGGCGCCGAGAAGATTGGGGCGATAGAGCAGCAGTCCCGGCCCATCGAGCCCGGCGGCGCGGGCGTCGTCCCAAAGATCGGGCAGAGGGACGTGGACGCGCGAAGCGTCGCCGCTCATGGGTCGTTCCTCCGTAAAGCTTGGATGATCGTCGCGCGGACAGTCATCAGCTTCGCTCATTTCTGATAGCAATGTGATTGGTTTCAGTCAATCGGATTTCGTTTCCACTGCGAAATGATCGATTTCGATCAAGACCGTTTGACAGCAATCACCGGGCGTGCGAAGGAGCGACGATCAAGCGGGGCCCCGACAAATCGCGCCCCGGAGGAAACGGCCAGCAGTCATGCGCGAGCGACAGCGCACTGAAGTTCTGCGCAGCCTGTTGGCAGAGCGCGGTTTTCTGTCAATTGCCGACGTCATGGCCGCGACCGGCGTTTCCGCCGCGTCCGCCCGCCGCGACGCGAGCCGCTTGGCCCAGGCCGGGCTCGCCATGCGAATCCACGGCGGCATCCACGCGGTCGAGGCGGTGGGCGCGGAGCCCAGTTCGCAGGAGACGCTGGCTACGCGCCCGTTCGTCGATAGCCAGACGACCAATGTCGAGGCCAAGCGGGCGATCGCCCGCCAGGCGGTCGAGCTGTGCGCGGACGGCGACGCCGTCATCATCAACGGAGGCACGACGACCTTTCAGATGGCGCAATTCCTGCGCGGCCGGCGGCTGAAGGTCCTGACCAACTCCTATCCGCTGGCGGAACTGCTCATCCATGAGACGGAGAACCGCGTCGCGTTGCCCGGCGGAGAGGTCTATCGCGTCCAGAAGCTGATCGTCGCGCCGTTCGACGACGACGCGATCCAGCACTATTGGGCGCGGCTGATGTTCATGAGCGCGCTGGCGATCAGCCCGCACGGCGTCATCGAGGGCGACCCGCTGATCGCGCGCGCCGAGAGGAAACTGCTCGCCCGAGCCGACAAGCTAGTCGTCCTGGCGGACGGCTCCAAGTTCGCGCCGCGCGGCAGCCTGGTGGTGTGTCCGCTGTCGCGGATCGGCGCGCTAATCACCGATAGCGCAGCGCCGCCCGAGGCGCTCGCCATGCTGCGCGAGGCGGGCGTCGAGACGATTGTCGTCGACGCCGACGCCGTCGCCACGGAGGCCGCATGAGCGCCACACAGGACGCGCCGACGCCGCTAATCGAAGTGCGCGCGATTGAAAAGACCTTTCCCGGCGTGCGGGCGCTGTCGGCCGTCTCGTTCGACGTGCGCGCCGGCGAAGCGCACGCGCTGATCGGCGAAAACGGCGCCGGCAAATCGACGCTGATCAAGATCATGTCGGGGGTCTTTGGCCCCGACTCCGGCTCGATCCTGGTCGAAGGCCGGGAGACGCGCCTGGCCACGCCGGACGACGCGCGCCGGGCCGGCATCGCCACGATCTATCAGGAACTGCTGCTGTTCCCCGAACTGTCGGTCGCCGAGAACATCTTCCTCGGTCATGCGCCGCGCGCCAGGGGAGGCTGGATAGACTGGCGCACGATGCGCGCCAAGGCGCAAGAGCTGCTCGCTTCGCTCGACATCGACGACCTCGCGGCCGACGAGACGGTCGGCGCGCTTTCAGTCGGCAACCGCCAGCGGGTCGAAATCCTGCGCGCGCTGTCGCACGACGCGCGCGTCGTGATCATGGACGAGCCGACCGCGGCGCTGACCGAGGCCGACGTGACGCGGCTGTTCGACATCGTTCGCCGNNCGCCTGACCCGCGAGACCAATTCCGGCGAGCTGGTGCAAATGATGGTCGGCCGCCGCATCGACAACATGTTTCCCAAGACCGAGGCGCCGATCGGCGAGCCGGTGCTCGAAACCCGCGATCTGGTGCGTCGGCCGCTGACCAAGTCGATCAGCGTCACCGTGCGCGCCGGGGAGATCGTCGGTCTGGCCGGCCTCGTCGGCTCCGGGCGCAGCGAGCTGGCGCAGACGCTGTTCGGCGTCTGGCCCGCCGAATCCGGCGAAATCCGCCTGATGGGCGAGGCGGTCACGATTCGTTCGCCGGCCGACGCGCGCGCCCGCGGCATCGCCTACGTCCCCGAAGACCGCGGCTCGCAAGGCCTGGTTCGCCCGATGAGCGTGTTGCACAACCTGTCGCTGGCGGCGCTGACCAGCCTCTCGCACAGCGGGTTCATCGATCGCGGCGCCGAACTGCGGCTCGCCGAACAGGCGGTCGGGCGGTTCGGCGTCAAGACACGGTCGCTCGACGAGCTCGCTGGCCGCCTGTCGGGCGGCAACCAGCAGAAGATCGTGCTCGGCAAATGGCTCGCCAACCAGCCGAAGCTGCTGATCCTCGACGAGCCGACGCGCGGCATCGACGTCGGCGCCAAAGCGGAAATCCACCGGTTCATGGGCGAACTGGCGCGCGCCGGCGTCGCCATCCTGATGATTTCAAGCGAACTGCCCGAGGTTCTAGGCATGAGCGACCGCGTTCTGGTCATGCGCGAGGGGCGCGTAGTCGCCGAGTTCGATCGCGCCGCTGCGACCTCCCAGGCGGTAGGCGCGGCGATGATGGGCGACCTCGGCGCGACGGAGCAGGCGGCATGAGCACGATCGCCCTTTCCGGCGCCAGTTCGGCGCGCGCGCCTTTCTGGCGGCGTCTCTCCTCCCAGGAAATGCTGCTCGCCGTCGCCATCGTCGGCCTCGCCCTCGTCGTCGGCCTGGTCAATCCGCGCTTTCTCTCCGCCAACAACCTCGCCGACATTCTGCTCGGCAACGCCTATATCGCGGTCGCCGCCATCGGCATGTCGATGGTCATCATCACCGGCAATATCGACATCTCCGTCGGCGCGCTGATCGGCGTGCTGGCGACCGTGTCGGGCTCGCTCGCCGTCGCCGGCGCGCCGATCGCCGTCACCTGGCTGGCGCCGCTGGTGTTCGGCATGTTGGTGATGGGCCTGCAGGGCGCGATCGTCGCTTATGTCGGCATTCCGGCGATCGTCGTCACGCTCGGCATGTTGTCGATCCTCAGGGGCGGCCTGATCAGCGTCACCGGCGGCAAGTGGATCACCGATCTGCCCGACGCCTTCCACCTCGCCGACATCGAAATCTTCGGCTTCATCCCGATGCCGGTGGCGATCATGGTCGTAGCGACGATCCTCGCGGCGGTCTGGATGCGCTGGTGGCCGCTCGGCCGCGCCATCTATGCGACCGGCGGCAACCCGGAAGCGGCGCGGCTCTCCGGCGTTTCGCCGCGACGCACCCTGGTGCTCGTCTTCGTGCTGCACGGGTTCTTCGCCGGCGTCGCGGCGCTGCTGTTCGCCACGCAATTGCGCGTCATCCAGTCGACGACGCCATCCGGGCTGGAATTCACCATCATCACGGCTTCCGTGGTCGGCGGCGTCAGCATTCTCGGCGGCGTCGGCACGGTGGTGGGGTCGACGCTGGCGGCGATCCTGATCGCCGAGATCACCAGCGCGCTCGTCTTCATCAATATCTCGCCGTTCTGGACGCACGCCTTGCAGGGCGCGCTGATCTTGGCGACGGTCATCGCGGACATCGAACGCCGCCGCCGCCGCCTCGCGGGAGCCATTCGATGACCGCCGTCGCGAGCTCGAACCGCGCTTCGCGCGCGCGCATCTTCCTCCGCCACGAAACGATCCTGGCGGCGATGCTGGTCGTCGCGCTGTTCGGGCTCGGCCTGTTCAACGATCGCTTTCTCACCATCGACAACCTGCTCAACCAGGGCAGGCTGATGACCGAGATCGGCCTGATCGCCCTGCCGATGACCTTCGTCATCGTCACCGGCGGCATCGACGTCTCGGTCGGCGCGATCGTCGGTCTGTGCGCGATCGTACTCGGCTATTCCTGGAAGAACCTCGGCTTCCCGTTGCCGCTGGCGATTGTCTTCACGCTCGTCGTCGGCGCGGCGGCGGGCCTCGCCAACGGGCTCGTCATCACCCGCATCAAAGTCCCGCCGATCATCACGACGATCGCGACGCTGACGCTCTTTCGCGGCCTCGCCGAGGGAATCAGCCAGGCGCATTCGGTGCGCGGCTATCCCGACTGGTTCTATTTCCTCGGGCAAGGCGACGTGTTCGGCGTGCCGACCCAACTGCTGGTCCTGTTCCTCGCCATCATCGTCTTCGGCGTCGCGCTCGACCGAACCACGTTCGGCCGCACGCTCTACGCGATCGGCTCCAACGAGACGGCGGCGCGATTTTCGGCGCTGCCGGTCGAGCGGGTGAAGCTCGCCGCCTATACGCTGTCGGGGTTGATGGCCAGCCTCTCGGCCCTCGTGCTGGTGTCGCGCGTCACGACGACCCGCTCCGACATGGGCATGGGCTACGAACTCGACGCCATCGCCGCGGTGGTGCTCGGCGGCACCAGCATATTCGGCGGCTCCGGGACGATCTGGGGCACCGTGATCGGGGCCGTGATGATTCAGTTGCTGAAGAACGGCCTGGCGCTGACCGGCGTGAAAGGCGACGCGACGATCATGGTGATCGGCGTCGTGCTCATCGCCTCGGTGCTGATAGCGAGCTCCCTCCAACGTCGCCGCGTATAAGCGGGCGTTCGGGGACTGAAGCCGCCACACAGGCGGCGTGAAATGGAACAAGTGGGAGGAATGCGCATGCGAAGCTACCTGTTGACGACCGCAGCGGCGGCGGCTCTCGCCCTCGCGATGAACACCGGCGCGAGCGCCGCCGGCTGGGACGGCGCCGACGATCTGCCGACCTCGCCGTTGGCGTGCGACGCCTCCGCCCCTGCGGCGCCGGCGGCCAAGCCCTATGACGGCGGCAAGGCCGTCAACGCGCCCGACAAGGCCGGCAAGGAGATCTCGGTGGTCGACGTGCCGAAGCTGATCGGCATCGGCTACTTCAACGCGACCTCGAAGGGCATCGCCGACGCCGCCAAGGATCTCGGCAACGTCAAGGTGAAGACCGACGGCCCGACCGAAGCGAAGATCGACGAACAGATCAAGTTCATCGACAACTACATCACCAGCGGCGTCGACGGCATCCTGTTCGCCGCCAACGATCCGGTGGCGATCGCGCCGGTGCTGAAGAAGGCGCTGTCGAAGGGCATCCATGTCGTCGGCTACGACGCCAACTCCACCCCGGACGCGCGCGAATGGTTCGTCAACCAGGCGGAGTTCAACGGCATCGCCAAGGCGATGATGGACTCGATGGCCAAGGAAGCCGGCGAGGACGCGGCCTTCGGCATCGTCACCTCGACCTTCACCACGCCGAACCAGGCGCGCTGGATCGCCGAGATGCAGGCCTATGGGGCGAAGTGCCATCCGAAGATGAAGTGGCTCGAGACGGTCGAGGCGCAGGAAGACAACGTCCTGTCGTTCAACCAGGCGACCACCCTCCTCAACAAGTACGGCGACAAGATCAAGGGCCTGTTCGGCATGACCTCGGTCGCGACGCCTGCCGGCGCCGAAGCGGTGACCAAGGCCGGCCTGTGCGGCAAGGTCGCGGAGGTCGGGCTGGCCACGCCGAACGCGATGAAGCCTTACGTTCACTCCGGCTGCGTGAAGTCGGTGGTGCTGTGGAACCCGATCGATCTCGGTTACGCGGCGATGTACGTGATGCGGGCGGTCGTCGACGGCAAGCTGAAGGCCGGCGATGCGTCGGTCGACGCCGGCAAACTCGGCAAGCTCAACGTCGTCAACGGCAGCGAAATCCTGCTTGGGGCGCCCTACATCTACAGCAAGGACAATATCGACAAGTTCGACTTCTGACGTCGCCTGGCGACCGATCGCCGGCCGACCGCGAGTCCCCGGGGGCGAAGCCCCCGGGGTTCCGCCGGGCGGCGCGGCGCCCGGCCGCCTGTGCAGCCCTCGACCGCGTCCGTCGACGAGGCGCCTGCAAGCTGGAGTTCGGGCATGAACGGCGGCGTGGCGGTTCTTGACGTCGGCAAGACCAACGCAAAACTGATCGCGTTCGCCGGCGACGGAACAATCCTCGACCAGTCTCGCCACCCGCAACGGGTCGTCACCGAAAACGGCCTGCGCGTGCTCGACGTCGAGGGCATATACGCCTGGCTCGAACTGGCGCTCGGCGAGCTTCGCGGCCGTCACGCGCTCGAAGGGCTGATGATCTCGACCCACGGCTGCGCCTGCGCGCTGCTCGCCGACGACGAGACTCTCGCCGCGCCCATTCTCGATTACGAGCAGGAGATTCCCGCCGCGGCGAACGCCGAATTCGCGCGCGTCGCGCCGTCGTACGCCGAAACCTACACGCCCGACCTGCCCGGCGGGCTCAATTTCGCCCGCACGATCTTCTTCCAGGAATGGGCCGACCCGACGCTCGCACGCCGCAGCCGCCACATCCTCACCTACCCGCAATATTGGACCTGGCGGCTCTCTGGCGCGCTCGCTTCCGAGGTCAGCTTCCTCGGCTGCCACTCGCACATGTGGAATCCGCTGACCGGGCGGTTCAGCGCGCTCGCCGTCGATCGCGGCTGGGCGGCGAAGTTCCCGCCGCTGACGCCCGCCGGGGCGCTGGTCGGCGAGCGCGACGGGCTCGGCGTCCACAACGGCGTCCACGACAGCAACGCCGCCTTCTATTATTACAAGAGCCTCGGCTTCTCCGGGTTCACGCTGATCTCCAGCGGCACCTGGATGATCATCTTCAATCCCGATTGCCCGCTCGATCGCCTCGACCCGAAGCGCGACATGCTCGCCAACGTCACGGTCGACGGTCAGCCGGTCGCCACCATCCGATTCATGGGCGGGCGCGAATATGACGTGATCTCCGGCCAGGCGCGGCAGGTGGTGAGCGAGGACGCGCTGCGGGCGGCGATCGCGCGCGACCAGATGGCGCTGCCGTCCTTCGCCGCCGGCGGGCCGTTTCCCGGGCGCGCCGGTCGCCTGGTCGGACCGGCGCCGGAAACGGCCGCTGAACGCGCGGCGATCGCCACGCTTTACGTCGCGATGATGACCGCCAAAAGCCTCGACCTCGTCAACTCGTCGGGCGACGTCATCTTCGACGGCGGCCTGGCGCTGAACGCCGCGCTGTGCGCGACGCTCGCCGCGCTCCGTCCGGAACAGACGCTTTATCGCAACACCGACGCCGAAGGCACCGCGATGGGCGCGGCGGCGCTCGCCTTCCGCGCGCTCGGCAAGACATCGGTGTTTCCGCGCGACGTCGGCAAAGTCGAGCCCTGGGCGCTTCCCGGCCTCGCCGCTTATTATGCGCGCTGGCGGGAGCGCGCCTGAAGCCCGCGGCAATCGCCGGCGCGCGCCAAGCCGACAAATAGGTCTATACAGACGCCATCGCGGGCGCCGAAGAGAGGAACGACCTATGCAAAGCGAAACCACGCTCACGCACGAGGACGCGAAGCGCGCGCTCGACGCGATGGCGTCGCAATGCGCGTCTAAGAGGCTCAAGGCGGTGTTCGCCGTCGCCGACAGTCACGGCGAGCTGATCGGGTTGCTTCGCCTGGCCGGCGCTCCGCTCGCCTCGGTCCAGATCGCCGCGAACAAGGCCTACACGGCGGCGCGCGAGCGCAAGCCGTCGCGCGAAGTCGGCCGGGCGTCGAAAGACCCGACCGACGGGTTCGAGATGGCTTATTTCGGCGACCCCCGGTTCACCGGCTGGGGCGGCGGACTTCCGGTCCTGCTCGGCGGCGTCTGCGTGGGAGCGGTCGCGGTCAGCGGTCTCTCGGAGGACGAGGACGTCGAACTCGCCGGGATCGGCGTGAAAGCGGTCCTCGAAGGCTCAAGCGAGCGCGCCTGACGACGCGCCGTCGCCGCGGACGGCGCTCAGCTCTGGCTAGGCGTGAAGCGCGCCACCGGTTCGTGCGCCTCGCCCGGATAGGTCATGCGAACCTGGATCACCGGCGCGCCGCAGCTCCAGGTGCGCCGACCGACGATCAGGCACGCCGTTCCGTCCGCGATGGCCAGCGCGCGCGCGATTTCGCCGCGCGCCGACTTGGCGGTCTGGAGCGTCGAGCGCCCCGCCGAGCTCGTTTATCGGCTGGACTTCAACCCGCTCCACGCGCGCGTTTCGAGGGGGCGATGACGATCCGGCATGGTGGTGGTGTGCGACGGCGCAAAAGAGGCGGCGCGCCGCATCGCCCGTGTGCTGCGGAACGACCCGGCGAGCGGCGTCATGCGCCACGCCGACGCAGGGTATGAGGGAGCGATCGAATGCGCCAGGGAGAGGGGGCTGGATTTGCCCAGCCTGCGGGTGTGAGCGACGGGGAGTCTATGCCGCGCTCCCACGCAATCAGACCATGCAGGCCACGACCCGCTCCTGGGTCAGCTCTGGTCCCGCCTCCAGCTCCGCCACCACACCGCCCTCCCGCATGACATAGACCCGGTCGCTGATGCCGATGAGTTCGGGTAGCTCGCTGCTGATCATGAGGATCGCAACGCCGGCGCCGGCGATCTGGTCGATCAGACTGTGGATCTGGGCCTTGGCGCCAACATCGATGCCGCGGGTGGGCTCGTCGAGCATCAGCAGCCGCGGCGCGGTGCATAGCCACTTGCCGAGAACGCACTTCTGCTGATTGCCGCCACTCAGGGTGGACACCAGCTGCTCGCTGGAGCGGGCGACGATATTCAGTTGCCGAATGAGCCTGCCCGCCTGACGCTCTTCCCTGGGTCGAGACAAGAAGCCAAGTTTGGCCACCGACCGCAGGGAGGCCAAACTCAGGTTCTCCCGGATCGACATGGGCGGGATCAAGCCCTCGGTCTTGCGATCCTCAGAAAGGTAGGCCATGCCCGCCCGAATCAGCCGGGCGGGACTCCAGCCATTGGTTTTCCGGCCCAAGTAGCGCACGTCCCCGCTGTGGAACCGCCGCGCCCCGAACACAGACTTGGCCAGTTCCGTGCGGCCGCTGCCCACCAGGCCGCCCAGCCCCACCACCTCGCCCCGGCGCACCACGAGGTCGATAGGCGGGGTGTGCGTGGCGAGGCGGAGGCCGCGCAGTTCCAGGACCGGCTCCGGCTCCACCGCGTGGGTGCGCGGGTACATCTCGTCGATCGATCGCCCGGCCATCATCCAAATCACCGAATTCGGCTCGAACGACTGGATTGGCTGAGTCCCCACCAGGCGACCGTCCCGCAGGACCGTGAAGCGGTCGCCGATCGCCAGAATCTCTTCGAAACGGTGCGAGATATAGACGATGCCTATGCCCTCCGAGCGCATCCGCCGGATCAGATCGAACAACACATCGATCTCCCGCTTGGTGAGGCTGGCGGTGGGCTCGTCCATGATCACCACCCGGGATCGGAAGGACATGGCCTTCGCGATCTCCACCAGCTGCTGCTGGGCGGTCGACAGCCGGGCCACGGACAGGCGCGGATCCAGATCGGTGGACAGCGCCTTAAGCAGCTCGGCGCTGCGCCGATACATCTCGCCCGCGTCCTTCAGCCCGCGCCGGCGCGGTTCCCGGCCGAGAAAGATGTTGTGCGCCACGTCCAGGTTTGCGCACAGGTTGAGCTCTTGGTGGATGAAGGCCACGCCCTTCTCCCGGGCGTCCCGCGCGTCGGCCAAGTTGACCCGCGCGCCGGCGATTTTCAGCTCGCCCCGGTCTGGCGGGATGACGCCGCCCAGGATCCTCATCAGCGTGCTCTTGCCGGCGCCGTTCTCGCCCACCAGCACATGCACTTCGCCGGGAAAGAGGTCGAAATCCACGCCTTCCAGAATCTTCACGTCGGTGTTGCGGAGCGGCCGGCCGTCACCCCCGTAAATGTACTTGGTGATGCCGCGCATGGAGACCAACGGTTCCAACATTGCCTCCTCAAGCCCGCCGGTTGGTCAGGTTGCCTAAGATGATCGCCAACAGGATGATCGCGCCCTGGACGGCAAGATACAGATGGTAGGAGACCCCCAGCAGGTTGATGCAATTCTCGATGATCTTGATCGAAAGCACGCCTAGGATGCTGTTCCCGACCGACCCGACGCCGCCGAATAGGCTGGTGCCGCCCACAATGGCCGCGGTCACCACCTCGAAAGTGAACACTCCCCCGCCCATGTTGGGCTGGGCGGCGTTCACCCGGACGGTGAACAGCAGGCCGCAGAGCGCCGCCAGGGTGGAGCAGAGGGCATAGACCGAGACGTTGATCCGGGCGCCGGGCACGCCGCTCAGCACAGCGGCCCGGGCGCCGAAGCCGAATGCTTTGAGCTGCCGGCCAAAGATGGTCCGGCTGATCAGCACGTGGAACACCACCGCCACCGCCAGGGCCAGGAACACGGCCGAGGGCAGCCCGAACATCGGCGTGCGCCCGATGGCCAGGAAGCCCTTGGGCAGCCGGTTGATGATCGATCCCTGACTGACGATCTGGGCCAGGCCGTAGAGCACGTAGCCGGCGCCCAGGGTGGCGATGAAGGCCGGGACCCGCATGAACTGGGTGATCAGCCCATTGCAGAGGCCCACCGCGAGGCCCAGGACGAGGATCGCCGCCAGCACCGCGGGCGCCGGCCAGAGCCAGGTGTTGGCCATGATGCCGGAGACGATAGAGGCCAGCCCGACCACGTAACCGAGGGACAGGTCGATGCCGCCGGTCATGAGCACCAGGGTCATGCCGATCACGGCGATGGCCGGGATCGCGGACTGCTTCAGAATCACTTCCGCGTTGTCCAGGGCGGCGAAGTTCTCCACGAACAGGCTGGCCAGGATGACCAGGGTCAGGAAGATCAACAGGGCGACGTTGCGGCCCACCAGTTTGAGGAGGCCGCCGGCAGCGATCCACACCCGTCCCTTTCCGGCGGCCGGCGCCCGGGTTGGGGGCGCCCCGCCCTCGCCGGGCGCCGCGCCGGCCCGGACGACCTCGGTCACGGGAGCGCTCATAACGTCCCCCGGGTGGCAAGCTCGCCGTGTCTGCGGATCACTCCGCTCAGATAAACGATGACGATGATGATGGAGCCGATGAAGACGTTTTGCATGAACGGATGGATCCCGAGCAGGTCGAGCACGTTGCGCAGGCAGCCGATGATCAGCGCGCCGATCACGGCCATCGGCACCGAGCCCCGGCCGCCGGCCAGGTCCACCCCGCCGATGATGCAGGCGGCGATGGCGTCCAGTTGGTAGGCGTCGCCCTGAGTAGGCTGGACGGTGTCCAACTGGGCCGATAGCAGCAGGCCGGATACCGCGGCGCAAAAGCCGGAAAAGCCGAAGACGAAGAACTGCAGCCGGGCTGCGCTGAGTCCCTCCTGGCGCAGCACGGTCTCGTTGCCCCCCAGAGCGTAGATGTGGTTGCCCAGCGGCGTGAGGCGCTCGATGAAGAAACCGAGCGCCAGGAACGCCAGCAGCAACAGGTCGGACAGGGGAATGCCGCCTATCGCGCCGTTGCCTATGAATACAAAGCTGTCAGGGAAGGCGCCGATGGAGCTGCCGCCGTTGATGGTCAAGGCCAAGCCCTGACTGATCTGGCCCACCACCAGGGTGGTGATGAAGGCCGGCACGGTGAGCCTGGAGACCATCAGGCCGTTGAAAAGGCCCATGGCGATCCCCGCCAGCATGCCGGCCGCCATGCTCGCCGGGGGGTCGACCCCGGCGAGCATGAGCACGCCGCTAATCATCGGGCAGAACGCCAGCAGACCGGCCAGGGACAGGTCGATCCCCTTGATGACGATGACAAAGGTCATCCCCACCGCGCAGATGCCGGTGATGGACGATTGCCTGACGACGTTGAGCAGGTTCGACAGGTCCAAGAAGTGCGGGACCCGGGAGCCCAGAGCGAGGAAGGCCGCGACGGGGATCAGTATCGCCAATCCCCGCCGCGCCGCGGAAACAATATTCACGATATCAGAACGCCCATTTGCGGGCTTCCGCCAGGTTGCTCTTGTCATAGACCATGGTGCCGGAATCGATCACCTTGGGGATGCTGTCGGCCCCTTTTTTGCCGTCGAGCGCCGCCAGCAGGTTGTCCACCGCGATGGTCCCCATTTTGGACGGGAACTGCGCCATGGTGCCGACGATGGCGCCCTGCTCCACCAGATCCACCGCCTTCTTGGAGCCGTCCACCGACAGGATCTTGATGCCGGTGCGGCCGGCGTCGTCGATGGCCTGCAAGGCGCCGTCCAGCATCACGTCCGAGGCGCTGAACAGGCCATCCACTTTCTTGTTGGCCTGAAGCATATTCTCGGTCACCTGCATGGCCACCGAATTGGTCCAGTTGCCAGGCTGTTCGCCCACCACCTTCAGGCCGCTGCCCGCGATGCCCGCCTTGAAGCCGTCGACCCGCTGGTCGCCGGCTGAACTGCCGTTGGCGCCGCGCACGATCAGCACGTCGCCTTGACCGCCCAGCTCCTTGACCATGCGCTGGCCGGCCACCTTGCCGGCGTTGAAGTTGTCGGTGCCCACGTAGGAGAGGTACAGGGCCTCGTTGCCCTTCTCTACTGAGGAGTCGACGATCATGACGGGGATTTTGGCGGCCTGGGCCTTCTTCAGCACCGGCACCACCGCCTTGCCGTCCATCGGGTTGAGGATAATGGCGTCGACCTTCTTGGCGATAAGGTCCTCCAACTGGTTCACCTGGATGGAGACGCCCGTCTCGTCCCCGGCGGTGACCAGGAGAAATTTGTTGCCGGACTTCTCCACCGCCTGCTGGATGGAGGTGGCGATCGCCTTTTGGAAGTCGTCATTGGTCACCGTCTTCAGACTGAAGGCGATGGTGTAGGGCGAGCCGGCGAAGGCCGCGGCCGAGCAAAGAGTCAAGCCGAGGGCTAATGTGAGCAGCCGTTTCATGGAATGCCTCCCTAGACGTCATTACCGTTGGAATTAACGATAATGTTCTCGCGAATTTTCGCGGGATCAGGTTGTTTGTCGTTACAGACGCAATTGTCGCCAATGCTGGGCGTGTCCGGGTGGGCCGTCCCCGGCGCCAGCACCGCGCTCAGTCGCCGTAGATGTGCCGGCCGATGATTTGGTTCTGATAGGTCTCGTCCAGTTCGCAGAAATAGCCGCTCCAGCCCCAGACCCTGACCACCAGGTTGCGGTGCCGCTCCGGGTGCTGCTGGGCGTCCCGAAGGGTATCCACGTTCAAGGTGTTGAGCTGCATCTGCTGGCAGCCGGAGCGGGCGAAAGCGCGAATAAACAAGGCGACCTTGTCGACGGCTTCCGTCCCCCGGAACAAGCTGTCCGCCAGCTCCATGGTCAGCGGCCCGCCGTTGCAGATGCGGCGGTAGTCGAGCTTGCCGAAGCTCTGCAGCACACTCAGGGGACCCCGCACCTGCACGTCTGGCGAGGGCGCCAAGGATGAGCTGAAGAATACCCCCTTGCGCCGACCGTCGGCGGTAGCCCCAACAGTGGGCTCGCTCATGCCCTCGTGGCCGCGGGCCAGCCAGACGTAGTACATGGCCGAGCCGGTGCCCGGGCGGTAACGGCCGCCGCGGCCGTTGTCGCCGGCGGCGACACACGCGTCGGCGAAGCGGTCGAACAAATACACCAGCAGTTCGTCGGCGCCATCGTCGTTGTTGCCGACCTTGGGCGCGTCCTCGCGAAGTTCGCTCCGGAGCGCCTCCTCCCCCTGGAAATCCGCGTCCAGGGCCTGGATCAGCCGGGCCGGCTCTATTCGTCGCTGGTTGTAGACAAGGGCGCGCACCGCCGCCAAGGCGTCAGCGGCGTTGGCCGATCCGGCGCCATGGATGCCGAAGTTGTTGTATTTCAGGCCGTGGCTGAGGTCCCGGCCGCGCTCCAGGCAACCGTCCATCAGCACCGAGTACCACGGCGCCGGCGGCAGCAGCAGCTTTCGGCTGGTGTCGGCCAGAGCGCGCACCTGCTCGGCCAGATCGGCGCCGGCGCGCTGCAGGATACGGTCGAACCCCTCCCCGGCCTGCAGCCCGGCGCGGATCGCCCGGTCCGCCGCAGCCGGCATGGACACCGCGCCGATGTTCACCACCTCCATGCCTTTGCCGGGGACGATGAACTCCCAGCAGGCGGCCACGGTATAGTCCCGGGCGTCCTCCAGGTCGTAGCCGGCGGCCACCAATCCGGGGATGACCGCCTCGTCGTTGCACCACTGGGGAAAGCCCAGGCCGATGCGGGTCAACTGGACGCCATTGGCCAGCAGCGCCAAGTCGGTGTCCCGGGTCAGGCGCAGGTTGATCTTGGGATCGATCAGCGCCACCTTGCGGCCGGCCTCCAGCGCCATCGCCGTCAGCGGGTTCACCCCGTTGCGGCCGTCCCGACGCACCCCGCCCAACATCAACGATTGGCCGTTGTCGCCTTGCTGGATCCCGGGATAAAGGTCGCTGTCCTTGTTCAGGCTGATGAAGAACTCCTCCAGGAGTTCCTGGGCTTCGGCCAGAACCAGCCGCCCTTCGGCCAGGTCCGCCTCCAGATACGGCCACAGATACTGATCCAGCCGACCCAGCCCACAATGGTAGTGCCCGCTGAGCCAGAGAACGGCGTGGCACAGGCGCAGGGCCTGGAGCGCCTGGTGGAAGCTGGCGGCGGGATAAGCCGGCGCCCGTTGTAGCGCCTCGGCCAAGTCGTCGCGGCCCGCGGCCCGGGCCACTGCGGCGTAGCGGCCGGCCAGTTCCAGCACCGCGTCGATGGTCTCCACCGCGGCGTCCAGGAAGATCTCCGCTTCCCGATCGCCGGCCAACCGGGTGCGGGCGGTCTGGGCGGCCGCGCGCCGAGCGAGCAGGCCCTGGCCCAGGACCATGCCCCAATCGGCGCAGATGTTGTTGATGGGCCCGAGCTCGTGGAAAGTACGCCCAGCCAGGAGCTCGCCGAACTGCTCGGGACGGTACAGGGCCGGAATTCGCTTCACCGTCCGGGTGAACGCGATCCGCTCATCCGGCTCGATCACCACGGTCTGGGCCTCGCACAGGCGCCGGGTCAACCGGGCCGACCGCTGGGTCCAGTCCAGCCCCTCGAGCTCGCACTCGGCCAGGATGTCCACCGAGTCGGTTATCCGGAAGCGGTGATGCTCGCCGGCCCGGATGCGCCTTTTCATCTCCGCGAGCCGCGGCGACAGTTCCGACAGGGCCGATTGTCGCTGTTCCAGGATGGCGCTCATAAGACCCTCGCATCGACTTGAAGTTCTTGGAAGGGCGTGAGATCCGTCCGGCACGGGACCGTCTCGTCATAATCCGGACGCCATTCCAGGCCGCAGGCCGCGTACTTGCCGCCTGCCGCCTGGTTGTAAGGCAGCAGTTCCACACGGGGGCGCCCGGGCAGCTCCCGGACATGTCGGGCGATGGCGCGCAAATTGGCGTCCGTGTCGGTCACCCCGGGGACCAATGGCGTCCGGATCCGGTAAGCCAAGCCCGAATCCGCCAGCCGTTCCAAGTTGTCGAGGATCAGCCGGTTGTCGACTCCGGTCCAGCGCCGGTGCGCCTCCGGGTCCATGAGCTTGAGATCGAACAGCACCAAGTCGCAGCGCCGGACCACGCGGAGGAAATCCTCCGCCGGGGCGAATCCGGTCGTGCCCAGGACTACGTGCAGTCCCTCCAGCCGCTCCAGCACCGCCTCCAGGAACATCGCCTGCCTGAGCGGTTCGCCGCCAGAAAAACTCACCCCGCCGTCGGCCAGCAGCGGCGCCTGCCGGTTCAGGATGGAGGCTAGCTCGTCGGCCCGGTAGCTGTGGCCGGCGACCCGATCGCCGTTGGGCCCACGCAGAACCTGGGGCTCGTAGGACCAGCCCTCCGGGTTGTGGCACCAAGCGCAGCGAAGCGGGCAGCCCTTGAGGAACACAGTGGTGCGCAGCCCAGGGCCATCGTGGATCGTCAACTCGCGAATGTCGAAGACAACCCCGGTCACAGACGCTGACATCCCTTTCCCCCCTCCCCGAGCCCAACTCCACTCTGCCCCGGCTCCGAGAGCGGGGCCCTGAAGGCCGGGTTGCCTCGAGCAGGCCATGGTCGGCTCAGGCCTAGCGCTGTCGTTAACATTATCGTTATTGTTCGTCAAAAACTTTGACGCCTTTTGGGTTGCCCGTCAGCCCGCCGAGGTCGCCCGCATTGATCGAGAGATCGGTGTCCGAGAGCGCGCGGATGGCCCCGAATTCCTGGCGATGCGAGACAGTTGCGAGACTGGCGAAGCGACGCTGCGGGCGGAAACAGCCGCATTCACTTTGGAATTTCCTCCGCGCGCGAACCGGCATTCCCATGATGCCGTCATCATTTAAAACAGATATATCAGACAAGAGGTTCATTCGCAAGAATGCCCCACACGACATCGAAGGCGGGACTCGAACGAGGACTTGGCGTCGAACCAGCGGCCGCAGTCGAGGAAGGGCGCTGTTTCGGGCGCCCGACGCCGCCGCGCCTCCGGCCGTCGTTGCGCACGAACTCACTGATCTAAAAAGGCGCATCTCCCCGAGCAAGCTCGATCGCGCCATCGCGACACGAAGGCCATCTGCGCACTGCGAGGAGCGAGCATCTGCCCGCCGCATCGCGTGATCGCGGCGTGCGACGGATGGTCGCGCGAAGCTTCAGCGAGCGGCGGGTGGCCGGCGGCGGGTGGCGGTCGCGACTTCAACGAGCCGCCAGCGCGCAAAGCGGCGCGACCCACAAGTCAAAGCGCCCTGGCGTCACTTCGCAGCGAACACGCGACGAAAATCAGCCTCCGCACCTTCGCCCGTTACGACGCTCGATTAAGTTTGCCCCCGCGGCGAACATTTTCACTCATAATGGCGAGCCAAAGGCTCAGGTCGGCGGCATAGCGTATCCTGGACTGGAAACAGCATGCGGAGGGGAATGCCATGCGGCGACGACGCGGGGTGATGAGGGTGACGTTGAAGGACATCGCCACACGCGCCGGCTACACCGCCAACACCGTCTCCCGCGCCCTGAAGGACAAGGAGGATATTGGGGCGGAGACGCGCAAGTCGATCCAGAAGATCGCCCGAGAGATGGGCTACATCTCCGATTCCGTAGCCGCTTCGCTGCGCACCGGGCAGACCAGCACCATCGCCGTCGTGCTTGGAGACATCTCCAATCCCCACTTCGCCATCATCGCCCGGGAGATCGAACTAAGCGCGCGCAAACACCACTACAGCACCATCATCCTCAATTCGGATGAGGACGCAGAGATCGAATCCGAGGCGCTGCACTCGGCTTTGAGCCGCAAGGTGGACGGCATTATCATCTGCCCCACCCAATCGAACCGGGACAATCTGGAGTTCCTGCGCCGCCAGCAGGTGCCCTTCGTCCTCATCGGCCGGCACTTCCCGGGAGCGGAGGTGGAGTCGGTGGTGTGCGACGACTTCAAGGGCGGCAAGCTGGCTGCGGAGCACCTGCTCGCCCGCCATCACCGCCGGATCCTGTTCCTGAACGGACCCTCCCATATCTCCAGCGCCATCGAGCGGGTGGCCGGCTATCGGGCCGCACTGACCCAGGCCGGCGTACCCTGCGACCCCCGTCTGGAATGGGAAATCCCCATCGTCGCCGGCGACTGCCGGCACGTCATCTACCGGGTGCTGGACGAAGGGGTGGATTTCACCGCGATCATCGCCTTCTCCGACCTGATCGCCTGGGAGGCGATGTACGCCCTGCAGAAGCGGGGCCTTGAAAACCCGAGGGACTACGCCATCGTCGGCTTCGACAACATCCAATCCAAGTTCTTCTTCCCATTCCCCCTCACCAGCGTGGGCACCTCTCGCACGACCATGGCCCGGCGCGCCTTCCACCAGCTGCTCCAGCAGTTGAACAACGAAACCGAGCCGAAGGTCTGGAGGACCGTTCTGGACACCAAGTTGGTGGTGCGAGAGAGTTCTTCGACCGCAGCGCCGTCCGTTCGCGAGTCCAACCGATCCCATTTGCCCTCGGGACCGGCCGAGCCTGCATGGAAAGCCTAGGCGGGTAGACCGGTCCCGCGGGCCCCAAGGAGCGAATGTATTGGAAAAGCTGGGCGACCGGGCCAAGTTCCCAGGCCGCCGGCGCCGGGGCCGGACGCGCAGATGAGAGACCAGACGCCGCGCCGAATGGAAACGTAGTCCCCCGGTCGGGCTGGCCATGTTTTGACGACTAACGCATTGACTTTGGCGTAGGGAGAATCAGGACTGCGGAACGGGCGCATCCGCGTCGATAAGACCTTCAGCCTTGAGGTCGCTCCACAGCGATACGGGAATTTTTGCGCCCATATGGCCGGCGTTGGCCTCCACCTCATTCGCCTTGACCGCGCCAGCCAACACCGAAACCACTGCCGGATGCGCCAGCGGAAATTGAAGGGCGACCGAGGGCAAGCTGACGCGATGCGTCGCGCAGACCGCTTCGATCCTCCGAACGCGATCCTGGATCACAGGCGGCGCCGTACGATACGCGTAAGTTGCCGAGGCGCCAGAACCCGTCGCAAGAATTCCGGAAGCAAACGGCGCCCCGACGATCACCGAGACGTTGCGGGCAAGACATTGGGGCATGCCAGCCCTAAGCGCAGACTGTTCGAGCAGCGTGTATGGATGCGCCACCAAGGCGTAATCGATGTCAATTTCGTCCAGCAGGCTCTCCATGGCGTCCGTCGTATTGAATCCGCAGCCAACCGCCTTGATTTCACCGGCGCGCTTGAGTTCGCCAACGGCCCTCATGCCGCCCTTCAACAGCGTTGTTCTATGGGACTCGAAAGCGGCTCCGTGAAAGTCATGGTCGAGGTCGTGGATCGTCAGTCCGTCGACATCGGGAATGCCCAGCCGCTGCAGCGCCTGTTCGTACGAGCGCATCACGCCGTCGTAGCTGTAATCGAAGACCGCTTCGAAACCCAATCCGCCTGCCCAGGGAGACCTGTCGAAAGAGCCCGGGTCCCTGGGGCGTCGCAGCGTTCGACCGACTTTGGTGATGAGCACATATTCGCGCCTGTCCTTCGAACGCAGAAAGGCTCCGAGCCGGAGTTCCGAAAGTCCCCGGCCGTACCAGGCGGCGGTATCGTAGAATCGCACCCCGGAACGCCAAGCGGATTCCAGCGTCGCTGACGCCAGCGAGTCCGGAATGACCGAGTAGAGATTTCCCAGGGGGCCGGTTCCCAGGCCAAAGGGCGGAAGGAAGAGGTCCGTGGCGCCAACCCTGCGTCGCGTATTGAGAGTTTCGGTCACGCCTCATTCCCGATGGTCATGTCAGAACTCAGTTGATCCGGCTTGCTGACCAACGGCGCCCGCAATCGCTGTGCGCCGTGGAATGTCGCCGCGACGCGATTGGAAATCCTGAACCAAAATCGGCAACCCCGGCGACGGTATGCCCGATCGCTCTAAGGTCGCAGCGTAGGATGAAAGTGCGAACCGTTTACGGAAGTCAAGGTCCTCGCCGCTTCAGACCTCGTCCCGAAAGTTCACACGCCAATATAGCCTCCACCGTTCATCCGATAATTCAGCTCCGGGATCCGAGCCCGTGATGTAAACAGGCGTGGGGTCCGAGCGCCGATCGGCGAGCAAGCCCTCTGGCGATATCGGCTTGAATGGGGTCAGCATGTGGAACCTGATCAGACTGCGCCCTCCAAGCATCAGCGTCGACCAAGCGCCGCTCGGCTCCTAAGATTACAGAGCGTCGAGATCCGCGTAGATCGGCTGGCTATTCCAGTAGAGCCTCTCGAATACCGGCTGCATGTTGAAATACGTCTCGGACCAGCGCGGATCGGGGATCACCTCCGCCCTGTAGCGCACGAAAGTTGCCGCGGCATCCTGGGCAGTTCGAAAGCGGCCGGAAGCCGCTGCGACCATTGCCGCACAACCAATAACGCCGCATTCCGGTTCGGAAGGAACCAGAATCGGAATGCCGTAGCAACTGGCCTTGATCTTTAGCCACAGGTGCGTTTTGGCCCGGCCGCCGGATGCCACGACCCGCTCCAAACGCCGATGCGCTATTCTTTCCAGGATCCTGATGTGGCGAGTCGTCGCCATTGCCACGCCCTCCAACACAGAGCGATGCAGATGGGAGAGTGCGTGGCCAGCTCCTAACCCGAAGAACTGAGCGCGGGCATTCCGAGAAACGCCGAATCGTTCACCGGTCAGGTACGGCAGGAAAAACAAGCCACACGATCCCGCGGGAGCGCCGGCCGCCTTAGCCACGATCCCCGCGCCGCCTCACACAGGCGCGGTCGACAGAGCTATCGCTTCGGGTCGCATGGCGCCGGTTAGCAGCGTGTCGACGACTTGTCGCTCATAAGCGCGAAGCGATCAGACAAGGTCTTAAGAATCATATTGGTATTTCAATCACATAGGTGTTCGCAGTTTTGTCCTGATTGGCGCACCCGACAGGATTCGAACCTGTGGCCTCTGCCTTCGGAGGGCAGCGCTCTATCCAGCTGAGCTACGGGTGCAGTCGCGGCGAAGCGCCGCCCCTGATTAGACGATTTTCTCCGGCTTGGAAATGGCCGGTCGCGCCCGCTCACGCGGCGAGCGGCGCGGCGCGGTCGGGGGCGAAATATTCGAGATAGCGCGGCTCGATCTCGGCGACCGGCATCACCGCCAGCACATCGGTCGAATCGAAATCGGCGTCGACCACCGCCTCGGAACCGAACTTCGCGCCCAGCCGCCAATAGCCCTTGATCAAGGGCGGCAGCGCCCGCAAGGCGCTGCGCGCGTCGAGCGGCGCAACCGGCGCCGGCCCGAGATCGGCGGCGCGGCCGGCGACCGCGCCGACGTCCCATTGCGGATCCTCGCCGCCCGCGGCGCGCAGGAACCTCAGCGCGGCCGCATGCGCCTTGGCGTCGGCGCCGGGGAAGCTCGCGCAGCCGAAGATCGCATCGACGCGATGGTGGCGCGCATAGGCCCAGATGCCGCGCCACATCAGTTCGATCGCTCGCTTGTTGGAGCGATAGGCGGGCGCGACGCAGGAGCGGCCAAGCTCGAGCAGCCGTTTGCCGGGATGGCGCGCGATCAGCGAGACGACGTCGAATTCGCCGGCGCTGTAGAAGCCGAAGCTCGCCGCCGCGACCTCGTCGCGCAACAGCCGGCAGGCGCCGATCACCGTCGGCTTGCCGTCGATGCGGACGATCGCATTATCGACGATGATGAGGTGGTCGCAGACCCGGTCGAAGCGACAGACGTCGCGGCGGATCAGTCGCGCGGTCGGGTCGGCCTTGGCGCCGCCGTCCTCGAAGAACACGCGGTAGCGCAACTTCTGGGCGCGACGGATTTCCGCCTTCGTCGTCGCCAGGCGGACGTCGAGTTCGCCGATCGCCGCCAGCGTCTTCGTCAGCCCCATGAGGTCGCGCACTTGACGGCGGAGCCCCGGCCGTCCGGCCGCCGCGCCCGCCAAGCTCGCCAAGCTCATCCCCAACCCTCCGATTCGCCCCCGCGAATCGTCGTCAGATCATTCTTGTCGCACGAATTTATGACAGATGGACGCGGGCCGGGCGAGGCGCTTGCGTCGCGAGCAGGCGCTCGATCGTCGCGGCGAGCCGGCCGACTTCGACCGGCTTGGCGAGGAATTCGTCGAAACCCGCCGCCAGCGCGGCCTCGGCGTCCTCGGCGGCGGCGCTCGCGGTCAGCGCGACGATCGCCGCGCGCGGCGCGCCCGCCTCGGCCTCGGCGCGGCGGATGCGGCGGGCCGCTTCGAGCCCGTCGACGCCCGGCATCTTGATGTCCATCAGCACGACTTCGAACCGCGGCGCCGCGGCGAGCGCGAGACGCGAGGCCTCTTCGCCGTCGCGCGCCCGCTCGACGTCGAAGCCGAGCCGACGCAGCGCCTTCTGGGCGACAAGGGCGTTGATGTCGTTGTCCTCGGCGAGCAGCGCCCGCATTCCGCGGGGGCGGCGGAGGGCGCGCGCGGGAGCCGGCGCCGGCGGCGCGGCGGATGCGAATTCGTCAGCGAGCCGCTCATAGAGCGAGCGAGCGCGCACCGGCTTGACCAGCCAGCCGTCGAAGCCGCTGAGCGACACCGGGCCGAAGGCGCGCCGCTCGAACGGCGAGAACAGCACCAAGGCCTTGGGGGCGCCGATGGCGCGCGCAGCGCGCGCGAGGCGGTTGGTCGATTCGACGCCGAGCGCGCAATCGACGATGACGAGATCCGGCCGGTCGCCGCTCGCCAAAGCGGTCAGGCCGTCGTCGAGGCCTTCGGCGCGGGTGACGGCGAGGCCCGCTTCGACCAGCCGGGCGGCGATGGCCGGCGCCTCGAACGGCGAATTGGCGACGATCAGCGCGCGGCGGCCGGCGAGCGCCTTCGGCGCCGATTCGTCGGGCGCGTTTGCGCCCGCCGGCAACGCGACCGCGAAGGCGAAGATGGAGCCGCCGCCGGGATTGTCGGCGAGCGTCAGTTCGCCGCCCATCAAAGCGACGATGCGCTTGGCGATGGCGAGGCCGAGCCCGGTGCCGTCGTAGTGGCGCGCGTTGGAGCCGTCGCCCTGTTCGAAATCCTCGAAGATCGCGGCGCNNCCGGGGCCGGTGTCCTTGACCTGGAACCGCACCCGCCCGTCGTCGGCGAGCGACAGTTCGACGCCGACCCCGCCTCGCTCGGTGAACTTGACCGCATTGCCGGCGAGGTTGGTCAGCGCCTGGCGCAGCCGCAGGCCGTCGCCGACGACGAGCCGCGGCGCGCCGGCGACGATCGAGGCGGAAATCTCCAGCCCCTTGCCCTGGGCCTGCGGCGCCAGCAGCTCGACGACGCTTTCGACCAGTTTCTTCAAGTCGAAGGTCTCACTGACGAGCTCGAGCCGACCCGCTTCGATCTTGGAGAAATCGAGGATCTCGTCGATCAGGCCGGCGAGCGCGCTGCCCGAGCCGCGGATCGCCTCGACGTAGCTCGCGTGCTCGGGATCGAGCCCAGCGTCGCGCAGCAGGTCGGCCATGCCGAGGATGCCGGCGAGCGGGGTGCGGATCTCGTGGCTCATCGTCGCCAGGAACCGCGATTTGGCTTCGCTCGCCGCTTCGGCGCGCTCGCGCGCGGTCGCCGACTCCTTCAGCCGCCAGACCTCGTCGCGCAGGCGCTCGGTCTCCGCCTCCGCCTGCGCGCCGCGCGATTCGGCGCGCCGGCGCGCGCCCGCGATCGCCGCGGCGAGCGCGATCGTCAGCGCCAGCAGCGGACCGGCCTCGATGGCGAGCACGCGCAAATCGAACTGCGCGGCGTTGGCGAGAGCGTCGAACATTGGATGTCCCGGCCGCCGATCCTTCAGGATTCGGCCAAACGGACGATGACAGGGCGCAGTTGAGAAAACCTTGCCCCGACCGTCGAAAGTCGAGCGAACGAGGCCTGAGGACGCACGATCACAGCTTGGAGCCAGGGCTTGAAAGCGCGCCGGCGGACGGCGCCGTCGATCGCCCGAGCCCCCCTGCTCAGCCGACCGGCGGGAGAACCGCTCCGCCGCCAAGCGGCGAACCGCGCCGGCGCGGACGTTACGCCGCCGCGACCGCCGCGCGTTCCTGGGGGCCGCGATAGCTCAGCGCCTCGGCGAGATGGGCGCGGCCGACCGTGTCGGCGCGGTCGAGATCGGCGAGCGTGCGCGCANNCGAGGCCGAGCGCGCGATAGCGCTCGATCTGGATCGCGCGCGCCGCCGCGACGCGTTCGGCGACCTCGGCCGAGCCTTCGCGCGGCGGCGGCTGCAGAAGGTCGGCGGCGGCGACCGCCGGAACGTCGATCGTCAGATCGAAGCGGTCGAGCAGCGGCCCTGAGAGGCGCGCCTGATATTGGGCGACGCAGCGCGCGTTGGGGCCGCGCGAGCAGGCATAGCCGGGCTCGTCGGCATGGCCGCAGCGGCAGGGGTTCATCGCCGCGACGAGCTGGAAGCGCGCGGGATAGACCACCCGATGGTTGGCGCGGGCGATCGCCACCTCGCCGGCTTCGAGCGGCTGGCGCAGGCTGTCGAGCGCCTGCGGGTTGAACTCCGGCAATTCGTCGAGAAACAGCACGCCATGATGGGCGAGCGAAATCTCTCCCGGCTTGGCGTGGACGCCGCCGCCGACCAGCGCCGCCATCGAGGCCGAATGGTGCGGCGCGCGGAACGGCCGGCGATCGGTCAAGGCGCCGCCGGCGAGGATGCCGGCGACCGAGTGGACCATCGACACTTCAAGCAGCTCGCGCGGGTTCAGCGGCGGCAGGATCGACGGCAGCCGCTGCGCCAGCATCGACTTGCCGGCGCCCGGCGCGCCGCACATCAGGAGATTGTGGCCGCCGGCGGCCGCGACCTCGAGCGCGCGCTTGGCGCTTTCCTGGCCCTTGATGTCGGCGAGGTCGGGCTGCGGCGCGCCGGCGGCCCGCAACGCCGGCGTCGGGCGCGAGAGAATCTGCGATCCTTTGAAATGGTTGGCGAGTTGGATCAACGAGCGCGGCGCCAGGATGTCGAGATCGGCCGACGCCCACGCCGCCTCAGGACCGCAGGCGGCGGGACAAATGAGGCCGAGGCCGCGCGCATTGGCGGCAATCGCCGCCGGGAGCACGCCGGCGACGGCGCTGATCGCCCCATCGAGCGCGAGCTCGCCGATCACCGCGTAGCCGTCGAGCGCGTCGGCGGGGATCGCCCCGATCGCCGCCATGACGGCGAGCGCGACCGGCAGATCGTAGTGGCTGCCCTCCTTGGGCATGTCGGCGGGGGCGAGATTGACGGTGATCCGGCGGGCCGGCAGCGCCAGGCCCGAGGCGACCAGCGCGGCGCGCACCCGCTCGCGCGATTCGGCGACCGCCTTGTCGCCCAGGCCGACGATGGTGAAGGCGACCGCGCCGTTGGCGACCTGGACCTGGACGTCGACCGGGCGCGCCTCGACGCCTTCGAACGCCACCGTGGCGACCCGCGCAACCATTCCGTCCCCCGCCCGGCCGCGACGGCGGCCGCCCGGCTAAGAACATATGCAGAACAACGGCCCGACGGCAAGAGGGCGCCGCCGACCGCAGCGTTACTCGGCGGGTTGTTTGACGGCGGCGAGGATCGGTCCCGCTCCCGCCGCCTGCACCAGCACCGCGTCGCGCAGCCGCGGATCGGGCTTGGCCGGCAGATCGAAGCGCTCGGCTTCGCCGCGCCAGAGGCCGAGGCGGACGAGATCGACGACGACGTCGGCATGCGGCAGCAGCCGGCCGGCGTTCTCGCCGCGCTTGACCGAGACGTTGCGGATCGCCGGGTCGTAACGCGCGAGCCAGACATCCGCGCCGCCGGGCGGCGCGGCGCCTGCGCCGACGCGCGCCACGCCCGCGGAAAGCGACAGCTCGGGGCCTCCGGCGCCACGGTCCTCGCGCCGGACGGTTGCGGCGAGCTCGCCAGCGTCGGCGCCGGTGACGTCGGCGCGTCCGTTGACGATCGCCTGCGGCGTATAGACCTCGCCGTGGCCGAGCGCGCGCGCATAGGCCCATTGGCGTGCGGTGAACTCCGGCTTGGCGAACGTGTCCTTCCAGCCGAGCGCATCCCAATAGTCGACGGCGAAATTGAGCGCGAGCGCGTCGTCGCGCGCCGCCCAGAAAATGAGATTGGCGTTGGCGGGCGGGCAGGACGAACAGCCCTGGCTCTGGAACAACTCGATCACCAGCGGATGGCGCGCGTCGGCGGCGCGCGCGGCGGCTGGGCCGAGCGCCAACGCGAGCGCCGCGCCGGCGCGAAAGAGGGATGACGCGCGCAAGCTGACCTCCTGAATTCGGCGAACGGGTCCGGTTCTTCCCCTTCGCGCGCAACCGGCCCGGCGTTACGCGCCGCGGCGACGATGCTATAGGCGGTCCGCCCGGCGTCGCGACCCGCCGGCCGGAAGCGCAAGACGAAGGGACAGACGACGATGGCGAAGGCGCAGATCGTCGAAGCGGGCGTCGACGACGTCGCCGACATACTCGGCTTCGTCCGCGACCTGGCGCGGTTCGAGAAGCTCGAGCACGAAGTGACGGCGACGGAACAGAGCCTGCGCGAAAGCCTGTTCGGACCACGCCGCCACGCCGAGGTCGTCTTCGCCGAGGACGACGGCGAACGCGTCGGCTTCGCGCTCTTCTTCCACAATTACTCGACCTTCCTCGGCCGGCCCGGCCTTTACCTCGAGGATCTTTATGTCCGCCCTGAGAAGCGCGGCCGCGGCTACGGCCGGCTGCTCATCCGCCATCTCGCCGCCCTCGCGGTCGCGCGCGGCTGCGGGCGGCTGGAATGGCAGGCGCTCGACTGGAACGCGGACGCGGTCGCGTTCTACCGTTCGCTCGGCGCCGAGCCGATGTCGGACTGGACGGTGTTCCGGTTCAGCGGCGAAACGCTGACCCGCCACGCGCAATCGGCAGACTGAACCGCCTCCTTCCCTCGACAACCGCCCGGAGGTCGGCGCGCGTTTTTCGCGCGGGCCGGTTGTGGTAAGAGCGCCCCTCCGCAAGGAGACGCCCCCCGATGGCCCGCACCGATTTCACCACGCCTCGCCTTTGCCTCGAAGGCGACCTCGTCGAGGGCGCGACGACGGCGCTGTCGCGCGACGAAGGCAACTACCTCGTCAACGTGCTCAGGCTCGCACGCGGCGCGAGGGTGCTGGTCTTCAACGGCCGCGACGGAGAGTTCGAGGCGACGATCGAGTCCATTGCTCGCAAGAACCCGACGCTGACCATCGGCAGCCGCATCCGGCCGCAGGAAACTCCGCCCGACATCGACTACCTGTTCGCGCCGCTGAAGCATGCGCGCCTCGACTACATGGCGCAGAAGGCGGTCGAGATGGGCGCGCGTCGGCTGCGGCCGGTCATCACCCGACGCACCCAGGCGAGCCGCGTCAATCTCGCGCGCCTTGCGGCCAACGCGCGCGAAGCCGCGGAGCAGTGCGGCGTGATCTGGCTCCCCGAGGTGTCGCCGGAGCAGCGGCTCGACGACGTCGTCGCCGGCTGGCCGGCGGAGCGGCTGCTGATCTTCTGCGACGAGGACGCGCCTGTCGCCAATCCGATCGCGGCGACGGCGGCGGTCGAAGCGCGCGCCGGCGTGTCGCTGCTCGTCGGCCCCGAGGGCGGCTTCGAGGACAGCGAACGACAGGCGATTACGCGATTGCCGCGCGTGCTGCGGCTTAGCCTCGGTCCGCGCGTGCTACGCGCCGACACCGCCGCGGTCGCGGCGCTCGCGCTGATTCAGAGCCGCTATGGGGATTGGCGATGACGCTGGGAAAAGCGCGCCGCGCGCCTTCATGACGCCACGTTGTCGCCCCAGGTTGCCGCCCTCGAATCGGACGGAGAGCATGAGTTTGGTGGCGCAGCGGGCGGTGTTGACCGCGACCTTCTCCCTCGCCGCGTGTCTCGCAGCGGCCGATGTCCGCGCCGGCGATTCGCCCGCGCCGCTCGCGCCGTCCGACGCGCATTGCCGTTCGCATGGCGAAGGCTTCGTCGGCGTCGCGGGTTCGGACGCGTGCATCCGCATCAGCGGCTATATCGACGCCGGCGCCGATTTCGCCACCTCACGCGGCGCCCATGCGCCGCCGCTGGTCGCGCCGTCCGTCCCGGCGCTGAGAACCGGCGCGGCGGCGGCGGCAGATACGCGCTTCGACACGCCGGCGGGGCCGGTCCGCGTCTATATCGAGATCGGCCGACCGCGCTTCGCGCCCTAGAGCCGACTGCGTTTTAGCCGAGGCGCGCCGAATCAGCGCGATCGCCAAACGTTGGAGACGATCGCGCGCGCCGCCGGCCTCGCGCGCCGCGCGCGGACGGCGCCGTGCTCGGTCTTGGCCCAGTAGAATGGGCGGACCGCCAGATCGAACAGGGCCGCCCAGGTCGCGACGCAGATCAGCGCATAATAGGCCGGCAGGGTCGCCAGAAGGCTCGCCCTGGCGGCGATCCGCCGCCGGCGCATCGCCGCCAGGGCGGGGATCGCCATCGTCATCAGGCCGCTTGCGGCGAGCACGTAAATCGCGACATCGCCCGTCGTTTGCAAGACCGTCGCGGCGGCAAGCTGACCCGAAAGCGCGCGCCAGGCGGCGGACAACATCATCGCCGGCCCGAACAGGCCGCCGAGCGTCGAGCCGCCGATCAGCGCCAACGCGGCGACGGCGCGCGCAGGCCCAATCGCGCGCGCGAAGCGCAAAGGCCGGCGGCTGTGAACGATCAGCGTCTGCATCCAGCCCTTCTGCCAGCGGGTGCGCTGGCGGAACCAGCCGCGCAAATCGACCGGCGCCTCCTCGCCGGTCGACGACGCAAGCGCGCCGACCCGCGCGCCGCTGAACGCCAGCCGCATGCCGAGATCGGCGTCTTCGGTGACGTTCCACGCGTCCCAGGCGCCGACGCGCTTGAGCGCCGCGACGCGGAAATGGTTGGAGGTGCCGCCGAGCGGAATCGGCAGATTGAGCGCGGCGAGGCCGGGATTGACGAGGTCGAACAGCGTCGCGTACTCGATCGCGAACATCGCGCTGATCCAGGACTCGGCGGCGTTGTCGATCGTCAGCGCCGCCTGCAGGCAATCGAGGTCGGCGGCGGCGGCGAAGCGCGCGGCGGCCAGCCGGAGCTGATCGGGCTCAGGCTCGTCTTCGGCGTCGTAGACGACGACCAGCGCGCCTCGCGCCGCCGGCAGCGCGATGTTGAGCGCGCGCGGCTTGGTCGCCGGCAGGCCGGGCGGCGCGACCACGATCTCGTAGCGCGCCGCCAGATCGAGCGCCGCGAGAGCCCTGCGCGTCGCGGCGTCGTCGCGTTCGACGACCAACTTGATGTCGAGCTTGCCGCTCGGGTAGTCGAGCGCGTCGAGCGCGCGCACGAGCTTGGCGACAATCCGCTCTTC
This sequence comes from Hyphomicrobiales bacterium, assembly GCA_003164915.1. Lineage (GTDB taxonomy): Bacteria > Pseudomonadota > Alphaproteobacteria > Rhizobiales > Beijerinckiaceae > Roseiarcus. The sequence continues at coordinate 6,478 of PLRT01000093.1, read as the reverse complement.
GCCGCGCAGCGGCGCGATGACGGTGTAGATCGGCAATTCGTGGGCGGCCAGCGGCGGCGCGCCCGGCGTGTCGCCGGCGGAGGCGACCGCCAGATTGCGCAGGACGATTCCCGCCGCGAAGATCAGCCACAGCGCCGCCGACAGCCCGAACGCGAGCGCGTCCGGCGCCGCGCCGAACGCGCAGACGGCGACGAGCGCGAAGAGGCCGAGCGCGACGCGCTGGCCGAAGCTCAGGCCGGAGCGCGCGCAAAGCGCCGGGTCGCGGCGCGCCAGCGCCTCCGCCGCCGCCTCGGCGACGCGCGCCCCCGCGTCGGCGCGAACGCGCTCGCCCAGCATCCGCGGCGAGGCGATCGCCAGGCGCGCCGGCAGCGCGCCGGCCTCAGCCTTGGCGAGAAGGTAACGGATCGCCGCAGCGCGCGGCGCGGCGATGGCGGTGAGCCCAGCGCGGTTCGGCGCGAGCGGGGCGACGCCGCAGGCGATCGCCGGTTCGACCTCGACCGACGCCGCCACCGGAACCTCGCCGCGGTAGTAGGGCAGCCGCAGTCGTCGCGCCAGGGCGCAATAATACGCGTCTTCGCCGAGCAGGCCTTCGCCCAGCAGCGCCTGCTCGGCCGAAACCCCGTCGCGCTCGCCCTCCTCAGAGGCGCGCAGCAGAACGCCCGGCGCGACGCCGTAGGCGGCGAGAAAGGCGATCTCGGGCGCCAATTTGGCGCCAGCGCGCGCCATCGCAGACGCGGGTTCGCCCCGCGAGCGGGCCAACGGACCGGGATGAGCGAGAATCTGCGGCCAGCCTCGCCCCGTCGTGGCCGCTTGCCTCGGGAAATCGTCCACGCTACCAACTCGCGCAACGCACGTCGCTTCGACGAACGCGCGCGCCAAGCCTGCCCCCAGACCCCGCGCGCCGCTCGCGTCCGGACGAGTTGAACAAAACTGACGGGATTCCGCCATGTCGGCCGGCCGTTATTTGACGATGGGCGTGACGCTGGCGATTGGCCTTGCCTCTGGCGCGCTCGCCGACGATCGCCTGCCGGCGCCGAGCTTCTGGGACCCCAACCTGCACCTCGAGCGGCCGGACCTTTCGGCGCTGCGCGCGATCCGCTTCCTCACCGACGACGATTATCCGCCGCTCGATTTCGCGCTTTCGGACGGTTCGCTGGTCGGCTTCAACGTCGAGATCGCCCGCGCGATCTGCGAGGAACTGCACATCGGCTGCACCATCCAGGCGCGCCGCTGGGACACGCTGATCGACTCGCTCGAAACCGGCAAGGGCGACGCGGTGATCGCCTCGATCTCGATCACCGCCGCGACGCGCGCCCAGATCGACTTCACCCAGCCCTATTACAAGACGCCGGCGCGTTTCGCGACCCGCAAGGATTCGCCGCTCGCCGACACGACGCCGGCGAGCCTCGCCGGCAAGACGGTCGGCGTCATCGCCGGCTCCGCCCACCAGTCGTTCCTCGCCACCTTCTTTCCCGCCGCGATCGGCAAGCCCTATCCCAACTTCCCGGCGCTTCACGCGGCGCTGAGCAAGGGCGAGGTCGACGCCGTCTTCGCCGACGGCCTGACGCTGGCGGTCTGGCTGGCGGGCCAGGAGTCGGCCGACTGCTGCATATTCAAGGGCGGCCCCTACATCGAGAGCCGCTATTTCGGCGAAGGCGTCGGCATCGCGGTGCGCAAGGAGGACGCCGACCTCCGCCGCGCAATGGACTGGGCGCTCGCCCGCCTCGCCGCCAAGGGAGCCTACGCCGAGATCTACACCAAGTATTTCCCGGTCGGGTTCTTCTGACCGCCGCCGAAGCGCGAGCCGCGGAACCCCCAGCGATCGGCGTCAGTCATCGCCGACGCACATAGTCCTGTAGAGTTTCCGTCGTCGATTCCGTGACCTCGCCTGCCAGGCGCGACTCGATCTCGCGCCGGACATAGCGGTTGATCTCCGGCGCAAACCACTCGACGACATGCAATTCGAAGCGATAGCGCATGGCCGACGGCCGTTCGAAGAATTCGATCTTCAAGGCGTCGACCGTCCGACCGTTCGGCAGATCCACCCGCTCGACGCCCAGCGCCTCGCCATAGCCGATCCAGCTCATCATGATCGGCCCTCCGGCGAGCTGACGCTGGAAATTGTAAGTCCAGTTGTCGCCGACCTGCAGGCTCGGTCGCACGCCCCAGCTGTCCTGCGTTCCTTCGCCGGGGCTGATTTCATCCGGCAACCTTCGCCAGAACAAATCGAAAGTCGCCGCGCCGACGCGCGTCAATCCCGTGCCTGGATTGGTGACGCGGATGCGCACGTCGATCTTGTCGGCCTGCCTTTCGACGACGACGACGTCGAACTCGGACAGCGCCGCCCCCGTCAGCGAATCTTGCGTCACGTAGGTCCACTCGTCGCCGCGGGCGGCGTCGACGCCGGCCGACGGCGCCTGAAGGCTCTGCGCCGCCGGCGAGCCGGTCGGGTCGGCGGTCGCTTCGCCCGCGCCGACCCCGGACAGCGCCGCGGCGAGGATCAAGACGATGAGCGGTTTCGACATTTGTGCGCGACGCCATTGTCACTTTTCGCGGCGGTGGTAGTCCCTCAGCGTCTCGACCGTGGCCTCGACCAGCTTGCCGTTCTGGCGGGTTTCGAGCCGCCGCTTGACATAGCGATTGGCGGCCGGCGCGTACCACAACTCGACATGCTGCTCCCACTTGCGATTGTTGACGACCGGCGTCACCGCCGAGTCGAAGACGAGCTTGAACGCGTCAAAGGACAAACCGTTGGCGACGGCGACGCGCTCCCACGAAACCACTTTCGCTTTGCCGGCGAACTTGAAGTTGGCGGGCGCCGTGATCTTCGAAGACTCGAAACTATAAGACCACGCTTTGCCGACTTCGATATCGGCGGGGATCCCGGTTTCCGGGCACGCGGGGCGGCAGATCGTCACGCCGTTTTCCTTCTGTCGCCAGTTCTGATCGAAAACCTGCACGCCCGTCGTTTCCACGTTTGTCGCGACGACCGTGTAGCGCGCTCTCACGTCGATCTCGGAGTCGGTGACGTCGGTGACGGCAAGATTGAGGATGACCCTGAGTTCGTCCGTGATGTCGTCCTTCACCTCGTAGGTCCACTGATCGCCTCGCGCCAATTCGATCTTGGGATTGACGGGGGGATTGGGATCGCTCGGCTTCGTGTCGTCGGCGGCGAGCGCCGCGCAGCCGCTGGCCAGCGCGAAAGCGGCGGCGATCGCCAAACGCCTGAACCCCAGCATCTCTCGTCTCCCTTGGGATGAAAGCCCGTACGGATCGCCGGAAACGCCGGCCGCGTTCATATCTTCGCCGCCGGTTTGTACGCGCGCAGCGTCTGCTCGGATGCGTCTCTCAATTTGCCGTCGACCCGGCTTTCGTCGACCCGTTTGACCACCCGGTTGACGGCCGGCGCGAACCACATCATCGCATGAAGCTCGACTTTGCGGCCGGCGGGCGCCGAACGCGGCGCAGCGGCGACGTCGATCTTGAACGCGTCATAGGCCGCCCCGTTCGGCAGCGTCACGCGCTCCCACGCCGCCACCTTGCCGACCCCGGAGAACTCCTGCGTCTGCGCTGCGCCCTTTCGCTGCGCCTCGTATTTGAACGACCATGACTTTCCCACCTGCAGGTCGTCGGGCGCGCCGGTCGAATCGAGGTGAGGGCTGAACAGAAATTTCGCGTTGTCCTTCATGCGCCAGCGCGCGTCAAAGAGCTCCGAGGACGTTGTCTTAGCGTGGGTGGCGAAGATCTGCCGGGTCACTTGGGTCTCGATCCCCGCGTCGGTGATTTTCGTCACTTCGAACACGATCGAACCTTTCGCCTCGTCAGTGACGTCGTCGCGAAGGTCGTACGCCCAGGAATCGCCGCGCGACACCTGGATCGGAGGATTGGCGGGGGCCGCCGGCTGATCGGTCTTGACGGCGTCTTCGGCGACAGCGGTCGATGCAAAGGACACGACGGCGAAGGTGAAAGCAAAAGCCCGTAGACCCGGCACGTCTTCGTCCTTTCCCGATCGCCCGCGGCGCCCCGTTCGGCGTCAAATCGAGCCCCGCCCTTGCTACTGAATCCGCCGCCGACGGGCCAGTGGCGGCGGTCACCGCCGCCGGCGTCTGTAACGCCGGAGTCGACCGGATTCAAAACCGCGTGACCACCGTGACGCCCACCGCCTCGAATGCGTCCATCGCCATCAGCGCCGCGATCGACTGTTCGAGGCTGATGCGCGCGCCGATCAGGCGCTCGGGGCGGAGCTTTCCCGACCGGACCATGTCGAGCATCGCGCCGTAGCGATGCGCCGGCATGCCGTGACTGCCGACGAGCTCCAGCTCGTTGGCGATGACCTTGGCCATCGGCACGCGCGGCGCGCTTTGGCCGGCGAGCGTCAAGCCGACCTGGACATGCCGGCCGCGCTTCCTCAGGCAGGCGACCGAATTGAAGCAGGTCGTCGGAGCCCCAAGCGCGTCGAGCGACACGTGCGCGCCGCCCTTTGTCACCTCGATCACCGCCTCGGCGACGTCGGCGACGGCGTTGGCGTTGATCGTCGCCGCGGCGCCGAGCTCGCGCGCCAAGGCGAGCTTGTCGTCGGCGATGTCGATTCCGATCACGTTGGCGCCGACCGCGCTGGCGATCATGATCGCCGAGAGCCCGACGCCGCCGCAGCCGTGCACGGCGACCCATTGGCCGGCGCCCGCCCGGCCCTGGTCGACGACGGCGCGAAACGACGTCGCGAAGCGGCAGCCGAGGCTCGCCGCCGTGTCGAACGCCATGTCTTCAGGAAGCGCGACGAGGTTGAGGTCGGCGCGCGGCAGCGCGACGCATTCGGCGAACGATCCCCAGTGCGTGAAACCGGGCTGGAACTGATGGTCGCAGACCTGCTGGTGTCCCGTCTGGCACTGGGGACATTCGCCGCAGGCGCAGACGAACGGGACCGTCACCCGGTCGCCCGGCCGCCAGTTGCGCACTTCCCTGCCGACCGCCTCGACGACGCCGGCGAGCTCGTGGCCCGGCACGTGGGGCAGCCGGATATCCGGATCGTGCCCCATCCAGCCGTGCCAGTCGCTGCGGCAGACGCCGGTCGCCCGGACGCGCACGACGACGCCGTGTGGTTCGGGCGCCGGATCAGGAACGTTCGCCAGCCTCGGCGGCTCGGCGAACGCTTCATAGAGCACGGCTCTCATCGCGGCGCCCCCAGCGCCTGAACGATCGCGTCATGTCGGATCCCGCCGCGTGGCGCGCACGGGAGCGACCGCCGCCTCATCCCTTCTGCTGCGGCTCCAGATGGCCGCCGAAGCCCTTGCGCATCGCCGAGATGACCTTTTCGGCGAAGGTGTGTTCCTGGCGCGAGCGAAAGCGCGCGTAGAGCGCGGCCGACAGAACCTCGGCCGGCACCGATTCGTCCATCGCGGCCTGCAGCGTCCAGCGGCCTTCGCCCGAATCCTCGACATAGCCCGAATAGGATTCGAGCCGCTCCTCGCGCGCCAGCGCGTTTGCGGTCAGGTCGAGCAGCCACGACGAGACGACGCTGCCGCGCCGCCACACTTCGGCGATGTCGGCGACGTCGAGGGTGAAGCGATGGTCGGGATCGACGCCGGACGCATTGGCGTTGCGCAGGATGTCGAAGCCCTCGGCGTAGGCCTGCATCAGACCGTATTCGACGCCGTTGTGCACCATCTTGACGAAATGGCCGGCGCCGCAGGGTCCGGCGTAGAGATAGCCCTGCTCGACGCGCGGGTCGCGACCTTCGCGGCCGGGCGTCTGCGCAATCTCGCCGCGGCCCGGCGCGAGCGTCTGGAAGATCGGGTCGAGCCGCTCGGCCGTCTCCTGCTTGCCGCCGATCATCATGCAGAAGCCGCGCGTCAGGCCCCACACGCCGCCGCTGACGCCGACGTCCATGTAGTCGATTCCGTCGGCGGCGAGCGACTTGCCGCGCCGGACGTCGTCGCGCCAGTACGAATTGCCGCCGTCGATGACGCAATCGCCTCGCTTGAGCAACGGCCGCAGCAGTTCGATCGTGGTCTCGGTCGCCGCGCCGGCCGGCAGCATGATCCATACCGTGCGCGGCGCCGCGAGCGCCTCGATCAGCGCCGTGAGCGAATCGACGGCGGTCGCGCCCTCCGCCTCCAGCGCCTTGCCCGGCGCCGGATCGCGGTCGTAGACGACGCAGGCGTGCCCGGCGCGCGTCAGGCGGCGAACGATATTGGCGCCCATGCGCCCCAGACCGATGACGCCGAGTTGCATGGATGGCCTCCTGATTTCGCTGACCGTGCGTCAGTCCTTGGCGCGCTCGACATAGGCGCCGTCTTCCGTCTGGATGACGACGCGGGTTCCGGCGCTGACGTGCGGCGGCACCATCACGCGCGCGCCGTTGGAGAGCTTAGCGGGTTTATATGACGAAGACGCGGTCTGGCCCTTCATCGCCGGCTCGGTCTCGACGATTTCCAACGTCACGCGCGGCGGCAACTGGATGCCGACCGGAATCTCGTTG
>PLRT01000155.1 GCA_003164915.1 Hyphomicrobiales bacterium | reverse complement strand
TGGCCGAGATGGTGCCGACCTGCGCGATCTCGGCGCTGTCCTTGATCTTCTTGGAGCGCTTGGCGATGTCCTTGACCGCTTCGGCGACGGCGAGATCGACGCCGCGCTTGAGGTCCATCGGGTTCATGCCGGCGGCCACCGCCTTGGCGCCTTCCTTGACGATCGCCTGGGCGAGCACGGTCGCGGTGGTGGTGCCGTCGCCNNTCGAACTTGTCCTCGAGCTCGATTTCCTTGGCGACGGTGACGCCGTCCTTGGTGATGCGCGGGGCGCCGAACGACTTGTCGAGGATGACGTTGCGGCCCTTCGGGCCCAGCGTGACCTTCACCGCGTTGGCGAGGATGTCGACGCCGCGCAGCATCTTGTCGCGCGCGTCAGTGGAAAAACGTACGTCTTTGGCAGCCATGTGGGTTTGTCCCTGATTAGCGAATAGTGAGTGGCGAATAGCGAGTGGGGGCGGGGAGGGCGGCGGAACGGGGGTTTCCCCATTCGCTACTCGCCACTCCCCGTTCGTCCCAGGTCAGGCGATCACGCCCATGACGTCGGATTCCTTCATGATCAGGAGCTCCTGGCCGTCGATCTTGACTTCGGTGCCGCTCCACTTGCCGAACAGGATCTTGTCGCCCTTCTTGACGTCGAGCGGGATCAGCTTGCCGGTTTCGTCGCGGCCGCCGGGGCCGACGGCGACGATTTCGCCTTCCTGCGGCTTCTCCTTGNNGGATGATGATGCCGCCCTTCGTCTTTTCCTCGCCCTCCAGGCGACGGACGACGACGCGGTCATGCAATGGACGGAATTTCATGAGTCTCAGCTTCCTGTTTCATCGGCGTCGCCACGACCCGGGACGCCGGTCGGTTGAAGACCTCAGTCAGCCGTTAGCACTCGTCTCTAACGAGTGCTAACGATGGCGGTGAGATAGGCGGACGGATCGGGGGCGTCAAGGGCGGCGGAAAGGAAAAAGTCAAACCGCGCGACGATTCCGGCCGTTTGGTTTATCGCGCGCCGGAGCGGCGTCATTTTCCTTCGATCAGCCGCCGCGCGTCGCCGCGCAGCGCCCGCCGGCTGGCGTCGTCGGCGTAGACCATGTGGCCGCCGGGATAGACTTTGAGCGTCAGTCGGCCCGCCGGGCCGAATTCGGGGACCTGCGCGAGCTCGAGGGCCGTGGCGAGGTAGGGGGTCTGGACGTCGGTCAGGCCGGCGACGACCAGCACGCGGAATTTCGGGTCGAGCGCGAGCATCCGCCGCAGGGCCGAGATCGACTCGGGCGCGGCGAGCTTTCCGCCCCAGCGCCATTCACGGTTGACCGCGTCGTTGATCAGCTCGTAGCGGTCGTCGACCTTCCAGCCGAGGCGGCGCTCGTAGAGATCGACGATCGCGCTGGTGAGGGCCGGCTCGAAACCGGGCAGGACGGGATCGTGGAATCGGCTGCGGTCGGCGGCTGGGAACGGATCATAGGCGTCGATCGTCGCGTCGTAGAAGGCGACGACCTTTCCCTGCGTCCGCTCGAATTCGCGCAAAAAGGCGTCCTCGTCGACCCGGCCTGCGAGCCGCCGCACGGTCGCGAGATCGATCCCGGTCAGCTCGGCGACCCGCTTGCTCATCCGCTCGACCGCCGCCCCGTCGCCGGGGCCGCGCAGCCAATCGGCGAGATAGTCGCCGGTGGCGTAGCGCTCGACCTCGGCGAGGTCGTCGCGCGAGACCGGGCCGGCGCGGCTTTTCAGCGCCGCCGCGTAAGAGGGCAGGCGGGTGATCAGCGGGAACGGATCGTCCGGCCCGCCGGCGAGCGCGGCGAGATCAAGGGCGGGCGAGATCAGGATGAGGCCGGCGACGCCGACGCCCTGATCGGTCGCCAACGCCTCGGCGAGACGCGGGCCGCGGAAGCCGCCATAGCTTTCGCCGACGATGAACTTGGGCGAGGCGAGCCGCTCGTCGGCGACCAGCCAGCGACGGATCGTCGCGGCGAGGCCGTCGACGTCGCCCTCGACCGACCAGAAGCGCCGCCGCGGCTCGTCGCCCGCCGCGACGATGCGGCTGTAGCCGGTCCCCGGCGGGTCGACGAAGACGAGGTCGGTAAAGTCGAGCCAGGTTTCGGCATTGTCGACCAGGGACGGCGGCGAGGCGGGCGAAAGGCCGTTCATCGGCAGGCGCCACGGGCCGAGCGCGCCCAGATGCAGCCAGGCCGAAGCCGCCCCCGGGCCGCCGTTGATCGCGAAGGTCACCGGCCGGCGCGCCGGGTCGGCGCCGTCGAGCTTGTAGGCGACATAGGCGACGACCGCTTGCGGCGCGCCGGTTTCGTCCTTGAGTTGAAGCGACCCCGCCGTGACGTGGAAGGCGAGGCTCCGGCCGTCGATGTTCAAAGTGAAGGCCGTCGTCGAATCGGCTGGCAGGGCGACGTTTTCCTGCTTCTCCGGCTTGCCGTCGCGGCTCGCCTTGGCGGTGGGCGCGTCGTCGGCGCCGGCGACGGCGAGCGGCGCGGCGAGGAACGCCGCCAGCGCGCCGATGAACAGTGCAACGCTTCCATTTCGCCGTATCGTCGCCTCCAGGCTCCGGCCGGATGTGGCGCTTCGCGCCGCCAAGACAAGGCGGGGCGCGTCGCCGACCCGCTTGTCAACGCCGCCGCGGGCGACGAAAGATAGCGCGGGCTCCGCGCGACGAGGTTGGCCATGCGATATGTCGAGGCGATTCTCGAACCTGGCGAGAAAGTCGTCTTCGAAACCCGCCTGTCGTGGACCCTCTACGGTCCGGCGATCGCCTACGCCTTGATCGCGCTGGCGCTGCCGCTCGCCGCCTCGACCGTTCCGGCGCTGACGCTCGGCGTCTCTTACGCGATCTTCGTCGTCTCGGCGCTGATCGCCGTGGCGGCCCTGGTCAGTTTCGGGCGCGCGTGGTTCCGCCGCTGGACGACCGAAATCGCCGTCACCGATCGGCGCGTCGTGCTCAAGCGCGGCTTCATTCGCCGCCACACCGTCGAGATGAACATGCAGAAGGTCGAGAGCGTCGACGTCGACCAGACCCAACTCGGCCGGTTCTTCAACTATGGCACGGTGACGATCCGCGGCACCGGCAGCACGCTCGAGAGCCTCCGAATGATCGACCGTCCGCTGAAACTGCGCTCGACGATCACCGCAGGCTGATTAGGCCGCCTTCAACAGCCGCTCGACTTCGTTGACGAGGTCGCGCAGGTGGAACGGCTTGGACAGGATGCGGGCGTCTTTGGGCGCCTTGTTGTCGGGGTTGAGCGCCACGGCGGCGAAGCCGGTGATGAACATCACCTTGATCTCGGGATCGAGTTCGGTCGCCCGGCGGGCAAGCTCGATGCCGTCCATTTCCGGCATGACGATGTCGGTGAGCAGCAGCTCGAACGGCTCCTCCCGCAATCGGTTGTAGGCGGAGAGGCCGTTGTCGAACGAGGCGACCGAATAGCCGGCGTTCTGCAGCGCCTTGACCAGGAAGCGCCGCATGTCGTTGTCGTCTTCGGCAAGCAGAATTCGGGCGGAAATTTCGGCCGACGCAGTCATTTAAGGTCCCCAGCAACCTAACAATCATCGCCCGCGGCGAGTAAATATCGAGTGAAAGCGGCGCGACTTTATGCGAGTCGGCGTTGGCGGGTAAGCCGCCAATGCGATTATGATAAAGGCTTGCGCCGCGATTGCGGCGGGACGTTGCGGATCGAGGCCCCATGAACGAGCCAGGCGGGCGGGCAGACCCGGACTTTCAGCCGCCTTTCGAGGTGATCGAGCCCGAGCGCCTCAGCGCGCCGCTGGTGTTCGATTCGCCGCATTCGGGCGCGCGCTATCCGAGCGCGTTCCTCGCAGCGTCGCGGCTCGACCCGCTGACCCTGCGCCGTTCGGAGGACGCGTTCGTCGACGAACTGTTCCTCCCTTGCGTCGCGCTCGGCGCGCCGTTGCTGCGCGCGCGTTTCCCGCGCGCCTATCTCGACGTCAATCGCGAGCCGTTCGAGCTCGATCCGCGGATGTTCGACGGGCCGCTGCCCGAATACGCCAACACCCGCTCGCTGCGGGTCGCGGCGGGTTTGGGAACGATTCCGCGCGTCGTCGGCGACGCCCAGCCGATCTACCGCGGCCGGCTGCAGGTCGCCGAGGCGCTGGCGCGCATCGCCGCCTTGCATCGCCCCTATCACCAGCGGCTCGCCGGCTTGATCGAGCGCACGCGCGCGCGCTTCGGCGTCGTCGTTCTCGTCGACTGCCATTCGATGCCGTCGACGCTGGCGGAGGCGGGATCGCTCGACATGGTGCTCGGCGATCGCTTCGGCGCCAGCGCGGCGCCGTGGGCGATGGAAGCGCTCGAACAGGCGCTGCTCGCGCGCGGCTATAGGGTTCGGCGCAACAAGCCCTACGCCGGCGGCTATATCGCCGAACGCTATGGGTTGCCCGCCGTCGGCCGACATGCGGTGCAGATCGAAGTCAACCGCGCCCTTTACATGGACGAGGCGCGCATGGTGAAGCTGGATCGCGCGGCGGCGCTCGTCGAATCGCTGAAGGCGGCGGCGGAGGCGGTGGCGTCGCGCGCGATGGCCGAACTGGCTGGGGAGAGCTGGGCGGCCGAGTGATGGGCGCCCTCTGGCATGCGCGGCTCGCATAGGGGCCGCCGAGATAAAAAGGAGGCCGCCATGTCGCCACGGCGGCCTGAGTCTAGGGAGGAAACGCCCAAGGAGGGCATATGCGGCAGGTCATGCCGCACCGCAACAATATGTGCTTGCGTCGCAACAAAGGCAAGCGATTTCTGAGGCTGAAGACGGCGTTTCGAAAAGGTGCGGCGATTCTGCAACACGCGTTTCGCCGCTGAAAAACTGGGCGCCGGTGTAACATCATACTATACAACGGCTTGCGCGCGGCGCCGCCTCCGCCGAATGAGCAACCCTCAAAGTCTGGGCATGGCAGATATGCAGTGGGCGCAATTCAAAACCGGCCGTTCGGAGCCGTCGACATGACCGCCGTCGACTTCGCAGGCTTCGTCGATCGCCTCGCGCAGGTGTCGGGCGAGGTGATTCTTCCCTTCTTCCGCACAACGATCGGCGCCGAGGACAAATCGCGCGGCGGCGTGTTCGATCCGGTCACCGAGGCCGACCGCGGCGCCGAGGCGGCGATGCGGCGGCTGATCGCCCAGACCTTCCCGGCGCACGGGGTGGTCGGCGAGGAATACGGCCAGGACCGGGCCGACGCCGAATACGTCTGGGTGCTCGATCCGATCGACGGCACCAAGAGCTTCATCTCCGGCCTGCCGACCTGGGGCACGCTGATCGGGCTTACCCACCGCGGCAAGCCGGTCTACGGCATGATGGCCCAGCCGTTCACCCGCGAGCGCTACTTTGGCGACGGCAAGCGCACGCGGCTGCGCTGCCTCGCGCCCTCGCGCGGCGACGCGCTGCCGAGCGAATGGCTGACCCGGCCGCTCCGTACGCGCGAATGCGCGGGACTTGCCGAGGCGACGGTGATGACGACCAACCCGGCGCTGATCCGCGCCGACGCCGATCGCGACGCCTACCGCCGCGTCGAAGCGAAAGCGCGGCTCGTGCGCTATGGCGGCGACTGCTACGCCTATTGCGCGCTCGCCGCCGGGCATGTCGACCTCGTCATCGAGACCGGCCTGAAGCCGCACGACGTCGTCGCGCTGGCGCCGATCGTCGCCGGCGCCGGAGGAATCATGACCACCTGGGAGGGCGGCGACGTCGCCGGCGGCGGACGGATCATCGCCGCCGGCGACGCGCGGGTCTACGAAGAGGCGAAGCGTCTGCTGACCGCCTGAGCGCTCATTCCGGCGCGGCGAACGGCAGATCGGCGAACGGGTCGAAACGCGTCTCGGCCCGTGGTTCGCGCCGCTCGAACAGCGCGACCGTCGCGCCGGCGAGCAGGCCGAGCGCGCCGGCGACCANNGGCGAAGGCGACGGCGGCGGTGGCGAGCAGAACTGCGGCCGAAAGCGTCCCGCCGCGCTCGGCGAGCGCCAGCGCCACCGCCGGGAACACCAGCGCGAGATTGAGCCCGAGCGCCCAGGCAAGCGCGCGCGGCGCCTCGACCAAGCCGCGGTCGACCGCGACGGCGGAAGCGACGATCACCAGCAGCATGGTCAGTCGCGACAGCGCGATGCGGCGGCTCGCCAGCACGCCGAAGCGCGCATAGGCGGCCGAGAGGTCGACGCCCGAGCCGCGCGCCGCCGTCAGCACGCCGGCGCGCGCCAGCGCC
>PLRT01000134.1 GCA_003164915.1 Hyphomicrobiales bacterium | reverse complement strand
CGAACCCCCTGCCCAGGCCGCCCCGAGAGTTCGGGCGAAGGCTTGAGTGACGGCGTCTCCGGGCCGAGTAAAGGCAAACACCGATCGCCCCTGCCGCCTCGCGACCTGGGCTATGATATGAGCNNCAACGGCGCTAGCGAGACGTCGCTGCCGACTTCGCCGAGCGGAAAAGCGAAACGCGCATCGGCGATCGTCGCCGTCGCGAAGCCCCCATCGCGGGTATACCCGGTGAAGACCGGATGGTCGCACAGGTTTTCTCGTTGCATGCGGCAGTAGGGACAGACGCCGCAGGTGTGGCCGAGCCACGGAACGCCGACGCGCTCGCCCATTGTCAGCCCTTCCACGTCGGGTCCGATCGCATCGATGCGGCCGACGATCTCGTGACCCGGGATGATCGGCACAACCGGGTCTGACAGTTCGCCATCGACGACATGCAAGTCCGTCCGGCAGACGCCACACGCGGCCACCTCGATGCGGATCTGCCCCGGGCCAGGCAACCTGTCAGGCANNGTCTGTTCAGCACCATCGCCTGCACGGCATTCTCCTTTGCTTCCTCGGTTCGCTTGCCGTCAGCGCAATCGCGCTATCGTCGGCGCTTTCATTGCGGGTCGTAGAGGCGCCGAAGCACGCCCGGCAGCAGATCCGGCAAGTCCTCGGCCAGGAGGCCGGGTCCGAACGCAGCGGCGGCCGCGCCGTGCATCCACACCGCCGCCGCTGCGGCGAGGAATGGCTCCAAGCCTTGCGCAAGAAGACCGAGGATGATTCCGCTCAGGACATCGCCCGAGCCTGCGGTGGCCAGGGTCGGCGGCGCATTGGTGTTGATGATCGCCGTCCCGTCCGGCGCCGCGATCACGGTGTCGGCGCCTTTCAGAACGATGACCGCGCCGCTACGCTTGGCGGCGGCGCGCGCGCGCACGAGTTTGTCGCCGCTCGCGTCGAACACGCGCTTGAACTCGCCTTCGTGGGGAGTCATGACACACGCGCCGACGATGGCCTGATCGAGCGCCCCAGGATCGTCCTGAAAGGACGTGATCGCATCCGCGTCGAGCAGCGTGGCTCGGCCGGCGCCCAGCATGGCGAGCGCTCGGGCTCGGGTTTCTTCGCCCACGCCTGCGCCTGGTCCGATCAGAAACGCCGAGATGCGGCGATCTTCGAGCAGGCGATTGAAATCCTCCGGCGCCGCGATGGGTTGGACCATGATGCTGGTCAGTGCGGACACGTAGACCGGCAGAGCGATCTCGGACACCGCGATCGTCGTCAGCCCTGCGCCGGCGCGGGCAGCCGCACGGGCCGCCATCCGGGCGGCGCCTGTCATCGGGTAGCCGCCGGAGATCAGCGCATGCCCACGCGTGTATTTGTTGCCGCTGTCCCCCGGCCGCGGGAGGCGCCCCAGCCAGAGCGCCGGGTCGTTCTCAAACGTGTTGGGCGCAATCGTATTCAGGACGGACGGCGGCGTACCGATGTCGGCCACGATGACGTCGCCGCACAGCAACCGGCCGGGCAACAAAAGGTGGCCGGGCTTCTTGCGAAAGAACGTGACGGTCAGAGCCGCCGTAATGGCGCCCAGAGTTTCACCTGTGTCGCCCATGACGCCGCTCGGGACGTCGATGGCGACAACCGGCAATCCCTTCCGGGCCGCGGCGGCCAAAGTTTCCGCAGCCTGACCCTCCAGCGCGCGGCTGAGTCCCGCGCCGAAGACGGCGTCCACCACGAGTTCCGCCCCTTCGAGCGCGGCGGGCGTCAACGGTTCGGCCGCGCCGCTCCACCGCTGCGCATGATGGCGCGCTTCGCCCTTCAAACGGTCGCGCGATCCGAGCAGCGCCAGGCGAACGGCCCAGCCGGCTTCGACAAGCCGCCGGGCGGTCACGAAGCCGTCGCCGCCATTGTTGCCGAGTCCGCACTGGATAGTGACGGGGCGCTTCGACCAGCGCTCGACGATCGCGCGCGCGACCGCGGCGCCCGCATTCTCCATGAGCGCTGCGCCCGGCGTCCCGGCGGCAACCGTCAGGCGATCCGCTTCGCCCATCTGGCGGACGTCCAGCAACGCCGTCCGTGAGTTCAACATCGCGCCATCGCGTCCACCTTTTGCCGCTGGATCGGAAACCCCGCGGATGGCGACACTCCCGCAGGGTCGGCGGACGTTCACGAGCGCAACGCCTGTCGCGCCAGATCGAGAAGTTGCGGGGTGGTGATGCTGGACAGATCTGCGACAATTTCACGAACAACGCGTTGATAGGTTTCGGCGTGGCGCGATCGCAGATATTCGATCAGATGATGCGCGGCGTTGCTCTTGCCTGCGCCATGGCCGACCACGACGATTTTGCCGCCCAGCGCCACAGCGGCGGCGATCTTCTCGTAATACGCGGGCTCTTCCGGCGCCCTTTGGCCCTCTTCCCGCGACTGGTTCTCGGGCACGAGGCGATGCAGGAAGTGATGCGGGTCATAGGGTCTGATGACATGCTCCGATGCGTCGTCGGACGTGACGTCGACCTGAAATATCTTCGTCCCATGGTGATCCACGACGATCAGGAGACTTGGCGCAGCCGGGCTGGGACGAGCGGCGGGCTGGGACGGGTCCTCGGGCGACAATCCGGCTTGAGTGAGGAAATGCCGCACCTCGATCACCTCGGAACTCGTAAGATCCTTGGAGTGGGGTTTGCGCATGACGTGACGTTTGCCGACGACCTCGAACACAAACTCGTTGTTGGCCTTCTCTTGGACATGACCAATCTTCTCGATCAGTCCAACGACGTCGCTCCATTCGAGATTATGCGCCGAAGGGTGATGAAATATCGCTTCCAGCGTGCGACGGCGCCCACCTGTCACGGATGCTAGCGTTGTGGCCACGGTGCTTGTTTCGTCATTGGCTGTTTTCATGACGCGTTCCTGACTCTTCGAAGGCGCCTCCGGTTCGCCGGAGGCGGCGGCGAGCGACCTCCGTCATCGGTATATCCACGCCGGACCATATCGATGGTTCGCTTCGCCGATCAGGATCGGAACATACTCACGCGTCCTGGTAGGCCGACCCGCCTGAGGGGGGTGGAGGGCGCTGGCAAAGTCGGCCAATCGAGCGTCGTTTCCGCAGCATGAGCCGTCGATCGGGGGAATCGACGCGATTCCCGAGGCCGACGAGACAGCGCCGATTGTCTGGCCTCAGCGCAATGGCGTGATGTCACGACTATAGCGGGATTTCAATGACATAGGTGCTCGCAGTTTTATCCAGAGCGGCACGCCAAGTGAGATTCGAACTCCAGATGGTCGCTCGGCGCGCCGCTTCGCTGACGGGCTCGGCCAACCCCCAGGGCGATGCGGATCGGAGCGTGGCGACCGTCGCGAGAACAGCGCGTCCCCGGCGGCCTCCGTCCTCAAAGCAACGAAGGAGATCATCGAGAAGCGGAAACAATTTCGGTTGTAACGCTGGTTATGCCGCATGAGCGAGCTGTCCTTGAAGCCATTGCCATAACTGTATTTTCCGCACTCGGCAGCGTTTCCCTACGCCCGCTCCAAGGATCGTTTCGATTTCAGCGACTCTCGGCGGATCAGCGCGCTGGTCCGCGGCTTGCGCGCGCCTTGATTCTGCGAAAGGATGGTCGACGCGCATCGCGCCGACGCGGGAACGCCAGCCATGCCGCAGAACGCCAGCAGCGGCGGCAAGCCCGCTGTCCTGGTCATCGAGGACGAGCGCGCGCTCGCCGAGGAGATCCGCTACGAGCTCGAGGCCGAGGGCTATCCGGTCGCGCTCGCCGAGACGCGCGCCGAAGGCCTCAGGGTCGCGCGCGCCGGCGGCGCCGCGGTGCTGGTCGTCGACCGCATCCTCAACCACGAAGACGGGCTGTCGATCCTCGAGGCGCTGCGCGAGGAAGGCAATCCGACGCCGATCCTGGTGATCAGCGCCCTCTCCTCGGTCGACGACCGCATCCGCGGCCTGAAGGCGGGAGGCGACGACTATCTCGTCAAGCCGTTCGAGCTGCGTGAACTGACGGCGCGGGTCGAGGCTTTGTCGCGGCGCATCCCCGATTCGCGCGCGACCCGCCTGCGCGCCGGCCCGCTGGAGATGGATCTCGTCGAGCGCACGGTCCGACGCAGCGAGCGTCGCGTCGACCTGCTGCCGCGGGAATTCAAGCTGCTCGAATATTTCATGCGCCGGCCGAACCAGATCATCACCCGGGCGATGCTGCTCGAGGACGTCTGGAACTACAAATTCCTGCCGCAGACCAACGTCGTCGACGTCCACATCGGCAACCTTCGGCGCAAGATCGACGCCGGCGGCGAACCGCGGCTGATCGTCAATGTGCGCGCCGCTGGTTTCAAGCTTCATGTGGACGATTGAGGTCCTCAAGAGCCGCGCCTTTCGCCTGGCGCTCGCTTTCGCGCTGGCGATCGCCGCGGCTGCGGCGTTCGTCTTCACTCTGATCTACCTGCAGTTCTCCACGGCGGCGGTGCAGTTGGTCGGCGCGCGGCTGACCTACGAGGCGACGCGGGCGTTGGACGAGAACGACGACGAACTGCGTGAGCAGATCACGCAACGCCTCGTTTCCGACCCGCGGCGTCTCGACTACGCCGGACTTTTCGACGCCAAGGGCGCCCTATTGCTCGGCGACCCGCCTAGTCTGCCGCCGATTCGCATCGACGGCCGCGCCCATCTCGCCTCCTCGGCGACCCTGGGCGGGACCGGACGCCCCGATCAGGCGATCTTCGTCGCCGTGCGCCGCGTCGACGGCGCGATCCTCGTCCTTGGCCAGAGCCTTTCCGAGATCAACGACCTGCGCGAGACGGTGGCGCGCGCGCTGGCCCTCGCCTTGGCGCCGACGACCCTGCTGATCCTGGCGATCGGCGTCTTCTTCGCCCGCCGCGCCCGCCGCCGCGTCGGCGTCATCCACGCCGCCATCGCCGAGATCATGAAAGGCGACCTCAAGCAGCGCCTGCCGGTGATCAGCGTGGCCGACGACCTCGACCGCGTCGCGCGCGACGTCAACCTGATGCTCGATGAGATCTGGCGCCTGCTCGATCAATTGCGCCATATCGGCGACGACATCGCCCACGACCTGCGCACCCCGCTCGCGGTGGCGCGCGCCAAGATCGAGCGCGGCCTCGAACGCGGCGGGACAATCGACGAACTGCGCGCGGTGATGGCGGAGGCGCTCAATCATCTCGACCGGTCGGCGGCGACGATCAGCGCCTTCCTGCGCGTCTCGGAGATGGAAAGCGGCCGACGCGAGCGCCGCTTCGGCCCGGTCGATCTGTCGGCGGTTTGCGCCGGCCTGTTCGAGTTCTACGAGCCGCTGGCGCAAACGAAGGATGTCGCCATCGCGCTTTCGGCGCCGTGGCCGACGCTGGTGCGGGGCGACGAGGATCTGCTGCGCGAAGCGATCTCCAATCTCATCGACAACGCGATCAAGTTCACCCCGTCCGGCGGTCGCGTACGGATCGCCGCCGCGACGGGCAACGGCCGCGCGACCGTCGAGGTCAGCGACAGCGGCGCCGGCGTGCCGCCTCAGGAGCGCGAGGAAATCTTCCGCCGCTTCTACCGCGGCGCGCGCGACAACAGCGCGCCCGGCCACGGGCTGGGTCTCAGCATCGTCGCCGCGATCGCCAAGCTGCACGGCTTCTGTATCGCCGTCGAGGACAATGCCCCCGGCGCGCGCTTCCGGATCAGCGGCGACGCCCTGGCGATCGACTCCGACGAGGCGCCGCACGACCTCGGCGGCGCCCCGCCGCGGCGGCTGCGCGCCCCCGCCTGACCCGAGCGGCTTCGCGGCGCGGCTTCAGCGCGCGGCGGCGAGCTCGGCGCGCGCCGCAGCGCGCAGCAGGCTGAGGTCGCTCGACACCGAGCGCAGCGCGAAGCCGCGTTCGGCCGCCCATTTGGCGCGGCGGCCGTCGTGACAGAACAGGCCGGCGAACTTGCCGTGCGCCGCGGCGCGCGCCGCGACTTCGACGAGCGCGCGCTCGACCTCCGCCCCGTCGGGGGCGATCGCGTCGCCGCGGCTCAAGGCGATCGACAGATCGTTTGGGCCGACGAAGACGCCGTCGATCCCCGGCGTCGCCAGGATCGCGTCGAGCGCAGCGAGCGCCTCGCGCGTCTCGATCATCGCGATCGCCAGCGTCAGGGCGTTGGCGCCATGCAGATATTCGGGACCTTCGAGGCCGGTCAGCTTCTGGGCGGCGCGCGGCCCCCACGAACGCTGGCCGAGCGGCGGGAATTTGACCTGCTCGGCGAAGCGGCGCGCCGTCGCCGCATCGTCGATCATCGGCGCGATGATTGCCGCCGCGCCGGCGTCGACCAGTCGGCTGGCGAGTGCGAACGCGCCCACCGGAATGCGCGCGATCGTCGGCTTGCCGGCGAGCGCGACGGCGAGAATCGCCTGCGACGCGCCGACGAAATCGAGGTCGCCGTGCTGCAGGTCGAGCGTCACCGCGTCGAAATCCTCGTACGCCAAGGCCTCGGCGACCGCGGCGTCGTTGACCCCAACCCAGGCGGAGAGCGCGTCGCGGCGCTCCGCCAGCGTCCGCGTCAGTTTGCCGATCACGCCGCCGTCGCTCATCGCCGTTCCCTCGTTGCGTTCCGCGCGCTTCTCCGACAGCCGCGCCTCCGCGTCAATCGGCAGGGCCGGCGCTTCGCCTGAATTGCTTGTAACTTGAGTTTAATCGCGGCGTAGCAGAGCGTTCGCCGCGTATGTTCCAACCGAAGGGGCCCCTCCATGAGGAAGTTTGTCGTCGCCGCTCTCGCCGCCGCTGCGCTCGGCGGTTCGGCCGTTGCGCTCGGCGCCGCCGCCGCGCCGGGCGACACGCCGCCAGCGCAGAGTGACGCGCGGGAGGCGGGCGGCTTCATGCTCGACGCGCATCTTGCCGGCATGAAGGCGGCGCTCAAGCTGACGCCCGATCAGGAAAAGAATTGGGCCGCCTTCGAAGCGGCCGTGCGCGACGCCGCCCAGGCTCGACGCGACGCTCTGCGCGAAATGCGCCAAGCGCGCGGCGGCGGCGAGCGGCCTTCGGCGATCGAGCGGATGAACGCGATGGCCGACCATCTCGCCAAGACCGCCAGCGAGATCAAGGCGATCGCCGGCGCGGCAAAACCGCTCTACGACAGCCTCGACGACGGCCAGCGTCGACATTTCGGCCCGCTGATGGCGATGCTGATCGAGCACGGCCCGCATAGCGGCCGGATGTTCGAGCGCGGCATGATGATGGGCCCGCACGGCGGCTTCGAACGACACGGCATGGGCCCCGACGGTCCCCGCCCGGGCGACGCCGAGGAGGACTGATCCGGGTTTCGTTTCAGGCGGCGCGCGCCAGCCTCAGCGTCGCCGCCTGGACGACCGGCGCGCTCGGCGCGAGCTCGACCGCCTGTAGCGCCAGGCCGCCGACCGCCGCGCCCCCGCGTCGGCCGGCGAGACAGGCGGCGATCACCGCCGCGGGCGTGACCGCAGTTTGACCGCCAGCAGACGCATGCCGGTTCACGGCGAACGAGGCGTCCGGCCGCGTTGATCGGACGCGGCGCTCGATCCGGCAAGCGGCGTTGTGCGCGGGGCGAGGTTGACGCAAGCTGATATCGTGGATCTGCGCCCGCCGGGCGCCGTTTGGAAAGCTCCAGCATGTCGCCGCCTCTCCATGCCGCGCGCCGCAGCGCCAAGCCGCGCGCCGCGCGCGAGCGACGGTCGAGGGGGACGGGCGGCGGCGCTTTCCCCGGCCGCCGCCTGCCGGTCGCGATCGGGCGCTGACGATGGCGCAGGCGACCGCGGCGGCGTCACAGAGCCGGTTCCTCGCCAGCGCGCTCAGCGTGCTCGCCGGGGGCTTGTGCTGGAGCTTCACCGGAGTCTTCGTGCGGCTCGCGCCGCACCTCGATTCCTGGCAGTTCCTCGTGTTCCGCGGCCTCGGCGTCGCGGCCGCGTTCTGGCTGATCGGCGGCCGCCGCTCGCCGTTCGCCGCGCTGCGCGGGCTCGACGCGCTCGGCGTCGTGACGTCGGCGGCGCTGAGCGTCGCGGCGATCGGCTTCATCGTCGCGCTCAAGATGACCAGCGTCGCCACCGCGCTGTTCCTCTCCTCCTGCGCGCCGCTGCTCTCGGCCCTGCTCGGCTTCGTGATTCTCGGCGAACGCCTCAACGCGCGCCAGATCGGCGCGGTGGCGTTGGGCTTCTGCGGACTGGCGATCATCCTGAGCGGCGGTTTCGAGGCCGGGCGGCTCGCCGGCGACCTGTGGGGCCTCGCCTGCGCGCTGAGCTTCGCGACGGTCAGCGTCTGCACGCGGCTCGCGCCGCGGCGCGACTTCAGCCAGACGATGATCGGCTACGGCGTCCTGTGCGCGGCCGTCTCCGCCGCGGTCTGCGTCGGCGAGGGGGCGACGCTTGCGCCGCCGCCGCTCGACGCGCTGTCGAGCTTCGCCGCTGGATTCCTGCTGATCGGAATCGGCTTCATGCTGTTCCTGCGCGGCGCGCCTTCGGTGCCGGCGGTCGGCCAGACGATGCTGGCGCAGACCGAGACCATCTTCGGCCCGATCTGGGTGTGGCTGTTGTTCGGCGAGACCCCGGCGGCGGCGACGCTGCTCGGCGGCGCGGTGATCCTCGCCGCGGTCGTCGCCATGGCGTTCGCGGGCGCGGGTCGCGCGCCGACGCAGAGACCTCGCTAGCGCGAGCGGGCAATCAAGCGTCCATCTCGGCGAGGCGCGAACGGTCGCGCAGACGGATATGGCGGGCGCCGGCGAGCGCGAGCACACCCTCGTCGTGGAACTGCGAGACGGTGCGCGACACGGTTTCGAGCGTCAGGCCGAGATAATCGGCAATGTCGCAGCGGGTCATCGGCAGGTTGAACTGGCCGGTGACGGCGAGGCGGCGATCCATCTCGAGCAGGAAGCTCGCGACCCGCTGCGCCGCCGTCTTGCGGCCGAGCAGCAGCATATGGTCCTCGGCGTGGCGCAGTTCGCCGGCGGTCATCGCCCACAGCTTGCAAGCGACGGCGACGTCGCTCTTGGCCGCCGTTTCGAGGCTGCGGCGCTTGACCATGCGCACCGTGGTTTCGACGATCGCCTCAGCGGTCAGGCGGTGGCTGGGTTCGGATTCAAGACCGAAGATGTCGCCAGCGAGATGGAAGGCGCCGATCTGGCGACGACCGTCGCTGAGCAGGCGATAGCTGCGAACCGCGCCGCGCACCACCTGGTAAACGTATTCCGACGGCTCGCCCTCGCCGAAAATGCATTCGTCGCGGCCGTAAGTGAATTCGGTGGCGATGAGTTCGGGGTGGCCGGAGAGAAGCGTGCTGTTGGCGGCGTCGCCTGGGAGCGACTGACCCCAATACTGCCGAACGGGTGCGGCGGCGTGCGACTGGTTGAGCATGCGGTCATCTCCTGGATGCGGGCGACACCTGCAATCTATGGGCGTCGTCGGGTCCAGGATATTTGGGGTGAAGCCCTAAGGGCTTTCCCGGAGGCGTCCCTCAGGCGGGGTGCGCCTCGCGCATCGCCGCCCGCACGTGGGCGATCAGACTGTCTTCGATATGCGGCTTGAGGACGATGTGGCGCACGCCAGAGGATTCGGCCCGCGCGCTGACGGCCGGGCCGGGATAGGCGGTCACCAGGACGACCGGCGCTGAGACTCTTTGGCCGCGCAGCCGCTCGATCAGCTCGAAACCGTCCATTTCGGCCATCTTGTAGTCGACCACCAGACAGTCGCCGGGGCCCGGCAGGCCTTCGGCCAGCAATGCGGGTCCGCTGGAGAAGGTGCGGACGTTGAAGCCCTCGGTCTCGAGCAGAAATCGCAGCGAGACCAGAACGTCCTGATCGTCTTCGACGACGAAAATGGTTGCCTGTCGCACTTGCTCGCCCGCCAAAGCCGCCGCGCGCCCGGTCTCGCCGGGCCGTTGCCGGCGACTGCTGACCGATAGCGCGGACTGAGATGGGCGAGCTTGACGCAACTCAATCTCGCAGGAGGCCGGCTCGCATCGCCATGCGAACGAGATCGGACAGGCTCCCCGCCTGCATCTTGGTCATCAGGTTGGCGCGGTAGACTTCCACCGTTCGCGGGCTGATGTCGTGGGTGCGGGCGATCGCCTTGTTGGAGAGGCCGGCGACCAGCCCATCAAGCACCTGGCGCTCACGCGGGCTCAAAGAGGCGACGCGGGGACCGATCTCGTTGGCCGGGTCGAATTCGCGCGGCGCGCCGGCGAGCGCCGACTGGACAACGCCGAGCAGGCGTTCGTCGTCGAACGGCTTTTCGACGAAATCGGCCGCGCCGAGCTTCATCGCTTCGACCGCGAGCGGCACGTCGCCATGGCCGGTGATGATCACGACCGGCAGGCTGGGGCGCGCCGCCTTGATCCGCCTGAGCAGCTCGAGCCCGTCGATGCCGGGCATGCGCACGTCGCTGACGACGCAGCCGCAATTGTTGTCGGTCAAGGCCTCGAGCAGGCGATCGGCCGCGTCGAACGTGCGCACCGCGCAGCCGGCGCTCGACAGCAGGAAATCGAGGGAATCGCGCATCGCGTCGTCGTCGTCGACGACGAACACGGCCAATTCGGGTTGCGACGCTGACGCCATTTAGGCCGCCGCCGGCAGGGTCAGGCGGAATGTCGCGCCACCCGCAGAATTGGCTTCAGCCGAGAGCTTGCCGCCGTGCGACTCGATGATGGTGCGGCTGATCGACAGCCCAACGCCCATTCCGGCCTCCTTGGTAGTGAAGAACGGCTGGAACAGATTGGCGCGCACCGCCTCCGGCAGGCCCTGGCCGGTGTCGGCGACGACGATCTCGACTAGGCCGCCGGCGGCTGGGCCGCTCGAGACGACAAGCTCGCGTCGCGGCGATTCGGCCATCGCCTCCATCGCGTTGCGCATCAGGTTGACCAGCACCTGCTGGATCTGGACGCGGTCGGCGACGACGCGGTCGCAGGCCAAGTCGAGTTCGAATCTCAACTGCAGGCCCTGTTCGCGCGAGCCGACCAGCCCCAGCGCCGCCGCCTCCTCGACAAGCTTGGCGACGCTCTCGACCCGCCGTTCGGACTCGCCGCGCAGCACGAAGTCGCGCAAGCGGCGGATGATCTGGCCGGCGCGGATCGCCTGCTCGGCGGCGCGGTCGAGCGCGATCTCGATCTTGGCGGCGTTGGGCTCGGAGCTGGCGGCGAGCAGCCGGCGCGAGCCTTTCATGTAGTTGCTGATCGCCGCGAGCGGTTGATTGAGTTCGTGGGCGAGCGCGGAAGCCATCTCGCCCATCGCGCTCAGGCGCGAGACATGGGTGAGTTCGGCCTGCATGCGCTCGAGGCTCGTCTGGGTGCGCTGCTGCTCGGTGAGGTCGCGCACGAAGCCGGTGAAAAAACTCCGCTCGCCCCATTTCGCCTCGCCGACCGAGAGATGCATCGGGAAGGTCGAACCGTCGGCGCGCTGGCCGGCGACGATGCGGCCGATGCCGATAATGCGCGGCTCGCCGTCGGCGCGATAGCGGGCGAGATAGGAATCGTGGCGGCCGCGGTCGGGCTCCGGCATCAGAACGCGCACATTCTGGCCGATCGCCTGATCCTGGGTGATGCCGAACATCCGCTCGGCGGCGCGGCTGAAGAGCTGGATGGTTCCGTCCCCGTCGATGACGATCATCGCGTCGGGGACCGTCTCGAGGATCGAGCGCAGATGTTCCTCGCGGCTGCGCAGCGCCTCCTCGGCGCGCATCTGCGCGTCGACGTCGAGCACGCCGCCGGAGAGACTCCGCGACGCGCCGGCGCCGGCCGAGGCGGCGAGCAGGCGTAGCCAATGCGGCTGTCCGTTGCGGCGGACGCGGAATGAAACGTCGAGGTCGTTGCCGGTCGCAGCGCAGCGCGCGATCTCGCCGACGACGGCGAGGCGGTCTTCGGAGGCGACCAAATCGACCAGACTTTCGCCCCCGTTCGGCGCGGCCGGATCGAGACCGAACAGCGCTCGAGCGGGCGCCGACCAAACCACCGCCCCGCTCGCCGGATCGACCGCGATCGGTCCGAAGCTCGGCCTGTCGACGCCTGCCGCCGACTCCCCCGCGGGCGCGAAGCGCGTGTCGGAGCCTGCGCCGCGTTCCATTCCCGACCTCGATCCTCCTGGCGTCGTCGCCCGGCCGCGACGGATTGCCGCGTTCCGACGCTTTAGAGGAAGAACGCGTCGCTGCAAAGTCGCGCCGCCGGCGATCGAGACAATTTGAGTTGAAATCAATCTTCAGACTTAGACCGAAGTTCTGGTTAACAAATTCTTCCAGGATAATAGAGTTGACACTATGTAACGCCTAGCGCAGATTCGCTAGGCGTAAGAATTGCGGGTGGTCGCCGTGTTGAATACCTCTGCTTGCTTGAGAGACGACGCCAGTCAGTCTTCGGGCCTTTCTTGCAGCCTGCGCATCCGAGAGCCCCGTTATTTCGATCTCGGGGCGTTGTTCGGCCGGGTGGAGCGGATCGAAGCGCGGCGCAGGCGCTACGCCCCCGACGCCGTCACAGCCCCCTCTCGCGTCCTCGACGCCGCGCTGCTCAGGCAGGGCCGCGCGTTCGAGGCGGCCTGGGCCGCGGAAGTCGCCGCCCTCATCGCGCTGAAACGCAACGACACGCCGCAGGCGCGCTCCGCCGCCCGCCGCGCCCGCGCGGCCACCGCTCGGCTCGCCAGGCGCATCGAGAGCGCGCGCGCGGCCAGCCTCGCCGGCTTGCAGGTCAAGGCGCGCGCCACCCTGTGGCGGCGCAACGGCGAACCGCTGGGCAGGATCGACGCTGACGTCTGGCCGATCCGGACCGCGCACTGACCCTTCCGCGGACGTCGCATCCCTCAGGGCTGCCCGCCGGTCGACTGCGAGTTGGAATTCGCCGGCGGACTGGCGCCGCCTTGCGGGTCCAACTTGGGATGGGTCAACGTCGTCGTGGTGTGAACGCCATCGGCTTCGAAAGTGACCGTTATCGAAGCGCCGGGTTCGATTCGCTCTGCGGCCAGCGAGAAGTCGACCAGCGTCGCGTTCAGCACCTTTTCGCTGGCGTTCCAGTAGTTGAAGTTGTCCTTCTCCCAGATCGCGAACTTGTGGCCGGGATTGCTCCACACGGTGCTGATCGAGGCGCCCTGGGCATTGCGATAGGAAACGCTTTCGCCGCGGTAATAGATCGTCGCCGGTTGCAGCGACGCGTCGAACTCGGAGCAATCGCCGTTGTCGAGTTCCAGCCAACCGCGCGAGATCCAGAATTGGTCGTCCTGCGAATAGGCGATCGCCACGAACAGCTTGTAGGGAAAATTGCTGCAGAACTCGATTCCCGCCTGAGCGCCGGTCGGCGCCCCGAGGCAAATCGCGGCGACGACAAAAGCTGCCAATTTGCTCACGGCCCCTCCTCCCGACGGCCAACGTCGGATCTCCGCTCGCTGCGCCACTATCGCCGCGCCGCTGCGGCGCTGCAAGAGCTGGAACCTATTCCTGCCTCGCTCGGCAATAGTCTTGTGCCGCCGCCCGCGATTGTCGCCGAGCCAGCGAAAGGCCAGGTAACGGCCAGCGGGCGCCGAGACGGCGCCGCGTGACTGCCACAGCAAGGAATCGATCATGTCGCTCCTCTCGTCTTCCCCGGCCAAACCGCTCATCCCCGGCGTCGAAGCGCTCGAATCCGCGCTGTCGCCGTTCGCGGAGCCGCTGGTGCGCGCCGTCGCCGGCCTGATGTTGTTGCCGCACGGGGTGCAGAAGCTGTTCGGCTGGTTCGGCGGCTACGGCGTCGACGCCACCGAACAGTTCTTTGCCGCCAAGCTCGGCCTGCCCGCCTCGTTTGCGCTGATCGCCGGCCTGATCGAGGTGTTCGGCGGCCTCGCGCTCGCCTTCGGCCTGCTGACCCGCGTCGCCGCGGCGCTGGTGTTCGCGTTGATGGCGGTGGCAGTGATCTGGGTTCACCTGCCGGTCGGTTATTTCTGGATGACCGGCGGCCTCGAGTACCCGCTGATGTGGGGCCTGATCGCGCTCGCCTTCGTGTTCCGCGGCGGCGGCGCCTATTCGATCGACGCGCTGATCGGCCGCGAAGTCTGAACCCGAACCCATTGCCGACCCAGCGTTCGAACGGGCGCGCAGCGCCCGTTCTTTTTTGGAGGCGCCATCATGTCCGTCGTCGTCAGACCTTCGGCCGAGCGCGGCCATGCCCAGCATGGCTGGCTCGACAGTCGCCACACTTTCTCGTTCGCCGACTATTACGACGAGAAGCAGATGGGCTTCGGCCCGCTGCGCGTCATCAATGAAGATCGCGTCGAGCCCTCCGCCGGATTCCCGACCCACCCGCACCGCGACATGGAGATCATTTCCTACGTGATCTCCGGCGGCCTGCGCCACAAGGACAGCATGGGCAACGGCTCGGCGATCAAGCCCGGCGAGGTCCAGGTCATGTCGGCGGGAACCGGCGTGCGCCACTCCGAATACAACGACTCGGCGAGCGAGTCCGCGCATTTCCTGCAGATCTGGATCTTGCCGGAGCAGGCCGGGCTGCCCCCGCGCTACGCCCAGAAGGCGTTCCCGGCGGCGGAAAAGGCCGGCAAGCTCCGGCTCGTCGTCTCCGGCGACGGTCGCGACGGCTCGCTCGCCATCCGCCAAGACGCCGACCTCCACGCGACGCGACTCGCAGCCGGCGAGAGCGTAACCCACGCGCTGAAGCCCGGCCGTCTCGCATGGGCGCAGATCGTCGAAGGCGGCGCAACCGTCAACGGCGCGAGCGTCTCGGCCGGCGACGGCGTCGCGATCAAAGACGCCGACACGGTGGCGATCGCCGCGGGCGCGGGTGGGACGGAGGTGTTGCTGTTCGACATGGCGGCGTGAGGGAAAGGACCTGGCGCTTATTGATGACCGATGGCGGCGATGACCTTCGGCAGCAGCCGCGTCGCCATGACCGCCTGTCCGCGGGCGCTGGGGTGGCCGCCGTCAAACAGATCCGGCGAGGACTTGATCCCGCGCTTGTCCAACATGATGACCTTGACGCCTCTCGCCTCGAGGGCGGAAACGATCTTCGCGACGTTGGCTCGGGTGTCTCCAGTCTCGTGCTGGATCGGAACTTCGACAATGACCAACTGTGTGCCGTCAGGAACCGCGGAAGTCAGGCGAGCGTACATGCCGTCGGTGGAATCGCCGGGAACGCCGGCGTTGGTAACCTGCGCGTCGATGCCTTTGGCTTGCAAAAGCGCTTCGAGCAGCGCGGGATAGGCTTCGCTCGGGTTGACCCCGGTTTTGACGCCGCCTCTTCCGTCCCTGCCGCTTCCGTATGTCCAACTCGCGCCCAGAGCGACGATATTGGCGCCCGCCGCGAACGCGTGTTGAATTCCGCACGCGAGAACGAGCGCGAACAGGCACAAGACAGGACGAAATCTCAAAGCAACCTCCCGCCGAGGAATTGCCCGGAGCCATTTGCAATATGCCGGATGGCGGAAGGGCGGGCAAGGCTCGCCACGATCCGCGCCAGCGCGGTCGTCTCACGGCGACGCGGTCATCCGGCCGAGCGACTTGCCAACGCTGCTTGCCGGCCGCCGCTCCATTCAAGGAATCGGCGATTGGGCGACGAATGTGCTTTCGCCCGTCGATTCTGTTGATTCTATTGAAGTTTCATTAGCCCGTCGGAACCTTTGCCGCATGGTCGCGCGCCGCGGCCCCGATCGCGAGCGGTCGCGCGCCGCTATGCCGGTCAGCAGGCCACGCGCGCGCAGGCGCCATGCCTCTCCGCCATCGACCCCAGTTATCGTTGGATAGTCGAAATTGACGACGCCGTTTGCATCGGTCAGGTGGACAATGACGCCTCCGCCCACCAGATGTCATACGGGCATGTGACGAGGTTCGGCGCCTGAAGGCGCCTCGGCTCGACAGTCTTTCGTCGGGCCAATCTGAAATTGGGGAGGTGCACATGAACGGTCTGCGAGTCCTTGTTTGCGGCGGTCGCAACTATCATGACCAAGAGCACGTCTGGACGACCTTGTCGGAACTGAACGCCAAACAGCCAATCGGATTGCTCATCCACGGCGCCGCCACGGGCGCTGACCGTCTGGCGCAAGCTTGGGCGCTCAGCCGCTTTATTCCCGACAGGGAGTTCGACGCCAATTGGCCAAAGCACGGCGGCGAGGCGGGGGCGATTCGCAATCAACAAGTGATCGACGAAGGCAAGCCAGACCTTGTCGTCGCTTTCGCCGGCGGTCCCGGCACGGCCGACTTGGTTCATCGCGCCAAGCTGCATGGCGTCAAGGTGATCGAGGTTCCGCCGCCGAGAGCGGCGGAGCGACCCGCTGGGGCGCATCATCCCGGCGTACGAAGTTAGACCGAGACTCCCCAAAGCGGCCTGCGCCCGGATTTTTGGACCACGCGCAGCTGGAAAATTCTAATTTAGCCGTTTTGGCCGGACGGAGAATTTTCCATGAAGACGTCACGGTTCAGCGCGCTGCCCAGGCCAAGCCATCCGCACGGCCGCCTCCTTGGCGGCGACGGAAGGACATTGCGACGCCGTCGCGTTCTGGTCGGGTACGACGTCAGCCGTGACGGCGTGCGTCAGCCGACGCGTCAGCGGCGGTCCGCTTGGCGATCGGGACTTGCCAGGCGCCCAAAACCGACGAAGATCGGGCTTGAAGCGGCGGCGATCCGGCAGATGTCTGCTCGGAATTGTCCGCTCTGGAGGCATTCATGCAAATCAATCGCCGTATGGTGCTTGCCTCGATCCCGCTGACGCTTCTTTTCGCAAGTTCCCTGCAAGCCGCGCCGAGGAGTTCCTGGGACGGCACATGGAGCGGACTGTGGGGCGGCAGGGATTCGACGTCGATAACGATCGCCCGGAATCGGGTCGTAAGCTACGAATACCAAGGGGTCTCCACGCCAGTGGCAAAGAGCAAAGTGACTCCGAAAACAGTTATTTACATCAGCAGCGGGATCACCGTTACGCTCACAAAAACCGGCAAGTCGACTGCATTTGCGACGTTGCACAGTTCGCAGGGCGACACGACCGCCAAACTGACGAGGCAGTAGAGTTGCCTCCACTCGTTCTTTCTGGGCCTTCCTGCCTGCGCGCGTCGTTCGACGCCCCCCGAACGTGCGAAGCCCCATCCGTCCGCGAAGCTTGACAGGGCGACCAATTGTTCCGCTTATGTTCTCACGCAAGCGCTCTGGTTTGCGCGCGGGGGCCGAACTTTCCGCTCTCGCGCCTGGAGTCGCGGCTGATCTGTCCCGCCTGCGGAAGCCGCAGCTTGCCGTTTGCGTTCGAACCGCCGACCCATCGGCAGGTTGGGAGCGGATGACAGGGAGGTTCGAATGGCCTCGACGACCTATTACGTCGCGCTTGCCTTCATGCGCTCCGAAAGCGGCGACATCGTCGCCTGCGAGCCAAAAGAGGCGCGCAGCTCAGGCCAAGCGATCCGCATGGCCGACTCCTTGGCGGCGACGGAAGGCCATTGCGGCGCCGTCGCGTTCTCCCGCACCGGCGACCCGGCGCTTGGCGACTTCGAAGACGCTGTGATCTTGAAGACGGTCGGCGAGGTCGATAGCGGGTTGCTGTCGGGGTAGCGGAGAGAGTCGGCGCAGACGGCCTGAGACCCGAAGAAAAGAGGGACGACCCATTCCGCAGGTCCGCAACCGCGCGCTGGTCCAGCGCCGAGGCGGAAGCCGAGCCGCGCGTTCCCCCGCCCCGCGCGCCTTGCTCGTCAATTCAGGGTGGTGGTGCCCAGGAAAGGACTCGAACCTTCACGGCTTGCACCGCTGGTACCTGAAACCAGTGCGTCTACCAATTCCGCCACCTGGGCACGGCGCGCTTCTTAAGGGCGGGCGCGGCGGCCTGTCAATGGCGGGCGGCGCGCCCTCCCCGGGTCTCCGCTTCCCTTCGCGCCGCAGCTTGGCTACGGATGCGGCGAACAGAACGGGAGGAGTCCCGCGTGACGACCTACGCCAACATTCTCGTCGAGACCCGCGGCCGCGTCGGGCTCATTCGCCTCAATCGGCCCCAGGCGCTGAACGCGCTGAACAGCGCCCTGATCGAGGATCTCAACCAGGCGCTCGGCGCCTTCGAGGCCGACGCCGACATTGGCGCGGTCGTGCTGACCGGCTCCGAGAAGGCCTTCGCCGCCGGCGCCGACATCAAGGAGATGCAGGACAGGAGCTTCGCCGAGATGTTTCTCGGCGACTTCATCGGCCGCTGGGACAATGTCGCGCGGGCGCGCAAGCCGCTGATCGCCGCCGTGGCGGGCTTCGCGCTCGGCGGCGGCTGCGAACTGGCCATGATGGCCGACTTCATTCTGGCGGCCGACACCGCCAAGTTCGGCCAGCCGGAGATCAAGCTCGGCGTCATCCCCGGCGCCGGCGGCACGCAGCGGCTGACCCGCGCGGTCGGCAAATCGAAGGCGATGGAGTTGACGCTGACCGGGCGGATGATGGACGCGGCCGAGGCCGAACGCTCGGGCCTGGTCGCGCGGATCGTGCCGGCGGCGGAACTGGTCGAAGAGGCGCTGAAGACGGCGGCGACGATCGCGTCCTATTCCG
>PLRT01000220.1 GCA_003164915.1 Hyphomicrobiales bacterium | reverse complement strand
GGGCACCAGTTCAAAGTAAATTATGATGTCATTTCAATAGATTATTTTATCGCACGAGGGGTTAGTCCATAGTCGATCCTGCATTGCGACGACGTGCGGTCGTTCGTTGCGGGGTTGGCGATCCGTTGGGACACCCTCGCCGCACATCGCGCCAGGAGGGTTGGGCGAGAACCGACGAATCGGTCGCCGTGGGGTCGAGCCGACCCTCCGGCGTGCTTGTCGTCGGCGACCAATAAACGCCGCGCTCCGGAATCAGCGCAGCCTATCCATAAGAGCGGGCGCAGTTCGCCGGCCGGTCAGGTCTTCTTCGCGAAGGGCGTCGTAGCTTGGCCGCCCTTGCTCTGCGACTGCTTATACGCGGAGACTGTCGCCTTTGGCTGGCTCTTGTCGGCCTTCGGCTTCTTGGCCTCCTTGTTGCCTTTCAGCTGACCTTTCGCCATTGTTTCCTCCTGCTGTCGGGCCGCCACGCGCGGCGAGGCGCTGATCGTAGCAGCTTGCTGTGTCGATAACCGCGCCCATGACGCTCGTGAGTGTGGCTTGACCACCGGTATTACGTATTATGTGACACGTCCCCAATTCGAAGTCTCGTCGACCTTTGCTCTATGCGACAAGGGGCCGCGTTTTCGGGGCTGGGCCGCGACCGGGGTTCATCCGGATCCGGGATTTATGTAGTGAACGTCACCGTAATGCTAATCAAATCTGTAGTTGAGGCCCGCCCGGACAATGTCGTTGTTCAAATGGATCGCCCGTGTGCCGATGATGGCGTTGGGAACGATGAGGTCGGGAGAAAAATAGGTCCCCTTTTGCAGGTCCACGTAGAGATATTCGGCCTTTATCGACCAGTTTCGGCTGAGCGCGGCTTCGAGCCCGCCGCCGATCGTCCAGCCCCAGTGGGTCTTGGTTTGAGTGAAGACGCCTGTATCGTCCGCGCTGGCGTCGATCGTGTCCCCCACGCTCGCGGCGGCGACTCCGCCCGTCGCATAGACCAGCCAGCGTTCGGCGACGGTCATGCCGAGGCGCAAGCGGCCCGTCGCCAACCATTTTTCGCTGGTCGTATTGATGACGGTCGTGTTGAAGGGCGCAATGTCGTTGCTGGCGCCCTTTTGACTCACCGCTGACAGGTCGCCCTCGGCGCCGACGATCACGTTGTCGACCTGCCAATCATAGCCGAGCCCGCCGCCGAAAAGACCGCCGCTGACGGCGAACGGATTGGTCATCGGCAGGCCGATATAGGGCGGCGAGCGCGGGTCGACGTAAATCGATTGGCTGCGGCCCCACGCGCCGCCCGCTTCGACGCCGAGACGCCAGCCGGTCCAACTCCACGCTGGCGCAGGCGGCGGCGCCGTGGTCGAGATGTCGGCCGCCAGGGCGGGCGAGCCAATCCCTGCGGCGATTGCAGCCATGCTCATCAGCATCTTCTTCATGACTGGCCCCCGGCAATGATTCGACATTGCCCAGATAAGACGCCTTCTCGGCGGCATAGGCATCATGACGCCCTCCCCGCCACATTGACAATACCGGCCGTAGTAAAACGGGGGATGGAGCGATGATTCTCGGGGATGTTGCCGATTTGCCATCGTCAGGCCCGTAAACGAACCAGAGCCTGCATTACGGATGCATTGAAGGCCCAGCCAGCATTACGGGACACATTACGTTACGGCACTGTCGCCGTAATTCTGAATTTCATCTTTGTTCCTTTCGCCTACGGGGCGCGTCCTCAAGTGATCTCGAGGCGCTGGAATACGGGCGCCTTCACCAAATCGAGGAGGATCGCGAAGACGACGGCCGCAGCCAGCGCGCCGGCCACCACCGACGCCGGCAGAGGCGGCATTGCGATCCCTGTCACGGCCAAGATCGAGGCGATCAGGAGATCGACGACGGACGATAGGAGAAGCCAGATACTGGGACGTGAGGACCACAGGCGGCGGCGTTCGCGATTGGTGTAGGTCGTGGCCTGGTTGCCGAACACGACGGCAACGAAGCCCAGGGTCTGCAGGGCGCTTATCGGCAACCCCAACCGATAGGCGCCGAAGGCGAGGATGGCCGTGCAGAACAGCAACTCGCCGACGCCCATGATGACGCCGGCGATCGTCAGGTTGCCGATCCGCCAAGCATTTGGCGCGGGCGACGGCCGGACGTTGTCGGTCGTCAGCGACATGCCGAGAAAGTCGCCGGTGATCATGATCAAGACCATCAACAGCGGCGTCAGGATCGCATGTCCGGTCATCAGCAGCCCGATCGCCAGAAACAGCACCTGCACGATTTTCTTGGTGATGGAGTTCAGCGTGTAGCTCAGGATGCGCTGGAACGTCGTGCGGCCTTCCTTGACCGCGGCGACGATGCCGCCGAGCCCGGGCTCGGTCAGCACCATGCCGGCCGCCGATTTGGCGACGTCTGTCGCCGTCGAGACCGCGATGCCCATCTGGGCCTGGCGCAGCGCCGGCGCATCATTGGCGCCGTCGCCGCACATGCCGACGGTTTGGCCGCCTTTCTGAAACGCTTTGACGAGTTTGTACTTGTCCTCCGGCAAGACGCCAGCGAAGACCGCGAATTGGTTCGGGTGGACGGCGTCGGGGATCGGACCGGGCGGGCAGACAGCGCCATCCAGACCCACCGCCTTGGCGACGATGGCCGCCGTCGCCGGCGCATCGCCCGTCACCATGACGGTGCGGACGCCCAGGCCGCGCAATTCGCTGACCAGCGCCGCCGAGTCCTTGCGGGGCGGGTCGCTGAGCGCGACGAGTCCCGCGAGCTTCATCCCCGTCGCAGGCCCGGCGGCCACCGCCAGCACCCGGAAGCCCTCATCCTCGAGTTGCTTGGCGGCGGCGGCTGCGGTCGGCGACGCTTCGGCAAGGCCGACAACAACGGCGTAGGCGCCCTTCACGATTCGCTGCGCGTTTCCCGCTGCATCCGTTGCGGTCGCTTCGGACATCTTCTTGGCCGGGTCGAAGGCGGCGAATTTGACCAGCTTCGGTGCGTCGGAGACCGCCTTGCTTGCCGCCGCTGCGCGTATGGCGCCATCGACTGGGTCCTCGCCGCCGTCCGAGCTGGCGAGCGCGGCCAGCGCCAGGACATGCGCTTCGTCAAAGCCGGGCATGGGCCGGACATGGGTGACCGTCAGGGTATTTTGGGTCAGCGTGCCGGTCTTATCGACGCACAGGACAACCATCGACGCCGCTTCGTCCACGGCCGAGAGGCGTGTTGGCAGGACGCCCTGTTTCGCCAGGGCGCGCGCGCCGAGGGCGGACGCGAGGGTGAAGGTGGCTGGCAGCGCGACGGGGATCGACGCCAGGATCGCCGTCAGGACGAGCGGGACGATGTCGGCAACCGGCATCTGGAGACGCCAGGCGTAGGCCACCAGCAGCATGATGACGACGCCATTGAAGGCGGCGAGATTGCGCACAACGCGTAGCACCGCCTTTTGCTGGGTGCTCACCACATGAGCGGTGCGCACGAGTTCGGCGGTGCGACCGAATTTGGTCCGGACGCCGGTTGCGGTGACTTCCGCCTCCGCCTCACCGCGCCGAACCAACGCCCCTGCGAAAGTTTGAACCCCGGCGCCGGCTTCAATCGGCGCCGATTCGCCAGTGAGCATCGACTGGTCGAGAAGAACTTCGCCGCCAATAAGCTTCACGTCCGCCGCGACTACGCCGCCCAGCGACAGCTTGACCAGGTCGCCCAGCGCCAGCTCCGTGGCGGGTATGATCTTCCACACCCCATCGCGTTTGACCGAAGCCGTCAGCGCGAGCCGCGACTTCAGCGCGGCAAGCGTCGCCTGGGCGCGACTCTCCTGAAACAGTCCGAGCGCGGCGTTGAACGCCAGGAGAAGGGCGATGATCGCGGCCTCGACATATTTGCCGAGCGCCAACTCGAGCACGATGGAGGCTTCGAGCATCCACGGAACGGGCGCCCAGAACTTTTCCAGCGCCTTGCGCAATGGGTGGACGCTCGTGTCCGGCATCGCGTTGGGGCCGAATTTTGCGAGCCGGCGACGAGCCTCGTCGCTCGTCAGGCCGCCTGAAACGGCCTTCTCAGCGTCCGCGGAGCCGGCAGGGACGGCTGTCGTTGTGGATGCGGCGGTCTGCATCTTGGCATGCTCCGATCCATTCGCCGCCGGCTGCTGTGCTGACCCCGGTTCCGGCTTAGGCGCAGAATTCAGCATATCCTTCGCTCTCATTTCGGGTCCTGGGGTGGAATCCGAGCCGTGAGAGGGTCGACATGAGCCTTCATGGCGGGGGGCTTTCGTAATGCGCCCAAACGACGACGCGGCGAGGCCGCACGCCGCCCCGGCAAACGGTCTCCACCTCAATGGGACGACCTGGCTACCCCCCCCCGGCATTCGCGCCGTGACGGCCCGAGCCGATGCTCGAGAGGCCTCCGGCTTCCCTCCGCGGAAAGAACGCAAGCGGGAATTCCCGCGGCCGAACGAGGAGCCGTGCAGCTGAGACGCCAAGAGGATCCATTTGTACGGCGTTGCGGCTAGACTCGGAATCTACTCAGGGGATGGCGAGCGTCGTCGGCGCCTGCGCCGGCCAGAGGCCCAGGCGGCGCCTGCCAACGGTCCGGGGATGACTCTCAGCGCGCGTTCGAGAAACGCCGCAATGGCCCGAGCCGACCCCGAAATGGCGCTGAGCGTTACAGTTCAATAATATGAAGCCATATCCAAAGGGGTCGACCTCGGACGCGTTTTCACAACCTGGGCAGAAACGAGGAGACAATGAAAATCAAATGGCTCGACAAGCCTCAGAAGCATGACTATCCGGCCGCCGAGTCGTATCTGAGTTTGTCGATGGACCGACAGACAGCCAGAACCGCCGCCGAGGAATTGAGGAACGCCGAGATGACAGAATTTGCGGCAAAAGACATTTTCAGAGCGTCCGGACTATCGTTGCTTGGGGTCAGTAATAGCCATGTGGAAAAAGTTCGCGCTCAAATCGCCCGCAGTGACAAGCTGTCTCCATTGTTGCTCTACAGGGACAAGGCGAATGGCAAATTGATTATCGCAGACGGTTATCACCGGCTCTGCGCGGTTTACAAATTTGATGAGGATGCCGTCATCCCTTGCAAAATTATCTGAGCAGACTGGATTAATTATGATGCCGACGCAGCATGAGCAATCCGGATCGATGCCGGACGAGCGTATGCTCCTTGCCTCAGCGCCGCCGGATTTTTTGGAATCCGCCCATGAATGGCGGCGACTCTTCTCAGAGGCCTGGGGCACGTTCCTGCTCGTCGTCGTCGCTGCCGGCGCTGGTGTTGTCGGTGCGATGAGCGGCGGGACAATAACGCTCAGTATGAAGGTCGCAGCGCCGGGCATGATGGTCATGGCCATCATCTACTTCATGGGCGCTGTCGGCGGGGCCCACCTAAATCCTGCGGTCACGTTGGCGTTTGCAATCCGCCGCAATTTTCCATGGAATCGAGTGCCGGGTTATATCGCCGCGCAGTTCGTCGGCGGCATCGCCGCCGCTTGTTTCCTAAATGCGATGTTTGGCGTCGTTGGACTGCTCGGCGCCACCACACCCGGCCCGGGCATCAGCGATTTCAAGGCGCTCATCATGGAAACGCTATTAACGGCCGGCCTGGTCAGCACGATTCTCGGCACCGCCTCCGGCGCACGAAACATTGGTTCCAACGGCGCACTCGCANNGCACCAGTTGGATTTACATCGCAGGCCCGATAATCGGCGCCCTGATCGCCGTAGGATTTGAATGGATACTCAAGGGCAAACCAACCGCCGCCGGCACGTCCGCAGCACGGGGCAATCTGCGATAGCAGGCTGCTGAAAAAGGCTTCTTCTGGGTATTGCATTGGCGCTTGCATCAATCCCCAATTCGAAGCCTCGTCGACCTCTGCTCTTTGCGACAAGGGGGTTGTGGACCCGGCGATTCCACGCAAACGCGGCGCGCTCTGAAACGGATTTCCGGCCGTGCGCGCTTTGACGAAAGCGGCAAAGCGCCGATTGACTTGTCCCGCCCTTCGATGGACAATCCGTAGCGCGACCTTTCGCCGGCTTTCCGCCGGGCGGAGGGTCGCGTCGTCTTTTTTGCCCATCGTATCAACCAACCGAGGAGAGTGGCCATTCGTCGTCCCATGAAGTCGACCGCGGCGCCGGAGAAAGGCGGGCCGCGCGTCAATCGCGACATTCGCGCCCTGCAAGTCCAGCTTATCGACGCCGAGGGAAAGAACGTCGGCGCTGTCGACATAGCGGAGGGCCTGCGCCTCGCGGAGGAAGCCGGCCTCGATCTGGTCGAGATCGTGCCCAACGCGACCCCGCCGGTCTGCAAGATCCTCGACTTCGGCAAGTTCCGCTTCCTCGAGCAGAAGAAGTCTTCCGAGCAGCGCAAGCGCCAGAAGATCGTCGAAATCAAGGAGATCAAGCTCAGGCCGGGCATCGACGACCACGATTACGAGGTCAAGATGCGCTCGGTC
>PLRT01000023.1 GCA_003164915.1 Hyphomicrobiales bacterium | reverse complement strand
TCAGCGCGCGGTCGCTCGCCATCATGTAGGAGGCGATGATCGCCTTGCCGTGGCCCGGCCCGGCGGCGTGGAAAACGCCATAGGCGAAGGCGAAGCCGACCAGGCCCCACACAG
This sequence comes from Hyphomicrobiales bacterium, assembly GCA_003164915.1. Taxonomy (GTDB): domain Bacteria; phylum Pseudomonadota; class Alphaproteobacteria; order Rhizobiales; family Beijerinckiaceae; genus Roseiarcus. The sequence goes on along the minus strand of PLRT01000023.1, from coordinate 5,583 downwards.
CCGCCGGGTCGCCGTGCAGGGCTTTCACATCGGATGCGATGATGCGCGTCAGGCTCGACTGCATTTCCATCAGCCAGCCGTAGAGGCCGCCGTAGCGACCGCCGCCTTCGCCGCCGCCGACCATGAACGGCCGATGCGCAAGCTGCGCCAGGGCGGGCGAGGCGGCGAGCGCCGCGACGGCGGCGATCAGCGCAGGCGCCGCGCGGCGCGGGAGGATGAAGCGAATCATGGGCAGGCGACGATCACGCGGCTCGCCATCTTGAAGCCGAAGTTCGTCCCTGGCGCCAGGTTGGTGAAGAACGATTCGGTGAGCTTCTGCTGATCCTGGCCTTCGAGCGGCTTCGGCCTGGCGATCGAGGCCGAGCAGCCCGACGGCGCCGAGACCAGCTCGATGGGCGCCTTGTCGTCGAATTCGAAGTCGATGAAAAATTCAGGATCGGCGACCAGCAGGGTGAAATAGGGGCCGGGCGGCGTGGGCGTCTTGAGATGCAGGTCGACATGAAACGTGACGAGGTGGTCGGGACGCTCTTCCATCCAGTAGTCGCCGTCCTTGACCGGGCCAAACGCGGCCGACTTGCCGTCGATCTTCAAGGTGGTGAAATAGCCGATCTCGGCGAGCCCGCCGGCGTTCTCGCGCGCCAGCGGCGCGAAGATGTCGCGGGTGACGAGCTGGCCGGGCTTGGCCAGCCCCTGGGTGGCGAACGATGAATACATTTCGTCGAACACCCAGTCGTGGGTCACCGAGGCGACCCTGCCCTCCGCGTCGAAGCCGATCGTGCTCTTCACCGTCACCCAGACGTGCGGGTGGGCCTCCACCGCGGCGGGCAAACCGGCGAGCGCCGCGGCGAGGAAGAGGGCGACGGCCAGTCGACGGGCGGGCGGCGCAAAATTCACGAACCGGTCCATGGCGGGGCGGCAAGTCGGAGCGCCCGTTTGGCCGCCAAAAACGGCGTCAGCATGGCCGCCGGCATGGTTTAGGCTTTCTTTAGGCGAAACGCTCATTCTGATGCCATGGCGCGTAGCGTATGGCCAAAAGTCGCGGCAGGCGCGGCCCTGTTGTCGCTCGCCGGCTGCGGTTGGCTGGAGCGCGCCGAGCGTCCGGCGTGGCGGACCCAGGCGGAGAACGTCTGCCTCGCCCGCGGTCTCGTGCAGCCCTCGGCCTATATCGAACCGCAGCCGGAGATCGACGGACCCGGCATCTGCGGTTTGACTCACCCGTTCAAGGTTTCCGCGCTCGCCGGCGGCGCGGTCGCGGTCGACAAGAACGTGACGATTGGCTGCCCGCTGATCGTCGCCCTCGAAAGCTGGCTCGCCGACATCGTCCAGCCCTACGCGCAGGCGGACTTCGGCGAGCCCGTCGTCGAGCTCGAGGCGTTTGGCGCCTATTCGTGCCGCAGCGTCGACAACATGTACGGCGCGCCGCTGTCGGAGCATTCGTTCGGCAACGCGATCGATGTCTCCGGCTTCCGCCTCGCCAGCGGTCGCGAGATCGTCATCGTGCGCGACTGGAAGAAGACCGGCACGCAGGAGGCGGCGTTCCTGCGCGAGGTCCACGCCGGCGCCTGCCAGCACTTCACCACCGTGCTCGGGCCCGGGGCCGACGTCTTCCACTACAACCATTTCCATCTCGATCTGGCGATGCACGGCTCGACCTCGACCGGGCTGCGCCGCTATTGCCGCCCGAACCCGCCGCCCGATCTGCAGCCGCCGCCCGGACGGCCCGACGGCCTGCCGCCCGCGCCCGATCTCGACGAGCCGTTGGATGTCGCGCGCGCCGCCCTGCGGCCGGACCCGCCGCCGCTCGACCTGCACGGTCTCTCCGGAGCGCTGCCGCCGCCCGTCGCCTTCGAGGTCAAGCCCGCGCCGCCGCCGGTGCTGCCGCCCGACGACGTCGACAGCTCGCCGACTTCGGCGATCCCGCTGTCGAAAGACGACTGAGCTCCTCCACCCCTCTCCCGTTCGGAAGAGGGGCAGGGGTGAGGGTCCTGCAGGTAAGGGGGCATTCCTCAGTTTGAAATTCGAGGCGCTTGGCGCGCTTCGCTGCTTTGATGCGTTCGTGGTATGTTTTGCACGATCCAACGGCTCCGACATGCAAGAGTGCCCCGAGCTCGAAGCGCTGAAAGCGGAATTGGCCGATAAGAAAGCCATGCTCGCGATAATCGAGTGTGGGGACGTTTCGCTTGGGGGCTCATTCGAGGATCGCGATGCGGGGCTCCGGCGAAGAATTGCCGAGCTTGAATTACAATTAAAGAAGCTTGATTCCCACCGGCTCTAAAGGGCTGCCCGTGACACGAGCTGCCAAAATGGGAGCGCTCGAATGCAACTGGAATTGATTTTCTCCAGGTCGGACCTGGACGTGACGGATGAAGCCGTTTCGGTCCACCCTGCGAAGAGCTTGGTCAGATCCCACATTGACGAAGACTCTTTCGTCTACCAGGAGTTTTCCTTTGCAGACCGCGCCGGGCGTAATCTCCCTTTTGTGCGAATTGCGCTAGGCACGAAGGATGCAATTGATATAATTGAGACCCTCGCCGAGAGGGGTGATCCTGAAGCTGAGCGTATTCGGGACGGCTATAAACTCGCCATTTCGATCGCAGCTTTTGCCAAAAATTCGCACTGAAACACTGCCAGCAATGGATGTCGCGCCTTCGGCGCGACCCCTCATCCGGCCCTTCGGGCCACCTTCTCCCGAATGGGAGAAGGGGCGCGCTACGCAATATGCTTCGTCGCCCCGCGGAAGGTGAAGCGCGGCGCGCGCCTGGCGGCGAAGGCGGCGCGGCCCTCGCGGAAATCCTCGTCGAGCGCGGCGTCTTCGACTTCGGCGGCGAGCGCCGGACTGTCGCGCGCGACGCCGGCGGCCAGCGCCTCGACGATCCGTTTGGCGCCGCGGATCGAGCGCTGGCTCAACGCCGCGAGCTCCGCGGCGTAGGTCTCGACCGCGCCGTGCAACTCGGCGGCGGGAAGGACCCGGTCGACGAGGCCGATCGCCAGCGCCTCCGCGGGCGCGACCCGCCGGCCGCTGAACAGCAGGTCCTTGGCGCGCGCCGGGCCGATCAGCGCGACGAGCCGGCTTGTTTCGGTCGCGCCATAGAGCAGGCCGAGCCTGGCCGGCGGCGCCGCCAGATGGGCGTCGTCGGCGGTAAAGCGCAGGTCGCAGGCGAGCGCGACCGCGAGGCCGCCCCCGATCGCTGCGCCATCGATCGCGGCGATGGTCGGCCGGTCGAGAGCCGCGAGCGCGCCGAGAGCGGCCTGGATCGCCCCGACATAGTCGCGCGTCGCCGCGCCGTCGCGGTAGACGGCGTCGAATTCGGCGATGTCGGCGCCGGCGGAGAAATGGCCGCCCGCGCCTTCGACGACGACGACCAGCGCCTCGGAACGCGCCGCGATCGCCGCGCAGGCCTCGGTCACGGCGCGCCAGGTCGCGTGGTTGATCGCGTTGCGCCGCGCCGGCGCGTTGAGGCGGATGCGCGCCAGCGCGCCGTCGAAGATGAGCTCGAGATCGCCCATGCGGGACCAGCCGAAGTTCTGTGAGGGACCGTCAGGCTTTTGACGCAAAAGCGGCTCTGGAGCAAACTCGCCTCGTCCCTTCTCCCCGCAAACGGGGAGAAGGTTGGGATGAGGGGCTGAGCGATTGGCTGCGACAGCGCGGCTCGTCACCCTGCCTCTCACCCATCCTCTCCCCGCGAGCGGGGAGAGGGGTCTTTAGAGCGAGGAACAATGAGCGAAGCCTATCCGCGCGACATGATCGGCTACGGCCGGACGCCGCCCTTCGCCGATTGGCCGGGCGGGGCGCGCGTCGCGTTGCAGTTCGTCATCAATTACGAGGAGGGCGGCGAGAACAACATCCTCCATGGCGACGCCGCCTCGGAGGCGTTCCTCTCCGAGATTGTCGGCGCGGCGCCGTGGCCGGGCATGCGCCACATGAACATGGAGTCGATCTACGAATACGGCTCGCGCGCCGGCTTCTGGCGGCTGCACCGACTGTTCACCGAACGCGACGTGCCGGTCACCGTCTACGCCGTGGCGATGGCGATGGCGCGCAACCCGCAAGCGGTGACGGCGATGAGCGAGGCGGGGTGGGAGATCGCCACCCACGGCTACAAGTGGATCGACTATCGCGACACGCCGCGCGAGGTCGAGCAGCAGCACATCGCCGAGGCGGTCCGCATCCATACCCAGGTCGCCGGCCAGCGGCCGCTCGGCTTCTATCAGGGCCGCTCGTCGATCAACACCATCCCGCTCGGCTGCGAGGAGGGCGGCTTCCTCTATTGCGCCGACACATACGCCGACGATCTGCCCTATTGGATCGAGGGGCCGAAGGGGCCGCAGCTGATCGTGCCCTACACGCTCGATTCCAACGACATGCGTTTCGCCGCGCCGCAAGGCTTCAATTCGGGTGACCAGTTTTACACTTACCTCAAGGACGCGTTCGACGTGCTCTACGCCGAAGGCGCGACGGCGCCGAAGATGCTGTCGATCGGCCTGCATTGCCGCTTGGTCGGCCGGCCGGCGCGCGCCGCCTCGCTGGCGCGCTTCGTCGATTACGCGCTTCAGCACGACAAGGTGTGGTTCGCGACCCGGCTCGACATCGCCCGCCACTGGATCGCCAAGTTTCCGCCGCCGGGCGGCTGGAAGCCGTCGAAGCTGACGAAGACGCTGTTCGTCGAGCGCTTCGGCGGCGTCTACGAGCATTCGCCGTGGGTCGCCGCGGCCGCCTATGATTCAGGCCTCGCCGCCGCCGACACGGCCGAAGGGCTCGCCAAGGCGATGGCGGCGGCGGTCGCCAAGGGGAGCGACGCGCAGAAGAAGGCCCTGGTCGAGGCGCATCCCGATCTCGCCGGCCGGCTGGCGCGCGCCAGGAAGCTGACCGCGCATTCGGCGCGCGAGCAGAAGGGCGCCGGCCTCGACAAGCTGACGCCGAAGGAGGCCAAGCGGCTCGGCGAGCTCAACGCAGCCTATCGCGAACGCTTCGGCTTCCCGTTCATCCTGGCGGTGAAGGGCAAGAGCAAGGACGACGTGCTCGCCGCGCTCGAAGCGCGGCTGAAGAACGACCCGGCGACCGCGTTCAGGACCGCGCTCGCCGAAATCGACAAGATCGCTGCGCTGCGCATCGCGGAGATCATGGCGTGACGGGGCGGATCGTTCGTGGCCGCATCCTCACCTTCCGCGACGATCCGCGTCTGGCCGGCGCGCGCGCCTGGCGGCTGATCGACGACGGCGCGGTTTCCGTGCGCGACGGGCTGATCGAAGCCGTCGGCGAGGCGCGCGATGTGCTCGCGCGCGCGCCGCAGAGCGCGGCGATCGACGACCATTCCGGCAAGCTCGTCCTGCCCGGCCTGATCGACGCGCATATCCATTATCCGCAGACCCGCGTCATCGGCTCCTATGGCGCGCAACTGCTCGACTGGCTCAACAAATACACCTTCGTCGAAGAGCAGAAGTTCGCCGACTCCGCCCACAGCGCCGCGGTCGCCCGCTTCTTCTTCGACGAGCTGTTCCGCCAGGGCACGACCACCGCCTGCGTCTATTGCACCGTGCATCCCGCTTCGGTCGACGCCTTCTTCGCCGAGGCCGAGCGGCGCG